>NZ_PSTL01000028.1:0-28897 GCF_002930845.1 Rathayibacter sp. AY1A7 | reverse complement strand
GGGGTGGGTGGAGCGGGTCGCGTCCGCCTAGCGGGATCCGCTGGGACGCGGACCGTGCGTTCGGCGGTGCCTGTGGGAGCCGGTCCCTGCCCGGCTCGCCGCGGTCGGCTCTCGGAGTTGGCGGGGCGGGTGGAGCGGGTCGCGTCCGCCTACAGCGATCCGCTGGCACGCGGATCACTGGTTCGGCGGTGTGGGGGCTGCCGAGACGGCGGCTCGTCGCCGGCGAGACGGGCGCGGAAGGCTCGGTGCTCGGGCCGAGACGGGCGCGGACCGGCTCTCGAATAGACTGGCCCCTGCCATCAGCGGCGCCCTCGGGGGCCGCACGCAACGAGATTTCCGAGGGAGCACCGTGTCCGGGCATTCCAAGTGGGCCACGACCAAGCACCAGAAGGCGATCAAGGACTCGCGCCGCGCGAAGTCCTTCGCCAAGCTGATCAAGAACATCGAGGTGGCCGCCAAGATCGGCGGCGCCGACCTCTCCGGCAACCCGACGCTCGTCGACGCCGTGCAGAAGGCGAAGAAGACCTCGGTGCCGAACGACAACATCGACCGCGCGATCAAGCGCGGTGCCGGCCTCACCGGCGAGGTCATCGACTACACGACGATCATGTACGAGGCCTACGGCCCCAACGGCATCGCCCTGCTCGTCGAGTGCCTCACCGACAACAAGAACCGCGCCGCGGCGGACGTCCGCACCGCGATGACCCGCAACGGCGGCACCATGGCCGACCCGGGCAGCGTCGCGTACAACTTCGCGCGCAAGGGCGTCATCTCCGTGCCCCACGGAGAGAGCGTCACCGAGGACGACGTGCTCGGCGCGGTCCTCGACTTCGGTGTCGACGACGTGCTCGACCACGGCGAGAGCTTCGAGGTCCGCGTCGAGCCGAGCGAGCTCGTCCCGGCCCGCTCGGCCCTGCAGGAGGCGGGCATCGACTACGACTCCGCCGACATCGAGTTCGTCGCCTCCCTCCAGGTCGAGGCCGACGCCGAGACGGCCCGCAAGGTCTTCCGCCTGATCGACGCGCTCGAGGACTCGGACGACGTGCAGAACGTCTACACCAACCTCGACATCACGGCAGAGGTGCGCGCCGAGCTCGAGAACGAGGAGTGACGCGGTGAGCCCGGCCCGATCCCGGAGGGCGGCCTGATGCGCGTCCTCGGGATCGACCCCGGGCTCACCCGCTGCGGCGTCGGCATCGTCGACGTCTCGCGCGACCGCCACGCGACCCTCGTGCACGTGACGGTCCTCCGGACACCGCCCGACGACGCGCTGGAGCGCCGCCTGCTGGCCCTGGGCGACGGGCTCGAGGCGCTGCTCGACGAGCACCGCCCCGACGCCGTCGCGATCGAGCGGGTCTTCGCGCAGAACAACGTCAGCACCGTGATGGGCATCGCGCAGATCAGCGGCGTCGCCCTCGTCGCGGCGGCCCGGCGCGGGCTCCCGGTCGGGATGCACACGCCGAGCGAGGTGAAGGCCGCCGTCACCGGCTACGGAGCCGCGGACAAGCGCCAGGTCACCGCGATGATCCAGCGCGTCCTCCGGCTCGACGCCCCGCCGCGGCCGGCCGACGCGGCCGACGCCCTCGCCCTGGCCGTCTGCCACGCCTGGCGGGCGCCTCTCACGCCGTCCTCCGGGTCGGCGGGAGCCGGTGCCGACGGAGCGGCGGGCGGCACAGCAGCGCAGCGGGCGTGGCGCGCCGCCGAGGCCGCGAGTCGAACGCCTGTTCGAGCATCTAGACTGACGCGGTGATCTCCTCCCTCCGCGGCACCGTCCTCTCCGCCCGCGGGAGTCTCGCCGTCCTCGACGTCCACGGCGTTGGCTACGCGGTGAACGTGACCCCGCAGCACGCGCTCGAGATGCGCGTCGGCGACGAGACCACGGTCAGCACCGTGCTCGTCGTCCGCGAGGACTCGCTCACCCTCTACGGCTTCCCCGACGAGGAGCAGCTTGAGATCTTCGAGCTGCTGATCGGCGTGACCGGCGTCGGCCCGAAGTCCGCCCTCGGCGTGCTCGGCGCGGTCGAGCCGGACCGGATCGCGCAGGCGGTCGCCGACGAGGACGACGGGGTGTTCCGGAAGGTCAGCGGCATCGGCCCGAAGACGGCCAAGCTGATCATCCTGTCGCTCGCCGGCAAGGTGACCGTCCGTCCGCGCGCCGCCCGCGGCTCCGGTCCCGCCGCCACCGCCGCGCAGAACGTGCTCGCGGCGCTCGTCGGCCTGGGCTGGCCCGAGCGCACCGCGGCCGATGTGGTCGACGAGATCCTGCTCGACGCGCAGGCGTCCGACGCCGCGAACGTGCAGGCGCTGCTCCGGCTCGCCCTCGCCCGCCTCGGTCCGGCGGCCCGCTCGTGAGCGACGAGGTGCTGGGCGCCGAGGTCGCATCGGAGGCCGAGGTCGCCTTCGAGGGCGCCCTGCGGCCCAGGAACCTCAGCGAGTTCGTCGGCCAGCGCAAGGTGCGCGGCCAGCTCGAGCTGCTGCTCAAGGCCGCGGCCATGCAGGGCCGGACCCCGGACCACATCCTGCTGGCGGGCCCGCCCGGTCTCGGCAAGACGACCCTCGCGATGATCGTGGCGGAGGAGAGCTCCTCGCCCCTGCGGCTCTCCAGCGGCCCCGCGATCCAGCACGCGGGCGACCTCGCCGCCGTCCTCTCCTCGCTGCTGCCCGGCGAGATCCTCTTCATCGACGAGATCCACCGCATGGCGCGCTCCGCGGAGGAGATGCTCTACCTCGCGATGGAGGACTTCCGGATCGACATCATGGTCGGCAAGGGGGCGGGAGCGACGTCCGTCCCGCTGGATCTCGCCCCGTTCACGCTCGTCGGCGCCACGACCCGCTCCGGCCTGCTGCCCAATCCGCTCCGCGACCGCTTCGGCTTCACCGCGCACCTCGAGTTCTACGCGGAGGACGAGCTGCGGCAGGTGCTCGCCCGGGCGGCACGGCTGCTCGAGCTCGACATCGACGCGGACGCGATCGCCGAGATCGCCGGCCGCTGCCGAGGCACCCCGCGCATCGCCAACCGCCTGCTCCGGCGGGTGCGGGACTTCGCCCTGGTCCACGGCGGACGGGCCGACGTGACCGCCGTCCGCGCGGCGCTGGAGCTCTACGACGTCGACGCGCTCGGACTCGACCGGCTCGACCGCGCGGTGATGGAGATCGTGCTGACCCGCTTCGACGGCGGGCCGGTCGGCCTGAACACCCTCGCCGTGTCGGTGGGGGAGGAGGCGGAGACGGTCGAGGCCGTCGTCGAGCCGTTCCTCGTGCGGATCGGATTGCTGACCCGGACGCCGCGCGGCCGCGTGGCGACCCCCGCCGCCTACCGCCACTTCGGCATCGACCCCCGGGGGACGGCGGCTCAGCCGCCCCTGTTCCCCGATGATCTATGATTCTCTAGGCCCGACGGGCCGCTCGATCCGCTCCGCCTCGACCTGAGGCCGCGCGGCGGATCGCCCATCCACTCCGGAAGGCCCACCCATGGATCCGACGATCATCCTGCTCGTCCTGCTGCTCGCCGTGATGATCATCTTCATGTTCCGCAACAACAAGAAGCGCCAGCGCGACGCGGAGAGCATGAAGAACAACCTCCAGCCGGGGGTGGAGCTCATGACCGGCTCCGGCCTCTTCGGCACCGTCGTGTCGATCGACGACGAGGCGAACAAGATCGTCATCGAGTCGACCCCCGGCACGCTGCTGACCATCCACCGTCAGGCGATCGCCCGCCTCATCGACCCGAGCGAGAACGCCGTCGCCGTCGACACCGAGGACGAGGCCGACCCGCTGACCGCGACCGGCTCGCCCGAGTTCGGCGAGCGCGACTCCGCGCACCGCGACCCGCTGGTGGACCCGGTCGAGCGCGACCGCCGCCCCGACGCGCAGTAGTCTCCTGGTCGGGCCGGGCGCATCGGCGCCCGCCCGCCCTTCTCCACGCCCGGGCGACCCCGGGCCGATCACCGTCGACCGAAGAGAAAGCTGAGCCCTGGGTGGCCGCATCAACCCCCGTCCGGAAGGCCCGCCGCTCCCTGAGCTGGCTCGGTGTCCTGATCCTCGCTCTCGTCGGACTCAACACGGCGGCCGTCCTCTGGGGCGGCGGCTCCTGGACGCCGAAGCTCGCCCTCGACCTCGAGGGCGGCACGCAGATCGTCCTGCAGCCGCAGCTGAACGACGGCGACACCGTCTCGTCGGAGCAGCTGACGCAGGCCGTCTCGATCATCCGCCAGCGCATCGACGCGTCCGGCGTCTCCGAGGCCGAGATCACGACCCAGGGCTCGAGCAACATCGTCGTCTCGATCCCGGGCACGCCCGACGACGAGACGCTCCAGCGCATCGAGGCCTCGGCGAAGCTCGACTTCCGCCCGGTCCTCGTCGCGAGCCAGGCCACCAACAGCTCGGTCGGCGGCGACGCGACGTCCTCGCCCACGCCGACGCCCGTCGACCCGTCGCTCGCGACGGAGCCGACCGCCTCGCCGACGAACGCGAGCGACCTCGCCTACCTCACGCCGGCGCTCGAGGCCCAGTACACCTCGTTCGACTGCGCGTTCCTCAACGGCCAGGACCCGAACCTCGCCCCGGCCGACCAGCCGCTCATCACCTGCGACGACAGCGGGACGGTGAAGTACGTCCTCGGCCCGGTGGAGATCACCGGCGAGGACATCTCGGACGCCTCGAACGGCCTGATGACGACCTCCTCCGGCGCCAGCACCGGCACCTGGGCCGTCAACCTCTCGTTCGACGACCAGGGCACGCAGGCCTTCGGCGACGTGACCTCGCGCCTCGTGGCGCTGCAGGGTGCGCAGAACCAGTTCGCGATCGTCCTCGACGGCCGGGTCATCTCGGCCCCGTCGACGAACGCCGCCATCACCGACGGCAACGCGCAGATCTCGGGCTCCTTCACCCAGGAGTCGTCGAAGACGCTCGCCGACCAGCTCAAGTACGGCGCGCTGCCGATCGGCTTCCAGGTCCAGAGCTCGGACAGCATCTCGGCGACGCTCGGCTCCGCCCAGCTCGCCAGCGGCCTGCTCGCCGGCCTCATCGGCCTGATCCTCGTCATCGTCTACTCCATCGCGCAGTACCGCGTGCTCGGGGCCGTCACGATCGCCTCGCTGCTCGTCGCGGCGATCGTCACCTACCTCGTCGTCACGCTGCTGTCCTGGCGGGAGGGACTGCGCCTCTCGCTCGCAGGAGTCGCGGGTCTCATCGTCGCGATCGGCATCACGGCCGACTCGTTCATCGTGTACTTCGAGCGCATCCGCGACGAACTGCGCGACGGACGCGGCCTCGAGTCCGCCGTCGAGTCCGGCTGGCGGCGCGCGCTGCGCACGATCTTCGCGTCCGACATGGTGAACCTGCTCGCCGCGGTGGTCCTCTTCCTCCTCGCCGTCGGCAGTGTCCGCGGCTTCGCGCTCACCCTCGGGATCACGACGATCATCGACCTGATCGTGGTGGCGCTGTTCACCCACCCGATCCTGCAGCTGATGGCCACGAGACCGTTCTTCGCCGAGGGGCACAAGGCGTCGGGCCTGGATCCCCGGGCGCTCGGGGCCGTCTACCGCGGCCGTGCCGCCTTCCGTCCGCAGGACCAGGTGGTCGCCGGCAAGCGCGCCTCCGCGTCCCGCGAGGCGGCCAAGCGCCAGACCATCGCCGAGCGGAAGGCCGCAGAGGCGGCCGGCCTGCGCGACTCCAACGACTCGAACGGGAAGGACGCGTGATGGCCAGCTTCTCGCAGTTCGGAAACGACCTCTACACCGGTGCGCGATCGATCGACTTCGTCGGCCGGCGCCGCACGTGGTACCTCGTCTCGCTCGCCCTGATCCTGATCACGCTGCTCGGTACGGTCGCCCGCGGCGGCTTCAACTTCGGCATCGAGTTCACCGGCGGCTCGCAGTTCACGGTGTCCTCGCCGTCGAGCCTCGAGCAGGCGACGGCGACGGACGCGGTCACCTCGGTCGCTCCGGAGACCGTGCCGCGCGTGTCCATCGTCGGCGACGACTCCATCCGCGTGCAGACCGGCCAGCTCTCGACCGACGAGTCGACCGCGGTGCGGAACGCCCTGTCGGAGGCCTACGACGTGCCCACCGACCAGGTCGCCTCCTCCTTCATCGGAGCGGCGTGGGGCAACGACGTGACCCAGCAGGCCCTGCGCGGCCTGGTGATCTTCGTGGTCCTCGCGGCCCTGGCCATGTGGGCGTACTTCCGCACCTGGAAGATGTCGCTCGCGGCGATCGTCGCGCTCCTGCACGACCTCGTGATCGTGGCGGGCGTCTACGGCATCACCGGCACCGAGGTGTCGCCGGCGGCGGTGATCGGACTGCTGACGATCCTCGGCTACTCGCTCTACGACACGGTCGTGGTCTTCGACAAGATCCGCGAGAACACCGTGGAGGCGCTCGGCAGCACGACCCGCACCTTCTCCGAGACGGTGAACCTGGCCGAGAACCAGACTCTCGTGCGCTCCATCAACACCTCGATCGTCGCCGCCCTCCCGGTGGCCGCGATCCTCGTGATCGGTGCGTTCGTCCTCGGCGCGGGCACGCTCCGCGACATCTCGCTCGCCCTGCTGATCGGCATCATCGTCGGCACGTACTCGACGATCTTCGTCGCGGCGCCGCTGTACGCCCAGCTGCGCAGCCGGGAGCCCGAGATCTCCAAGCACGACAAGCGTGTGGAGTCGGCCCGGGCGAAGGCGACCGCGCCGGCCGCGCCGGCCGTGCAGGGCTGAGCCGTGGCCGACTACGCACAGGTCACGGCGGCCGACGCCGTCGGACTCGTCGAGCGCGACGAGGTCTGGCTGCTCGACGTCCGGGAGCCGCACGAGTGGGCGGCGGGGCATGCTCCGGCCGCCCACCACATCCCGATGGGGGAGATCGGCGCCCGGCAGGACGAGCTCCCGGCCGACACGGCGATCCTGGTGGTCTGCCACTCCGGAGTCCGCTCCGCGATGGTGACGCAGGCCCTCGACGGCGCCGGCTACGAGGTCGCCAACGTCGACGCCGGCATGACCGCCTGGGCCGCGGCGGGCGGCGACGTGGTCGACGGCGAGGGGCGCCCGGGACGCATCGGCTGACGCCGGCGCCGTCCGCCCCGGGCGGAACGGTCATCGGCGCCGTCCGCACGGGCGATAATGGGGCGATGGAGATCCTCGCGTGACGGAAACGACGACGACGTCCTCGACCGCTGCCCTGCGCAGACTGGTCCCGCGGATCTTCTCGCGCGCGCAGCCCTCCGGTGCTGTCGACACCCTCGTCCGCACCGTCCGGATGCACCATCCGAAGAGCGACATCGCGCTGATCGAGCGCGCGTACTCGGTCGCGGAGCGGGCGCACGCGAACCAGAAGCGCCGCAGCGGCGAGCCCTACATCACTCATCCGCTGGCCGTCGCGCAGATCCTCGCCGACCTCGGCATCGGCTCGAAGACGATCGCCGCCGCGCTGCTGCACGACACCGTCGAGGACACCGACTACCAGCTCGACGAGCTCCGCGCGGACTTCGGCGACGAGGTCGCGATGCTCGTCGACGGCGTCACCAAGCTCGACAAGGTCAAGTACGGCGACAGCGCGCAGGCCGAGACCGTCCGCAAGATGATCGTGGCGATGTCGAAGGACATCCGCGTCCTGATCATCAAGCTCGCCGACCGCCTCCACAACGCGCGGACCTGGGGCTTCGTCCCCGCCGAATCCGCCGCCCGCAAGGCCACCGAGACTCTCGAGATCTACGCGCCGCTGGCGCACCGCCTCGGCATCCAGGCGATCAAGTGGGAGCTCGAGGACCTGTCCTTCGCGGTGCTCTACCCCAAGATCTACAACGAGATCGAGAGCCTGGTGAAGCGGCGGACGCCGCAGCGCGAGGAGTTCGTGCAGAACGTCATCGACCTGATCAGCGAGGACCTGCGGGCCGGGCGGATCCGCGGTCGTGTCGTCGGCCGGCCGAAGCAGTACTACTCGATCTACCAGAAGATGGTCGTCCGCGGTCGCGAGTTCGACGAGATCTACGACCTGGTCGGCATCCGCGTCCTCGTGAACTCGGTGCGCGACTGCTACGCCGTGCTCGGCTCGATCCACGCCCGCTGGACGCCGATGCCGGGCCGGTTCAAGGACTACATCGCCACTCCGAAGTTCAACCTCTACCAGTCGCTGCACACGACGGTCGTCGGGCCGAAGGGGCGTGCGGTCGAGATCCAGATCCGCACCAACGAGATGCACCAGCACGCGGAGTTCGGCATCGCGGCGCACTGGAAGTACAAGGAGCAGATGGCCACCGGCAAGGTGCCCACCTCCGGATCGAACGACACCGACCTCGCCTGGCTCGCGCACCTCTCGGACTGGCAGTCGGAGACCACAGACCCGAACGAGTTCCTCGACTCCCTCCGCTTCGAGATCGGCGCCAAGGAGGTCTACGTCTTCACCCCGAAGGGACGCGTGATCGGCCTGCCGACCGGTGCGACCCCGGTCGACTTCGCCTACGCGGTGCACACCGAGGTCGGGCACCGGACGATGGGCGCCAAGGTCAACGGGCGCCTCGTGCCGCTGGAGTCGGCTCTGACGACGGGCGACGTGGTCGAGGTCTTCACCTCGAAGAACCCCGACTCGGGACCGAGTCAGGACTGGCTCCACTTCGTGCAGAGCCCCCGGGCCCGCAACAAGATCCGGCAGTGGTTCACCAAGGAGCGGCGCGACGAGGCGATCGAGCAGGGCAAGGACTCCATCGCCCGGGCGATGCGGAAGCAGAACCTGCCGCTGCAGAAGCTGATGAGCCAGGACACCTTCACCGAGGTGGCCAGCCAGCTGCGCTACAACGACGTCGAGGCGCTCTACGCGGCCGTCGGCGAGGGCCACGTCTCGACCCAGTCGGTGCTCGAGAAGGTCGTCTCCTCCATCCAGGGCGATCCGGAGTCGGACGAGAACGAGGTCACCCTCCCGCGCTCGCCCCGGCCGCGGAGCCGGAGCAGCGAGTCGGGTGTCCTCGTGAAGGGCGCGCCGGACATCCTGGTGAAGCTCGCGAAGTGCTGCACCCCGGTTCCGGGCGATCAGATCGTCGGATTCGTGACGCGGGGAGCCGGCGTCTCCGTGCACCAGGCGAACTGCCACAACGTGCAGGAGCTGCTGAAGGAGCCGGAGCGGATCGTCGACGTCGAGTGGGCGCCGTCCTCCAAGAGCATCTTCCTCGTGCAGATCCAGGTCGAGGCGCTGGACCGCTCGGGCCTGCTGAGCGACGTGACGCGCGTGCTCTCGGAGCACCACGTCAACATCCTCTCGGCGACGGTCTCCACATCGAGCGACCGGCTGGCGATCAGCCGGTTCGTCTTCGAGATGGGCGACACCACCCACCTGGAACGCGTGCTGAACGCCGTGCGCCGGATCGACGCCGTCTACGACGTCTACCGGGTGAACGCGGGCTGATCCCCGGGCGGCGCCTCGCCGAGCGCCGCCCGCAGCCGTCGTCCGACGATCCTCCGTCCGGCGACGGCGCTGCCCTCCTCCAGCCTCGCGAGGACGGCGTCGAGGCCGGTCCGGGTGCTCCGAGAGAGCGCCCGGAGGATCGCGCCCGCGTCCTCCGTCCGGGCGAGGTCGATCAGCGTGCGAGCAGGCGACGTGACCGGCGCGCCGCCGAGGAGGACGACGTCGTCCTCGTCGAGCAGGACCTCGTGGCAGCGCAGGCGGGGGTTCGACGGCGCCTGTCGGCGCTTCCGCCGGTCGATCGAGGCGCTGTGCACCGGCGGCGGGCCGTGCGTCGCCCCGTGCACCCATGCGGCGGAGAGACGATCGGCGACGGCGCCGCGGGGGAGCAACGAGCGCAGGGAGGCGGCCCGCTCGGACGCCCCCAGGGGCAGGTCCGCGACGAGGAAGCCCTCGTCGAGCGCGACCAGCTCGCCGTCGAGGCGGGCGGCGCACAGCTCCGCGAGAGGGAGGTGCCCGGGGAGGAGCACGGAGGGGAGGCGCATCCGGCCATGCTGGCCGATGCGCCTCCCCTCCGGAGCGTCGCGAGCGGATCTGTGGAGGGATCCGCCGGCGCGGGTCTAGCCGATCGCGTCGAGCCAGACCTTGCGGGCGTCGAGCGCCTCCTGAGCCTGGGCGATCGCGTCGCGGTCGCCGCGCGCCTTCGCCTCGTCGAGCTCGTCCTGGAGCTTCTGGATCGCGGCGGTCAGCTGCGAGGCGAGACCCTCGGAGCGGGCCTTGCGCTCCGGGTTGCTGCGGTTCCAGTGCTCCTCGTCGAGCTTGCGGACGTGCGCCTCGACCTTGCGGAGGCGGTCCTCGACGGTGCGCACCTGCTCGCGCGGCACGCGGCCGACGGCGTCCCAGCGCTCCTGGATCGAGAGCAGCACCCGCTTGGCCTTCTCGCGGTCCTGCTCCTGCAGGAGCGGCTCCGCCTCCTCGAGGAGGGCGAGCTTGAGGTCGAGGTTCTCGGTGTACTCGACGCTCTCCTGCGCGACGATCTCGGCCTTGGCGCCGTAGATCGCGTCGCCGGCGGCCTTGAAGCGCGCCCAGAGCGCGTCGTCGAACCGCTTGCCTGCGCGGCCTGCGACCCGCCAGCGCTCCAGGAGCGCGCGGTAGTCCGGGATGGCATCGGCGCCCTGCGGCACCAGCGACTCGGCCTGGTCGATGAGCGCCTGCTTGGCCTGCTTGGCCTCGCGGTGCGCGGAGTCGAGGTCGGCGAAGAACGCCTTGCGGTTCTGCTCGATCGTGGTGCGCGCTCCGCGGAACCGGCGCCACAGCTCGTTCGCGTCGTTCTTGGGAAGGCGCGGGCCCTGCTGCTGGTGGTTCTGCCAGCGGGCGAAGAGGTCGTCGATCGCGGCGCTGGCCTGCTTCCACTGCGTCTTCGCCGGGTCGACCGCCGCCAGGGCCTCGGCCTCGGCGACGATGGCCTCGCGGTGGGCGAGGGCCTCGGACAGCGCGGCCTTCGACTCGGCCGCCTGCTGCTCGGTCAGATCCTCGACGGAGCCGCTCAGCGCGTCGACCCGGGTCTGCAGCGACTCGAGGTCGCCGACGGCGTTCGCCTGCGCGATGGCCGCGGACAGCGACTGCACCGTGCGGGCGACGTCTCCGGCGGGTGCGCCCCGCTTGGCGCGCTGCTCGAGCAGGGAGACCTGCCCGGCGAGCTCCGTGTACTTGCGCTCGTAGTAGGCGAGCGCCTCCTCGGGAGTCGCATCGGGGTACTGGCCGACCTCTCGCTCCCCGTCGCCGACGCGGACGTAGACCGTCCCGTCGTCGCCGACCCGTCCCCACGGCTGCTGGTCACTCATCGCTCGGAGCCTCACCTTGCTGTTCGATGTCGTGCTTCTCGGTGCCCGTCGCGTCGTCGGCCGGTGGGGCTCGACGGCCGGAGGGCCGAAGACCGCGCTCGGCCGCGAACGGGCAGTGACGACAAGCCTATTGCACTCCCCGCGCGGGCGGACCGTGACGACGCCGCGGGTGCGGCTACTGGACGGAGACGGAGGTGATGGTCACGGGCTCGGCGGGGGCGCCGTCACCCGATCCGTCGGCCGTGCCCTTCGACACGACGTCGCTGACGAGGGCGTCGAGTCCCGAGGTGACCTGCCCGAGCACGGTGTACCCGCCGGCCGCGTCGGCGGGCAGGGTCGTGTCCTGGTAGACGACGAAGAACTGGCTTCCCTGGCTGTAGCCGTTGCCGCCCTGGCGGGCCATCGCGATGGTCCCGGCCGGGTAGACGCCGTCCTCGGGCGCGTTCTCGACGGGGCCGTAGCTGTAGCCGGGGCCGCCGGTGCCGTCGCCGTTCGGGTCGCCGCATTGGAGGACGTAGAGGCCCTCCGTGGTGAGGCGGTGGCAGGAGACGCCGTCGTAGAAGCCGGACTGCGTCAGCGAGATGAAGGAGGACACCGCCTGCGGGGCAGCGGCGCCGGCGAGCGTGATGCCCAGCGGGTCCTCGCCGATCGTGAGCGTGCCCGTCCAGTCGCGGCCCTCGGCGATGTCGGAGGAGGGGACGTCGCCGGTGTTCGCCCCCGTCGCCTCGGGCGTCGGGGTCGCGGAGGAGGAGGACGTCGGCTCGGCGACCGGGGTGCCGGGGCCGCCGGAGAAGTAGAGGATCTGGGCGACGACCGCGAGCCCGATCACGACGACGGCGGCGATCGCCGCGATCACGTTGTCGCGCACGCGCCGCTTCTGCCTCGAGCGGTGGAGGCTCTGACGGGCCTGGTAGGCCCGGAGCCGGGTGCGCGCCTCGCGGTCGTTCGACTTGCCCTGGGCCACGTGTTCCTCCGACGTCCTCGTCCGCGCGGCTTCGGCGCGGCGGCCCGCGCACGCAGGCCGCGTCGAGCCTACGAGAACCGCCGGAGGCGCGACAAACGCCGCTCCGTCGCGCCGGGCAGTCGGGCCGGGGCTCTGTCGGAGGCCGTCGTTACGCTGGGGGCATGACCATGCAGCAGGCCGGACTCCGCTCCGGGGCGACTCCGCTCGCCGTGCGGATGCGGCCGCGCAGCCTCGAGGAGGTCGCCGGCCAGCGCCACCTCCTGACGCCCGGCTCGCCCCTGGTCGCCCTCGCCGCCGACACGACGGGGGAGCGGGGAGCGGTGTCCGTGATCCTCTGGGGCCCTCCCGGCACGGGCAAGACCACGCTCGCGCAGGCGGTGGCCCACTCCAGCGGCCGCCGCTTCGTCGAGCTCTCCGCCGTCACGGCGGGCGTGAAGGACGTGCGGCAGGTGATGGAGGAGGCACTCTCCACCCGCGACCTCTACGGCACGTCCACCGTGCTCTTCCTCGACGAGATCCACCGCTTCACCAAGGCGCAGCAGGACGCACTGCTGCCCGGGGTCGAGAACGGGTGGGTCATCCTCATCGCGGCCACGACCGAGAACCCCTCGTTCTCGGTGATCGCGCCGCTGCTCTCGCGCTCGCTCCTGCTGACCCTCGAGCCGCTCAGCGACGACGACCTGGGCGTCCTGGTCGACCGCGCCCTGCACGACGAGCGGGGTCTGCGCGACTCGGTGACGCTGGAGGAGGAGGCCCGGGCGAGCATCGTGCGGCTCGCCTCCGGAGACGCCCGGCGGGCGCTGACCGCGCTCGAGGCCGCCGCCACCTCCGCCCGCTCGGAGGCCCGCGAGGCCGACCGGGTCGCCCGCGCCGCCGCCGCGGAGGACCCGGACGAGGAGGACGAGGACGACGAGGGCGCTCCCGTCGAGGCCGCCGCCGAGGAGCCCGCGCTCCCCGTGATCACGACCGAGGTCGTCGCGCGCGCCGTCGACCGCGCCCTGCTGCGCTACGACCGCAACGGCGACGAGCACTACGACGTCATCAGCGCCTTCATCAAGTCCATCCGGGGCTCGGACGTCGACGCGGCGCTGCACTACCTGGCCCGGATGATCGAGGCGGGGGAGGATCCGCGGTTCATCGCCCGCCGCATCATCGTCTCCGCGTCCGAGGACATCGGCATGGCCGACCCGCAGGCGCTCGTCGTCGCGATCGCCGCGGCCGACGCCGTGCAGTTCATCGGCATGCCGGAGGGGCGCATCCCGCTCGCCCAGGCGGTCGTGCACCTGGCGACCGCCCCGAAGTCGAACGCGTCCTACTCCGCCATCGACGCGGCCATCGCGGACGTGCGCGCGGGCCGCGCGGGTCGGGTGCCGGCGCACCTGCGCGACGCGCACTACCCCGGCGCCAAGAAGCTCGGCCACGGGAAGGGCTACCGGTACCCGCACGACGCCGACCTCGGCGTCCTCGAGCAGCAGTACCTCCCGGACCCGCTCCAGGGCGCGCGGTACTACCGGCCCACCGAGCACGGCAACGAGCGCGACGTCTCCGCACGACTGGCGAAGCTCCTGCGCATCATCCGCGGCGACCGGGGCTGACCGCGCCGACCGCGAACTCGCGCGACCCGCACGGGAGGCCGTGGCCTGATAGTCTTGCGAGGTTGCCCACCGCTCTGTAGCCGAGCGGAGCAGCGCATCCCTCTGAATCGCGCAGCCCGCCACTGCGGTCACCCTTCCCCCGCACCCGCGGAGGACACGACCGCGGCGTCCGCCCTCCTCCCGGAGCCGGCGGTCGAGAGCTGCGACCGAACCTCTCAGACCTTGGAAGGACCACTGTGTCGACCACGTCCCGTACCCGCTCGAAGACGCGCCTCTCGCGCGCCCTCGGCATCCCCCTGACCCCGAAGGCCGCCCGCTACCTCGAGAAGCGTCCCTACGCTCCCGGCGAGCACGGCCGCTCGAAGCGCAAGGCCGACTCCGACTACGCGGTCCGCCTGCGTGAGAAGCAGCGTCTGCGCGCCCAGTACGGCATCCGCGAGAAGCAGCTCCGCATCGCCTTCCAGGAGGCGCGCCGCACCCAGGGCCTGACCGGTGAGAACCTGGTCGAGCTCCTCGAGATGCGCCTCGACGCCCTCGTCCTGCGCTCGGGCTTCGCCCGTACCACCGCGCAGGCCCGCCAGTTCGTCACCCACCGCCACATCATGGTGGACGGCAAGACGGTCGACCGCCCCTCCTTCCGCGTGAAGCCGGGCCAGGTCATCCACGTCAAGACCCGCTCCGAGGGCACCGAGCCCTTCCAGGTCGCCGCCGCCGGTGGACACGTCGACGTCCTCCCCAAGACCCCGGGCTACCTCGAGGTCGAGATCGACAAGCTGCAGGCGACGCTCCTGCGCCGCCCGAAGCGCGCCGAGGTCCCCGTGACCTGCGAAGTGCAGCTCGTCGTCGAGTACTACGCGGCCCGCTGAGTCCAGCCCCGCAGAGAAAGGCCCCGGTGTCCGCACCGGGGCCTTTTCCGTTCCCGGGGTCGCGATCCGGAGTGCCCGCCGCGCTCCGAGAGTCCCGCGCTGCGCTCGATCCGGCCGTCGCGCCCGAGCCGAGCGCCCGTCCCCGCGTCCGACCCTCTCGCGGCCCGTCGGTAGGCTGGAGTGCCGCGCTGGGCGGCATCGAACGGAGGTCACCGTGACCGGTGGAGACATCGCAGGGCTCATCGCCGCGGGGGTGTTCGCGATCCTGGTGGCGATCACCGCCGTCCCGCTCTGGAAGCTCGGGCGCGTCTTCGACAGCACGAGCGAGGCCATCAAGCAGGCCAGCGACGGCCTGACGCCGATCCTCGACGAGTCGGCCTCCACCCTCCGCGAGGCCAACCACCAGCTCGCGCGGGTGGACACGATCACCAAGGACGTCGCCGAGGTCACCGGCAACGTCAATGCGCTCGTCGCTCTCACGGCCGCGACCGTCGGCGGTCCGCTCATCAAGCTCGCCGGCTTCACCGCCGGAGTCCGCGCCGTGCTGGTCGCCGGACGGACGGCCGACAAGGCCGGAGCCGCGGTCGGCCGCTCCGCCGCGAAGCGCACGAAGCGCCCGCGCTCGAAGTAGCGCCGCGCCCGCGCCCTAGAATCGAACGGGTCGTCGCGCCGTCGCGCCCGCCCCGCCGCTGTGGAAGGACACCCCGTGAAGAACATCCTCCTGATCGTCATCGGGATCGGCCTCGGATTCGCGGTCGCCCACCAGGTCTCGCGCACCGAGGCGGGCGCCCGGCTCTTCGCCGACATCAACCGCACCGCGAAGGAGCTCGGCGAGGCCGTCTCCGAGGGCTACCACCAGCGCGAGGCCGAACTGAAGGCCGCCATCGGCGAGGGCTGACGCCCCGCCGCCCGACATCCGCGTCGTCACCGACCGAACCGTAACGGAACCCATGCAGACCGCAGACATCCGCAACCGCTGGCTCGACTTCTTCGGGAGCCGCGGCCACACCGTGGTCCCCTCCGCCTCCCTCGTGAGCGAGGACCCGAGCCTCCTCTTCACCGTCGCCGGCATGGTGCCGTTCGTGCCCTACCTCACCGGAGTGGTCCCCGCGCCCTACCCGCGTGCCACCAGCGTGCAGAAGTGCATCCGCACCAACGACATCGAGGAGGTCGGCAAGACGCCTCGTCACGGCACCTTCTTCCAGATGAACGGCAACTTCTCCTTCGGCGACTACTTCAAGGAGGGGGCGATCGGCTACGCCTGGGAGCTGCTCACCGGCGCCGAGAGCGACGGGGGACTGGGCTTCGACGAGAAGGACCTCTGGGTCACCGTCTACAAGGACGACGACGAGGCGATCGCGCTCTGGAAGACGATCGCGGGACTGCCGGACGAGCGCATCCAGCGCCTGGACAAGGACACCAACTACTGGTCGACCGGCCAGCCCGGCCCCGCAGGCCCCTGCTCCGAGATCTTCTTCGACCGCGGCCCCGCCTACGGGATCGACGGCGGCCCGGCGACGGACGACGACCGCTACGTCGAGATCTGGAACCTCGTCTTCATGCAGTACCTCCGCGGCGAGGGCACGAGCAAGGTCGACTTCGACGTCCTCGGCGAGCTGCCGCGCAAGAACATCGACACCGGCATGGGCCTCGAGCGCGTCGCCTTCCTCAAGCAGGGCGTCGAGAACATGTACGAGATCGACCAGGTCCGTCCGGTCCTCGATCGCGCCGCCGAGCTCTCGGGCCGCCGCTACGGAGCCGTCCACGAGGACGACGTCCGCATGCGCGTCATCGCCGACCACGTGCGCTCCTCGCTGATGCTGCTGTCGGACGGCGTGACGCCGTCGAACGAGGGGCGCGGCTACATCCTCCGCCGCCTGATGCGCCGCACGGTGCGCGCCATGCGCCTGCTCGGAGTGGACACCGCGACGTTCCCCGAGCTCTTCGCCGCCTCGCGCGACGCGATGGCGTCGGCCTACCCCGAGGTGTCCACGGAGTTCGAGCGCCTCTCGACCAGCGCCTACGGCGAGGAGGAGGCGTTCCTGCGCACCCTCGCAGCCGGCACCGAGATCCTCGACCTCGCGGTCCTGAAGACGAAGAAGGCCGAGTCGCCGACGCTGCCGGGCGACACCGCGTTCCTCCTGCACGACACCTTCGGGTTCCCGATCGACCTCACCCTCGAGATCGCCGAGGAGTCGGGTCTGACGGTCGACCGCGAGGCGTTCGACTCCCTCATGACCGCGCAGCGCACGCGTGCGAAGGCCGACGCGAAGTCGAAGAAGTCGGCGCTGGCTGATCTCTCGGTCTACGCCGACTTCCGCGCCCACGGCGAGACGCTGTTCACCGGCTACGACGTGCTCGACACTGAGACGCGCATCCTCGGCCTCATCGTCGGCGGGCACTCCGTCACGAAGGCGGTCGCGGGCGACATCGCCGAGGTGATCCTCGAGGCGACCAGCCTCTACGCGGAGTCGGGCGGCCAGGAGGCCGACGCCGGCCGCATCGTCGGCTCCGGCTTCGATCTCGAGGTCCTCGACGTGCAGAAGCCCGTCAAGGGGCTCATCAGCCACAAGGTCCAGGTCGCCAGCGGCGAGGTCGGAGTGGGCGACGCCGCCACCTCCGTCGTCGACCGCGACTGGCGCCGGGGCGCCACGCAGGCGCACTCGGGCACGCACCTCATCCACGCCGCGCTGCGCCAGGTGCTCGGCCCGCAGGCGCACCAGTCCGGTTCCTACAACAAGGCGGGCTACCTGCGCCTGGACTTCTCGTGGAACCAGGCCCTCTCGCTCGAGACCCGCAGCGAGATCGAGGAGATCGCCAACACGGCGATCCGTGACAACCTCGAGGTCGTCACGCGCGAGCTCCCGATCGACGAGGCGAAGGCGCTCGGCGCGATGGCCCTCTTCGGCGAGAAGTACGGCGACGTCGTCCGCGTGGTCGACATCGGCGGGCCCTGGTCGCGCGAGCTCTGCGCGGGCACCCACGTCGGGCGCTCGTCCGAGGTCGGCGTGATCAGCCTGGTCAGCGAGTCCTCGGTCGGATCGACCAACCGCCGCGTCGAGTCGCTCGTGGGCCGCGAGGCCTTCCAGGAGCTCGCCGCCGAGCGCGCCCTCGTCAGCACGATCTCGTCCTCGCTGAAGACCCCGCGCGAGCAGCTCCCCGAGCGGATCGGCGAGCTCGTCGCGAGCCTCAAGGCCGCCGAGAAGCGGATCGCCGCGTTCGAGGCCAAGGCCCTCGCCGACCGGGTGCCCGCCCTCGCCGCGACCCGTCGCACGGTGGGCGGCACGACCGTCGTCGCCGAGAGCATCGGCACCGCGGGATCGACCGACGAGCTGCGCTCCCTCGTGACCTCCGTCCGCGAGCGGCTCGGCCAGGAGCCGGCCGTCGTCGCGCTCGCCGCCGACGTCTCGGGCAAGCCCGCGGTGATCGTCGCCACCAACCAGGCCGCCCGCGACCAGGGCCGCCGCGCGGGTGCGCTCGCCAGGCGCGCCGCCGGGATCCTCGGTGGCGGCGGAGGCGGCAAGGACGACCTCGCCCAGGGCGGCGGCTCCGACGTCTCCGCCATCGGCGCGGCGCTCGAGGCCGTGGTGCAGGAAGCGACCAGCTGAATGAGCCGGTTCGGCGTCCGGCTCGGCATCGATGTGGGCCGTGCCCGCATCGGGGTCGCCCGCTGCGACGCCGACGGCCTGCTCGCGGTGCCCGTCGAGACGGTGGCGCGGGCGGGCACTGACGGCGGATCCTCGGACGTCTCCCGGATCGCGCACCTCGCCGCCGAGTACGATGCCCAGGCGATCATCGTCGGACTGCCGTTGTCGCTGTCGGGGGCCGCGACGGCCTCGACGGAGGACGCGCGCGGATTCGCTCGACTGCTCGCCGAGGCGGTGCCCACCGCCGCGGTGCGGCTCGTCGACGAGCGGCTGTCGACGGTCACCGCTCAGAGCGCCCTGCACCGCTCCGGACGCACCACCCGCGGCTCCCGAGCCGTGATCGACCAGGTCGCCGCCGTGGTGATCCTGCAGCACGCCATCGATTCCGAGCGCTCGGCCGGCACCCCGGCCGGAGTCCTGCTCGAACCGAACGAAGGACCTCCTCGTGACCGACGTCCCCCCGAGCCGCCGCGACGCCCGCGCCGCCGAGCAGGCGCAGCCGACTCCGCCCGACCCGACTCCGGAGCAGCAGCCCGCGCCGACTGAGGCGCACGATCCGCTGGGCCGCCTCTTCACCGGGCCCGACGTGCCCGAGCCCCGTGGCCGCGACGACGCGGCCGCGTTCGACCCGGACGCGCGCCCGAAGCGTCGCCGCGCGGCTCGCGCGACGGGCGGCGCGAAGAAGCGCCGCAGCCGCCGCGGGCTCATCGGCGGGCTTCTGGCCTTCGGCGTCTTCGCCGCGCTCGTCGCCATCGCCGTGACGATCTTCCTCGAGCCCGTGCGCGGCCTGTTCGCCGAGCCCGAGCCGACCGACTTCACCGGCACCGGCTCGAGCGAGGTGCTGTTCACGATCCACCAGGGCGACGGCGGCAGCGACATCGCCAACAACCTCGTCTCGGACGGGGTCATCAAGTCGTACGACCCCTTCTACGACCTGCTCCTCGCTCAGAGCCCGGAGCCCGTCTTCCAGCCCGGCGCGTACTCGCTCAAGGCCGAGATGAGCGCCAAGGCCGCACTGTCGGCGCTGCTCGACTCCGAGTCGACGCGCCTCGCGAACACCTTCGTCATCCCCGAGGGGACGGCGCTCAAGGAGGCGCTGCCGCTCATCGCGGACGGTACCGGGGTCGCGCTGACGGATCTCGAGGCGGCCGCCGCCGACTGGGGCTCGTTCGGGCTCCCGGCCGGGGCGACGAGCCTCGAGGGGTTCCTGTTCCCCGCGACGTACGACATCGACCCGTCGACACCGGCGCACGACATCCTGAAGACCCTGGTCGACCGGATGTACCAGTCGCTCGACCAGGCCGGCGTGCCGGTGGACGACCGCTACCGCGTCGTGGTGTTCGCGTCCCTCGTGCAGCGCGAGGCCCGCGTCGCCGAGGACTTCCCGAAGGTCGCGCGCGTGTTCCAGAACCGCCTCGACCAGGGGTGGCGCCTGCAGTCGGACGCGACCGTGGCGTACGGCACCGGCGCGACCGACCGCGTCTCGACCACGGACGCCGAGCGGAACGACGCCGGCAACGTCTACAACACCTACCAGCGCGACGGCCTGCCGCCCGCGCCGATCTCGAACCCGGGCGACGTGGCGATCGACGCGGTCATGCACCCCGCGGACGGCACCTGGATGTACTTCGTCACGGTGAACCTCGAGACGGGCGAGACGGTCTACTCCACCACCGACGCCGAGCACAACGCGGCCGTCGACCAGTGGCAGGCCTGGATGCGGGACCACCCGGAGTACCAGTGACGGCCGCCGGGTACCGCCTCGCGGTCCTCGGCGCGCCGATCGCGCACTCGAAGTCGCCCGCGCTGCACGCGGCCGCGTACCGGGTGCTCGGACTCGACTGGAGCTACCGCGCCGTCGAGACGACGGAGGCGACCCTCTCCGAGGTCGTGTCCGGTGAGCCCTGGCACGGCCTGTCGCTGACCATGCCGCTCAAGCACGCGGTGCGCCCGCTGCTGGCGGAGGAGGACGCGGTCGCCCGGGCCACCGGCGCGGTCAACACCGTGCTGGTCGACCGCTCCGGCCCGGCACCCCGCCTCCGCGGGTTCAACACCGACGTCGCGGGCATCGTGCGCGCCCTCGCCGAGGCGGGCGTCGTCTCGGCGGAGCGCGTCCAGGTGCTCGGCGGGGGAGCGACCGCCGCCTCCGCCCTGGCCGCCGCCGCCGAGCTGGGCGCGGCGCGGGTCGACCTCGTCCTGCGGACGGCGTCGAGGGCCGTCGAGCTCGCTCCGCTCGCGGAGTCGCTCGGCGTCCTGATCTCGGTCCGCTCCTTCGCCGACTGGTCCACCGGAGCGCCGCTGGTGATCTCGACGCTCCCCGGCCGGGCGGCTGACGGCCTCGACGTGCCCGACGCGGCGGTCGCGGGCTCGACCCTGTTCGACGTGGCGTACTCCCCGTGGCCGAGCGCTCTCGCCCGGCGCTGGGAGCAGGGCGGCTCCCCGGTCGTCTCCGGGCTCGGGATGCTGCTCCACCAGGCACTCGTGCAGGTGCGGATCTTCGTCGGCGGCGACCCGGACCTGCCTCTCGATCGTGAGGACGAGGTGCTCGCGGCGATGCGCCGAGCCGTCTCGGCGGGTCCGGCGCACTGACCTCGTGTGCCAGAATCGGAGGATGCTCCGTTGGCTCACGGCCGGGGAATCCCACGGTCCCGAACTCGTCGCCGTCCTCGAAGGACTGCCGGCGGGCGTCCCCGTCTCCCTCGACGACATCCGCGCCGATCTGGCGCGCCGGAAGCTCGGCTACGGCCGCGGAGCCCGGATGAACTTCGAGCAGGACGAGCTGACTATCTCCTCCGGCGTCCGGCACGGAGCGACGATGGGCAGCCCCATCGCCCTGCGCATCGGCAACACGGAGTGGCCGCGCTGGGTCGACGTCATGTCGGCGGAGCCCCGCGACCCCGAGAGCCTGCCCAAGGGCCGCGGCGCCGCGCTCACCCGGCCCCGCCCGGGCCACGCCGACCTCGTCGGGATGCAGAAGTACGGCTTCCCCGAGTCCCGCAACGTGCTCGAGCGCGCCTCCGCCCGCGAGACCGCGGCCCGCGTCGCCCTCGGCGCCGTCGCCCGCCGCTTCCTCGGCGAGCTCGGCGTCTCGCTCGTCAGCCACACCCTCGCCATCGGGCCGGTCCGCGTGCCCGAGGGCTCGCCGCTGCCCGGCCCGGCCGACGTCGCCGCCCTGGACGCGGATCCGCTGCGCTGCCACGACGCCGCGACCAGCGCCCTCATGGTCGCCGAGGTGGACCGCGCCCACGACGACGGCGACACCCTCGGCGGCGTGGTCGAGGTCCTCGCGTACGATCTCCCGCCCGGACTCGGCTCCTACGTGCACTGGGACCGTCGTCTCGACTCCCAGCTCGCGGCGGCCCTGATGGGGATCCAGGCGATCAAGGGCGTCGAGGTCGGCGACGGCTTCCTCACCACCACCCGCCGCGGTTCGGAGGCGCACGACGAGCTCTTCCAGTCCGCCGCCGGCATCTCCCGGTCCAGCGACCGGGCCGGCGGCACCGAGGGCGGGATGAGCACGGGGACCGTGCTGCGGGTCCGCGCCGGCATGAAGCCGATCGCGACCGTGCCGCACGCGCTGCGCACCGTCGACGTCGCCACCGGCGAGGCGGCCGGCGCCCACCACCAGCGCTCCGACGTCTGCGCGGTGCCGGCGTCCGGTGTCGTCGCGGAGGCGATGGTCGCCCTGGTGCTCGCGAACGCCGTGCTCGAGAAGTTCGGCGGCGATAGCGTCACCGAGACCCGCCGCAACCTGCAGGGCTACCTCGCCGCCATCCCCGACGAGCTCCGCACGGCCGCCGCGAGCGACCCGGGTCTCGGGCTCGCCTGATGGCCGCGTCCTCGGCGGCCCGCTGATGGCGGGTCACGATACCGGCGCGGCCCGCGCCCGCCTCGTCCTGATCGGCCCGATGGGCGCCGGCAAGACGACGATCGGCAAGCGGGTCGCGAAGGCGCTGAGCGCCGGGTTCGTCGACTCCGACGCGGAGTTCGTGCGCACCCACGGCCCGATCGCCCCCTACTTCGACGCCCACGGCGAGCCGGCCTTCCGCCGGGAGGAGCGCCGTGTCGTCGAGCGCGCCGTCCGTCGCGACGTGGTGCTGAGCCTCGGCGGGGGAGCGGTGCTCGATCCCGCGACGCGCGCCGACCTCGCGGACGTGCCCGTCGTGCTCCTCACCACCACGGCCGAGGCCGTCCGCGACCGGCTCGGCTCCGGCTCCCGCCCGCTGGTGCGCGGCGGGGTCGGCGACTGGGTCCGAATCTTCGACGAGCGGCGCCCGGTCTACGAGTCCCTCGCGGACACCGTGGTCGACACCTCCCGGCGGCCGATCACCCTGATCGCCGCCGAGATCGCGGAGTGGGTGCGCGCGCAGCGCCCCTCCGCCACCCCTGCACCATCGGACCCGGCGGCCACGAGCCGCCCGAGCGGAAGACAGTCATGAACGACGGCACCACCGCCATCCCCGTCGCCGGAGAGAACGGCTACGACATCCACGTCGGGCGCGGACTCCTCGACGGCCTCGCCGACGCGATCGGCCCCCGGGCCGCGAAGGTGCTCATCGTGCACCCGCCGACCCTCGCGGTCCTCGCCGCCGAGATCCGCGAGAGCCTGCTCGAGCGCTACGAGGTGCTGCTCGCCGAGGTCCCGGACGCCGAGGCCGCGAAGCGCGTGGAGGTGGCTGCCTTCTGCTGGCAGGTGATGGGGCAGTCGGACTTCACCCGCACGGACGCGGTCGTCGGCTTCGGCGGCGGCGCGATCACCGACCTGGCCGGCTTCGTCGCCGCCACCTGGCTCCGCGGGGTCGACCTGGTGCAGGTGCCGACCACCGTGCTCGGGATGGTCGACGCGGCCGTCGGCGGGAAGACCGGCATCAACACGGCCGAGGGCAAGAACCTCGTCGGCGCCTTCCACGCGCCGCGGGCGGTCGTCGCCGACCTCGACGTGCTGACCAGCCTCCCGCGCAACGAGATCCTCGCCGGCTTCGGCGAGATCGTGAAGTACGGGATGATCGCCGAGCCGCGCATCCTCGACATCATCGAGTCCGACATCGACCTGGCCACCGACCCGACGTCGGAGGAGTTCCGCAGCCTGGTCGAGCTGTCGATCGGGATCAAGGCGCGGGTCGTCGGCGAGGACTTCACCGAGAAGGGCCTGCGCGAGATCCTGAACTACGGGCACACCCTCGGGCACGCGGTCGAGCACGCCGAGCGCTACCAGTGGCGCCACGGCGCGGCCGTCTCCGTCGGGATGATGTTCGCGGCGGAGCTCTCGCGCCTGACCGGATCGCTCAGCGACGCGGTGGTGGACCGCCAGCGCCGGGTCCTCGAGTCGCTGACCCTGCCGACGAGCTACCCGCTCGGACGATGGGAGACGCTCCTCGCCGCGATGCAGCGCGACAAGAAGACCCGCGCGGGGATGCTCCGCTTCGTGGTCCTCGACGACATCGCCCGCCCGAGCATCCTGCAGGGGCCGGAGACGTCGCTGCTGTTCGCGGCGTACCAGGAGATCGGATCGTAGGTCCGGCTCGGCTGAGCCCGGTTGGCGCCGTCAGCCTCCGCCCAGGGCGGCCCTCCGCGCCTGGGCGTACTCGGCGTCGGTGATCGTGCCCGCCGCTCGCAGCGCCTCCAGCTCGGCGAGCCGGTCCGCCAGCGAGCGGGCGGAGCCGGGACCCTCGCGCGCGAAGCGGGCCGCGACGTCGGTCCGCAGGGTCAGCGGATCCACTCCGAGCGAGCGCGCCCGGCGCACGTTCACGACGATCAGCACCACGACGAGCACGATCACGACGGCGATGACGATCGGCACCGCGGTGAACACGATCGAGTACCAGGGCGGCACGGCGGTGTCGGCGGGAACGGCGTCCCTGTGCTCCGCCTCGGGGTCGGTCCTCCACCGTCTCGCGCTCCGGCGGACCGGTGGGGCGATTCGCATGCGGCGTCCAGACTCCTCTGCCGACGGGGCCGCGTCGACTACACTCGACGGGTCAGCCGGACCGGCCGATATCGCCGCGCCCGCGTACCGGGCTCGCCGGCGCAGACTTCCACCGAAACGGATCCCCCTTCGCATGGCCTCTACCACCGACATCAAGAACGGCACCGTCCTCAGCATCGACGGCCAGCTCTGGAACGTCATCGACTTCCAGCACGTCAAGCCGGGCAAGGGCGGCGCCTTCGTCCGCACCAAGATGAAGAACGTCCTCACGGGCAAGGTCGTCGACAAGACCTTCAACGCGGGCGCCAAGATCGACACGGCCAACGTCGACCGCCGCGACTTCCAGTACCTCTACCGCGACGGCGCGGACTTCGTGTTCATGGACACCAGCGACTACGACCAGATCACCGTCCCCGAGGCGGTCGTCGGCGACGCGGCGAACTTCATGCTCGAGAACCAGAACGTGACCCTCGCCCTGCACGACGGCGACCCGCTCTACATCGACCTCCCCGCCTCGGTCGTCCTCGAGATCACCTACACGGAGCCGGGCCTCCAGGGCGACCGCTCGACCGGCGGCACCAAGCCCGCGACGGTCGAGACCGGCTACCAGATCCAGGTCCCGCTCTTCCTCGAGCAGGGCACGAAGGTCAAGGTCGACACCCGCACGGGCGACTACCTCGGCCGCGTCAGCTGAGCCGGGCCTCCCGTGAGTGCTCGCACGAAGGCGCGCAAGCGCGCCCTCGACATCCTCTACAACGCCGACGTCCGGCAGATCAGCTTCGCCCAGTCGCTGCGCGCCGAGGCCGAGCGGGCGGCGAACGAGCCGGCCCGTGAGGCCTCGTGGCTCTACGCCCGCGAGATCGTCGACGGGGTCATCGACCACGCCGACGAGATCGACGAGCTGATCGCCCGGCTCGCCCAGGGCTGGACACTCTCGCGCATGCCGCTGGTCGACCGCGCGATCCTCCGGATCGGGGTGTGGGAGATCCTGCACAACGACGCGGTGCCCGACGGCGTCGCCATCTCGGAGGCCGTCGAGGCCGCCACGTCGCTGTCGACCGACGACTCGGCGGGCTTCATCAACGGGCTCCTCGCCTCCGTCGCGGAGTCCCGCACGACGGCCTGACCCGCCCCGGAGACCTGCTCGGCCCGCCGGATCCCCGTGATCGGGCGGGCCGAGGTCGTTCCCGGGCTGCCCGTCCGGCGGGCCGCGCGACGGCCCCTATACTCGACACGGCTTTTCCTTTAACAGCCGTCCTGTGAGGCGGGGAAGGAGGTCGGTGTGACGGCACGAATCGTGCTCAACGGCGCTGACATCACGCGAGCGCTCACGCGCATCGCCCACGAGATCCTCGAGTCGAACCGCGGCCCCGAGTCGCTGGTCGTCCTCGGCATCCCGACGCGCGGCGTCGCCCTCGCGAGGCGCATCGCCGAGACGATCGCGCGGATCGAGCCGGACGGTCCCCCCGTCTTCGCCGGCTCCCTCGACGTGACCATGTACCGCGACGACCTCTCCCGGCACCCGGTCCGCACCCCCGCGCGCACCGCCGTCCCCGCGAGCATCGACGGCCGGACAGTGGTCCTCGTCGACGACGTCCTCTTCTCGGGCCGCACCATCCGCGCCGCCCTGGACGCCCTCAGCGACATCGGCCGTCCGCGAGCCGTGCGGCTGGCCGCGCTGGTCGACCGCGGGCACCGCGAGCTCCCGATCCGGGCGGACTTCGTCGGCAAGAACCTGCCGAGCAGCCTGAGCGAGCGGATCAACGTCCGGCTCGTCGAGACGGACGGCGAGGACCTGGTCGCGATCGAGTCGCAGGCCACCGGCGAGGAGACGGCTCCGTGAAGCACCTGCTCTCGACCCGCGACCTCGACCGCGCGAGCGCGATCGCACTCCTCGACATCGCCGAGGACATGGCGGACGTGCAGAACCGCGAGGTCAAGAAGCTGCCGACCCTGCGCGGGAAGACCGTGGTCAACCTCTTCTTCGAGGACTCCACCCGCACGCGGATCTCGTTCGAGGCGGCGGCGAAGCGGCTCTCGGCCGACGTCATCAACTTCAGCGCGAAGGGCTCCAGCGTCTCCAAGGGCGAGAGCCTGAAGGACACCGCGCAGACGCTCGCCGCGATGGGCGCCGACGGCGTGGTCATCCGCCACAGCGCCTCCGGAGCCCCCGCGGTTCTTGCGGCGAGCGGCTGGATCGACGCGTCGATCCTCAACGCCGGTGACGGGACCCACGAGCACCCGACCCAGGCGCTCCTGGACGCGTTCACCATCCGCCGGCGCCTGCACGGCGCCTCCGCGTCCCGCGGCAAGAGCCTCGACGGCGTCGCGGTCACGATCGTGGGCGACGTCCTGCACTCGCGGGTGGCGCGCTCGAACGTCTGGCTGCTGACGGCGCTGGGCGCCGAGGTGACCCTGGTCGCACCGCCGACCCTCGTGCCGGTCGACACGCGCGACTGGCCCGCGACCATCCGCTTCGATCTGGACGAGGCGATCGACACCGGGCTCCCCGACGTCGTGATGCTCCTGCGCATCCAGCTCGAGCGGATGTCGAGCGGGTTCTTCCCCAACGGCCGGGAGTACGCGCGGATCTGGGGCCTCGACGACGAGCGGCTCGCCCGGCTGGGTCCCGATACCATCGTCATGCACCCCGGACCCATGAACAGGGGCGTCGAGATCTCCTCGGCGGCCGCCGATTCGAGCCGCTCCACGGTGCTCGAACAGGTCACGAACGGAGTGTCCGTCCGGATGGCCGCGCTCTACCTGCTGCTGTCCGGCGAACGGGAGGTCCACTGATGAGCACTGCCCAGCCGCATCAGAGCACGGCGCCGGAGCGGATCCTGATCTCGGGGGCGACGCTCGCCGACGAGTCGACCGCCGACCTGCTGATCGACGGGGGCGTGATCGTCGAGATCGGCGCCGACCTCGACTCGCGCGGGGCCCGCGTGATCGACGCCGACGGCCTGCTGGCGCTGCCCGGCCTGGTCGACCTGCACACCCACCTGCGCGAGCCGGGGTTCGAGCAGAGCGAGACGATCCTCACCGGGACGCGAGCTGCGGCTGCCGGAGGCTTCACCGCCGTCTTCGCGATGGCGAACACCTCGCCGGTGCAGGACACCGCGGGCGTGGTCGAGCAGGTGCAGAGCCTGGGCGAGGACGCCGGCTACGCGACGGTCCGCCCGATCGGCGCGGTGACGGTGGGTCTGGCGGGGGAGTCGCTCGCCGAGCTCGGCGCGATGGCCCGCAGCCGCGCGGCCGTGCGGGTCTTCTCGGACGACGGGAAGTGCGTCTCGGACGCGCTGCTGATGCGCCGCGCTCTCGAGTACGTCAAGGCGTTCGACGGAGTCGTCGCCCAGCACGCGCAGGAGCCGCGGCTCACCGTGGGCGCGCAGATGAACGAGGGCGCCGTCTCCAGCGCCCTCGGCCTGCAGGGCTGGCCCGCCGTGGCCGAGGAGGCGATCATCGCCCGCGACGTGCTCCTCGCCGAGCACGTGGGCTCCCGCCTGCACGTCTGCCACGTCTCGACCGCGGGCTCGGTCGACGTCATCCGCTGGGCGAAGGCCCGGGGGATCGACGTGACCGCCGAGGTCACCCCCCACCACCTGCTCCTCACCGAGCATGCCGTCGCCGGCCAGGACGGGCCGAGCTACGACGCCCGCTTCAAGGTGAACCCGCCGCTGCGCCGCGACGAGGACGTGCTCGCCCTCCGCGAGGCCCTCGCCGACGGCACCATCGACATCGTCGCCACCGACCACGCGCCGCACCCGGTCGAGGCGAAGGACTGCGAGTGGGACGCCGCGGCGTTCGGCATGGTCGGCCTCGAGAGCGCGCTGAGCGTGGTGCACGCCGCCGTCGTCGAGGACGGGCGGATGAGCTGGTCCGACGTCGCGCGCGTGCTCTCCTCCGCCCCCGCCCGCATCGGCCGGCTCGACGGCTACGACCGCGGCCTCGCCGTCGGGGCCGCCGCGAACGTCGTGCTCTACGACCCGGAGGCGCGACGCCGCTTCTCCGTCGAGGACCTGCGCGGCCGCAGCGGCAACTCCCCGTACCTCGGTCGCGAGCTGCCGGGCCGCGTCGTCGCCACCCTCCACCGGGGCTTCCCGACCGTGCTGGACGGCGAGCTCGTCGACGCGGCGGTCGTCGCCGCCTCCGCGAAGGCCTCCCGTGGATAGGGCCGCGATCACGATCGTCATCGCCGCGGTCGTCGTCCTCGTCTTCGTCGGCATGCTGCTCTCCTGGCGCGCGCGGCGCCGCCGCTCGGCCGCCCTCGCGCCGGAGCCCGTGCCCGCGTCCTCGCTGGGCGCCGAGGTCGAGCGCGTCGACCTCCCGTACGTGGCCACGACCCGCTTCGAGCAGCCGCTCGAGCGCGTCGTGCTGCCGGGGCTCGGCTTCCGCGGCAACGCGGTGCTGCGCCTCCACGAGCGCGGCGTCGTGATCGCCCCCGTCGGCGAGCGCGAGACGGTGATCCCGGCCTCCCTCCTGCGCGGAGCGGGCCAGGGCAGCTACGTGATCGACCGCGTCGTCGAGGAGGGCGGCCTGCTCGTGATCTCCTGGTCGCCCCGCGGCGACGAGACCGTCGACAGCTACCTCCGCGTGGCCGAGCCCGCCCTCCGGGCGCACCTGGTCGCCGAGCTGCAGCGCCTCGCCGGCCCCCGTTCCTCCCCCTCCC
>NZ_PSTL01000027.1:0-37418 GCF_002930845.1 Rathayibacter sp. AY1A7 | reverse complement strand
TTGACGTCGCCGTCGATGAGCTTGCCGGCGAGGTCCGTGCGGCTCGAGACCGCGACGGACGCTCCGGGAGCGAGGTTCGCGATGCCGGGCTCCGCCACCCCGCCCGACGCCGCCGATCCCCTCACCGGCGAGGACCCGGTCCGCACGCCGCCCCTGCTCCACGACCTCGACGGAGTGGACGTCGACGTCGACATCACCCCTCCGGCGCAGCCCGGCTCCCTCTCGCTCTCCGTCGCCGCCGACGCCGTCGACCTCGCCGAGTCGGGCTCCACCGCCCTCCAGCGCCGGTTCACGGGCGGGCTCCCCACGGTCACCGTCACCGACTCGCGCGTCGGCGCGCAGAACGACTGGTACGTCCTCGCCTCGGCGAGCGCCCTCACCAGCCCGAGCGCCTCGATCGGAGCCGACCACCTCGGCTGGACCCCGCGCCTGATCACCGGCACCGGCGCCGTCGCGGGCGATCCGGTCGCCTCCTCCCTCGAGGGCGGCGCGGGCCTGCGGGACGCGCTGCTGCTCGGAGCCGCCGGCGGGGCCGGCACCTGGAGCGCCGACGCCGAGCTGCGGCTGCTGGCCGAGCCGGACGTCGAGGCCGGCTCCTACCGCTCGACGATCACGCTGTCGCTGTTCTCCTAGGCGCGGACCAGCGCAACGGCCGGGGACCGCGCCCCGCGGTCACTCCTGAGCGACCGCGACCGCCACGACGAGCGCGGAGTGGACCGTCGGCTCAGAGACGGCGAAGTAGCGGCTCGAGCCCTCGATCCAGGCCTCGGTCGCGCCCTCCCTGGTGCGGAAGCGGACGGGCTCGTCGCTCGACGTCCCGCGCCCGTCGGCCTTCGCGACCGCCTGCGAGCGCAGATCGGCGAGCACCTGCTCCGCCGTCGTCGCCCCGGACGCCACGCGGTCGCGGACGCTGCGGGCACGCACCGCGTCGATCCCGATGTCGCGTCCGGTCGCCAGCGCCGCGACCACCGCGCCGTCGCAGTGCGCGATGCTGATCCGCATCCGCTCCAGCGCCGGGTGCTCGCCGCGGAGCACCGGGCGGCCGTGCGGTCCGGAGCAGCGCTCGCAGCGCGCGTCCACGGCGACCTCGAGGGGATCGATCCCGAGCGTCTCAGCAGCCAGCTCGCGCACGAGGACCCGGCCGAGGAGGAAGCCGTCCCGGACCTCGCGCCGACTCGTCGCCTCGTAGCGCAGGCGCTCGGCGAGGGTGAGCAGGCGCAGCATCCGGTGGCGGGCGGAGTCGAGGACCTCGGGCCGCGCCCAGCGCAGCTGCACGTCGTCGGTGGCGAGGAGGGGGAGTCCGGTCATGCCCCGGACGCTACGCACGCCAGGCGACATCGGCGTGACGGGAGGGTGGCCGGAGGGAGACGGGCCGCTGTTGACTGGGAGGCGTGCAGACCTTCCTCCCCTACCCCGACTTCCGCCGCAGCGTCCGCGCCCTCGACGGCAAGCGGCTCGGCAAGCAGCGCGTCGAGACGCTGCAGGTCATGCGGGCGCTGACCGTTCCGGGGTACGGCTGGCAGAACCACCCCGTCACGCGGATGTGGCGGGGCTACCGACCGGCGCTGATGACCTACCAGCGCGAGACCTGCGCGGAGTGGACGGAGCGCGGCTTCGCCGACACGTGCCTCGTGAAGACCGAGGAGGCCCTCGCCGCTGCCCCGGAGGATCTCGCCGCCTACCTGACCGGCGACTACGCGCTCCCGCCGTGGTTCGGCGACGAGCGGCTGCACCTCTCGCACCGCTCGAAGCTCGTGGCCAAGGACGAGGACCACTACGGCCCGCTGTTCCCCGGCACGCCGCCGGGGCTCGACTACCTCTGGCCCGTCGGCGCCTGAGCTCAGGCCGCGGGCGGGCGGAGGAACGGGATCGCGACGCGCGGACGGAACACCTCGCGCTGGTTCGCCTTCACCAGTCCGCAGATGATCAGCACGAAGTGCACCAGCCAGAGCACGGCGAACAGCGTGATCGGGATGCCGATCGGGTAGAAGCCCTTCGCGAGCGGGGTGTCGGAGGCGGCGAAGAGCAGCACGACGTGCGCGCCGAGCGTCACGACCCCGATCAGGATCACCGTCAGACCCCAGTTCGCCGCGTTCCGCGCGTTCTCGGCGGCGAGCCCGCCCTTCCTCCGGGCGGAGGGGTACACGGACGCCATGACGATGCCGCCCACGATCAGGCTGAGGAACGGGATCCCGATGAACGCGAGGAAGCCGAGAGCGTACGAGAGGGCGCCCGTGGGCGGTGCGGGGACGGCCTGCGGGGGCGCGACCCGAGCGGCCTCCGGGGTCGTCGCGTCGGCCGGTCGGGGGTCGGAGGAGGGGCTCGCCATGCCGACAGCCTAGGGAACACCGTCCCCCGGGTCGCGGTCAGGGTCTTTTCAGGCCTCTGGCCGGGCCTTCGTCTTCGGGGGCTCTCGGGTTAGTCTGTCGAGGTTGACCTGCCGCACGGAGCGTGCAGGGCGTCGGCCGCGGTCGTCGCAGCATCCGGGGGGATTCGCGAAGGAGAAGGTTTGGCGTCCGACAGAAGGACCACCGGTGGTGTGGTCAAGGCGATCGTGGGCTTCCTGGGCATGAGCGTCGTGGCCGGAGTCCTCGTGACCGCCACCGTCACCCCGGCTGTGGCGCTCGCCGGAGTCGCCGCGAACCAGTCGATCGGCGTCTTCGACGGCCTGCCCGACTACCTCGAGGTCGACAAGCTCTCCGAGAAGAGCAACATCTACGCGACCGGCTCCGACGGCCCGCAGCTGCTCGCCTCCTTCTACGTCGAGAACCGCGTCGAGGTGCCGCTCGACCGCATCGCCCAGGCCGCCAAGGACGCCGCCGTCTCGGGTGAGGACCCCCGCTTCTACGACCACGGCGGAGTCGACCTCCCCGGCACGCTCCGCGCCGTCGCGCAGACCTACGTGCTCGGCAACGACGTGCAGGGCGGATCCTCGATCACCCAGCAGTACGTGAAGAACGTCCTCGTCGAGAAGGCCGTCCGCAACATCTCGGACGACGCCGAGCGCGCGGCCGCGATCGACGAGGCCACTCGAACCTCCCCCGAGCGCAAGCTCCGCGAGATGAAGCTCGCCATCGGGCTCGAGAAGCAGTACACGAAGGACCAGATCCTCCAGGGCTACCTCAACATCGCGTTCTTCGGAGGCACCACCTACGGCCTCGAGACCGCCGCGAACTACTACTACGCGACCTCGGCCGCGGACCTCTCGATCGCCCAGGCCGCGAGCCTCATCGCGATCGTCAACAACCCGGCCGTCCTGCGGATCGACCAGCCCGACAACCCGGACAACGGCGCCGCGAACGGCTACGCCCGCAACAAGGACCGCCGCGACTACATCATCGGCAAGATGCTCGAGGAGGGGAAGATCTCGCAGGAGGACCACGACGCCGCCGTCGCCACTCCGATCGAGCCCCGCATCACCCAGCCCAGCACCGGCTGCTCGACCGCGGGCAACGCGGGCTTCTTCTGCGACTACGTCACCAACGTCCTGAAGAACAACGAGATCTTCGGCGCCGACGAGGACACCCGCTGGACCAACTTCCGCCGCGGCGGCCTCGACGTCTACACGACGCTCGACGTCGGCCTGCAGGACGCGGCCGTCGCCGCCGTCGACGCGCAGGTCCCGCAGACCTGGAACTTCGACGTCGGAGCCGTCTCCGTCAGCGTCGAGGTCGGATCCGGGCGCGTGCTCGCGATGACGCAGAACAAGAAGTACTCGCAGGATCCGGACGTCCTCACGACCGACCCGTCCTACAGCGCAGTGAACTACAGCACCGATCGGGCCAACGGCGGATCCTCCGGGATCCAGCCGGGCTCGACCTACAAGCTCTTCACGCTGGTGGAGTGGCTGAAGGAGGGCCACAGCATCAACGAGTCGGTCGACGGGACGCGCAAGTCCACCTGGGGCACCTTCACGGACTCCTGCGTCTCCGGCGGCACCGACACGAGCAACGAGACGAGCGCGAAGAACGACGAGGGCGGCACCGGCGAGGTCGGCACCCCGGTGTCCTTCACGAAGACCTCCCTCAACACCGGCTTCGTCGGCATGGCCCGTGAGCTCGACCTGTGCGGCATCCGCGACACCGCGGTCGACATGGGCGTGAAGCAGGGCAGCGGCGAGGAGCTCGAGCACAACCCGTCGTCGGTGCTCGGCACGAACTACGTCTCGCCCCTCTCGATGGCCGGCGCCTTCGCCACCATCGCCTCCGGCGGCACGACCTGCGACCCCGTCGCGATCGACCGCATCACCGACTCCGCCGGAGCCGACCAGCCGGTGCCCCCGGCGAACTGCCGCCAGTCGATCGACCGCAACGTCGCCGCCACCGCGGCCGTCGCGCTGCAGGCGACCTTCACCGGCGGCGGGACGGCCGTGGCCTCCCGCACCGGCGACGGCGTTCCGCTGATCGGCAAGACCGGCACCACCGACGACGCGAAGGCCACCTGGATGACCGGAGCGAGCACCCGCGTCGCGACCGCCGTCGGCGTGTTCAACGTGAAGGGCGACGCGAACCTGCGCCTCGGCCGCTACTCCTTCGACTCCGGATCCGCCGCCACCGCGCGCCACCGCATCTGGCCGGTCGTCATGCGCGCCGCCGACGCGACGTACGGCGGGACGGACTTCCCGGAGGCCGACGGCTCGCTGCAGGTCGTCCCGAAGGTGGACATCCCGGATGTCGTCGGGCTCTCCTCCGCCGACGCCGAGGCCAAGCTCGAGGCGGCCGGCTTCGGCGTCGTGCAGGGCGGCACGGAGGCGAGCGACGCCGCGGTCGGGACGGTCACCCGCGCCGCCCCGTCGGGCTCGGCCCCGCGCGGCACCGCGATCACCGTGTTCACCAGCTCCGGCAACCAGAAGACCGTGCCGAACGTGACGGGCCAGGACCTGGAGGCCGCGAAGAACGCCTTCGGCGCCGCCGGCTTCACGAAGATCACGCTCGCCTGCGCCGAGGACCCGAAGGCGCCCGACGCCGGCCAGGTCACCGGGCAGGAGCCGGCCGGCGGCTCCCCCGTCGCTCCGGACGCCACGCTGAAGGTGACGATCACCGCGAAGAAGTGCCCCTGACCGGCGCCTGACGGCTCGCGAGAACGCGTCCGGCCCGCGAGGATCCTCGGATCCCGCGGGCCGGACGCGTTCCTGTCGGACGACGGCGTCGGAGCCGGGGCTACTGCCCGCGCCCCCGGATCGCGCCGACGATCGCGACGGTCGCGAAGTAGACGATGAGGGCCAGCACGCCGAACGAGGCGAGCGCCCCGCTGGCCTCGGCCCAGGGCCGTCGCTCGTCCGTCATGGTGCCGGGCATGACGATGTCGAGGGCGAACATGCCCACCGCCAGGGCGAAGCAGACGAGGCTCAGCACGAGCAGCGCCCGGACCGCCTTGCCCACGGGGTCGTAGTAGCGCGGGTTCGACATCGTGCCTCCGGTTCTCGTGCTCTCGTGTCTATCCCGCCCGGACCGCTGTGGCAAGCCGTGGGGACGCGAAGACCCCCGCCCCTCCCCCTCCGCGGGCGCCGCTCGCGACGACGGGCGGTGCCGTCGTCACGAGCGGTGTCTCGCGGAAGGAGGAGGGACGGGGGTCGGAGCGGGACCGGCTACGCGGCCAGCGGGAGGGCGGCGGCCGAGGTCACCAGCAGCTCGCCGCCGACGGCGTCGACGCGGACCGCGCCTCCGTCGGAGACCTCGCCGCTGACGAACAGGTCGGCGATCCGGTCGTCGATGGAGCGCTGGACGAGCCGGCGCAGGGGCCGGGCGCCGTACTGCGGCTCGTAGCCGTTCTCGGCGAGCCAGTCGACGGCCGCCTCCGTCACCTCGAGCGTCACCTCGCGGGGAGCGAGGCGGGAGCGCGTGGTGTCGAGGACGATGCCGACGATCTCCCGCAGCTGCTCGCGGCCGAGGCGGCGGAACAGGACGATCTCGTCGATCCGGTTGAGGAACTCGGGGCGCATCGCCTCGCGGAGCCGGCCCATGACGCGATCCCGCAGGTCCTTCTCCGAGGCGAAGCCCTCGGCCGACGCATCGCTCTGAGCGACGAAGCCGAGCGCACCCGACCGCGAGGCCAGGAACTCCGAGCCGAGGTTCGAGGTCATGATGATCACCGTGTTGCGGAAGTCGACCGTCCGCCCCTGGCCGTCGGTCAGACGCCCGTCGTCGAGCACCTGCAGCAGCAGGTTGAACACGTCGGGGTGCGCCTTCTCGATCTCGTCGAAGAGGACCACCGAGTACGGGTTCCGGCGCACGCGCTCGGTCAGCTGACCGGCCTCGTCGTAGCCGACGTACCCGGGAGGGGCGCCGACCAGCCGCGAGACCGTGTGACGCTCGCCGAACTCGCTCATGTCGAAGCGGATGACCGACTGCTCATCGGCGAAGAGGGAGCCCGCGAGGGTGCGCGCCAGCTCCGTCTTGCCGACACCGGTCGGGCCGAGGAAGAGGAACGAGCCGACCGGGCGCGAGGAGTCGCCGAGGCCTGTGCGGCTGCGGCGGACGGCCCGGGCGACCGCGGTGACCGCGTCGTCCTGGCCGATGACCCGCTGGTGCAGCTCGGTCTCGAGGTGCGCGAGGCGCTCGCGCTCCCCCTCCGTGAGCCGCGACACCGGGATGCCGGTGGCGCGGGCGATGACGGCCGCGATCTCGGTCTCGCCGACGACCGCCTCCGCGGGGGCGCTGCCGGTGGCCGCGTCGAGCTCCGCCTGCACGGCGCTGATCTCGTCGCGGACGCGGGACGCCTCCTCGTAGTGCTCGGCCGAGACGGCCGCGTTCTTGTCGGCCTCCAGGGTCGCCAGACGCTCGAGCAGAGCTCCGGTGTCGACGCCGGCTCCGAGGCGGAGGCGGAGGCGTGCGCCGGCCTGGTCGATCAGGTCGATCGCCTTGTCGGGCAGCACGCGGTCGGTGAGGTACCGGGCCGAGAGCTCGACGGAGGCGCGCAGGGCCTCGTCCGTGAAGCGCACGCGGTGGTGCTCCTCGTAGGCGGGGCGCAGGCCGTGCAGGATGGCGACCGCGTCCTCGATGCCGGGCTCGCCGACGCGGACCGGCTGGAAGCGCCGCTCCAGTGCCGGGTCCTTCTCGATGGTGCGGTACTCCTTGAGCGTGGTGGCGCCGACGAGGTGCAGCTCGCCTCGGGCCAGACGCGGCTTGAGGATGTTGCCCGCGTCCATGCCGCCCTCGCCGCCGCCGCCCGCACCGACGACGGTGTGGACCTCGTCGATGAAGACGATCAGCTCGCCGGAGTGCGCCGCGATCTCGTCCATGGTGCCGGTGAGGCGCTCCTCGAAGTCGCCGCGGTAGCGGGTGCCGGCCAGCATGCCGGGGAGGTCGAGCGAGATCACGCGCTTGCCGCGCAGCTGCTCGGGGACCTCCTCCGCCACGATCGCGCGGGCGAGGCCCTCGACGATCGCGGTCTTGCCGACGCCGGCCTCGCCGACGAGCACCGGGTTGTTCTTGGTGCGGCGGCTGAGGATCTCGACGGTCTGCTCGATCTCGTCGGCGCGCCCGATGACCGGGTCGAGCCGGCCCTCGCGGGCGAGAGCGGTGAGGTCGGTGCCGAACTTGTCGAGCATCGGAGTGTCGGAGGCGGGCTGTCCCGCCTCCTGCTGCTGCGGGGCCTCGGTCTCGCGCATGCCCTGGGTGAGGGCCTCGGCGGTGACGCCGGCCCGGGCGAGGACCTGCCCGGCGGGGGCGTCCTGGCCGAGCACGAGCGCGAAGAAGAGGTGCTCGGGCTCGATGTAGGTCGAGCCGCTGGAGCGGGCGACCTGGTAGGCGTGGAACAGCGCGCGCTGCACGCTGGGGGTGATGGTGGCCGCGTTCTGCGAGGCGTGGGCCTCGTCGGCCTGCGGGAGGCGCGCCTCCGCGGCGGTGGCGATGGCGGCGGGGTCGACGCCGATGCGGCGCACGGCCTGCGAGACGGTCTCGTCGTCGATGAGCACGCGGAGCACGTGCAGGGCGTCGAGCTCGGTCTGGCCGCGCTCGAGGGCGAAGCGTCCTGCGGACTGCAGGATGTCGCGGGTACGGGCGGTGAGGAATCGGCTGAGGTCGATCGACCGCGCCGCGCGGGCGCGCTCACCATCGAGGTAGCGGGCGAGGAAGTCGTCGAACGAGCTCGCTCCGGCCTCGCTGTAGTTGTCGGGCACCTGTCCTCCTGAGGAAGTTGAGTCGGTTACGCTCAAGTTCAACGCAGGGGTGCCGTTCCTATTCCCGCCCCTCCCCCGCGAGATGCCGCTCCAGTCCGCGACGGGCGTACCGACCGGCGTCCCGCGGGGACGGGAAGAGGCACGGACTCCGGGGAGTCCGTGCCTCTCTGCGCCGACGCGCATTTCCTCCGGGGTGGGAGCTCTAGGGGACGAGGTAGCCCGCCGCGCGGAACAGCTCATACCACTCCGGCCGCGTGAGCGGCAGATCGGACCCGAGGGCCGCATCGCGCACGCGCTGCTCGTTCGTCGTGCCGAGCACGACCTGCATAGCCGCCGGGTGGCGGGTGATCCAGGCGGTGGCCACGGCGATCGCCGGGACCCCGTACGTCGCTGCGAGCCGGTCGATGACGGCGTTCAGCTCGGGATAGGCCGGGTTGTCGAGGAAGACGCCCGTGAAGAACCCCGCCTGGAAGGGCGACCAGGCCTGCACGGTGATGTCGTTCAGGCGGCAGTAGTCGAGGATGCCGGCGTCGCGCATGACGGACTGGTCCTCGCCGACCATGTTGGAGGCGACGCCCTGCGCGATCAGCGGCGCATGGGTGATCGAGAGCTGCAGCTGGTTCGCCACGATCGGCTGGTTCAGCGACTTCTTCAGCAGCTCGATCTGGTACGGCGTCTGGTTCGAGACGCCGAAGTGCTTCACCTTGCCGGACGCGTGCAGCTCGTCGAACGCGCGGGCCACCTCATCCGGCTCGACGAGCGCGTCGGGCCGGTGCAGGAGCAGCACGTCGACGTAGTCGGTGCGCAGCGCCTTCAGCGAGCCCTCGACCGAGGCGATCAGGTGCTCGTACGAGAAGTCGAAGTAGGGGCCGTCCGGGACGATGCCCGCCTTGGTCTGCAGGACGACCTGCTCGCGCTCCGACGGGGTGAGCGCCATCGCCTCGGCGAAGCGCTCCTCGCAGCGGTGCAGCTCGCCGCCGTACACGTCGGCGTGGTCGAAGAAGTCGATGCCGGAGTCGCGGGCGGCGCCGACGAGGCCGCGGATGGCCTCGTCGCTCATCTCGGGGATGCGCATGAGGCCGAGGACGACGTTCGGGGAGTCGACACCGGAGGTGCCGAGGGGGACGTGCTTCACAGGGAGTGCTCCTTCGTTGGATACCTCGTCCACGCTAGGCGCCCCGCCTGGGCGCCGTCCAACAGGGGGTGCTGGTGCGATTCATCCGATGGAGTGGTGAATCGGCGGAGTGGTCGGCTGGGCGGCGGTGCGCTCCGTGCTCGACGGCTTCCCCCGGGTGCTGATGCGCCTGGCCCTCTGAGGCGCGCACGACGGCCGCTCCGGCCCCGCTCCGCGAGACACCGACGTGCCGCGCGAGGCGCCGCCGACAGGACGGCGCCTCGGCGACAGGGCGGCGCCTCGCCGGGTGCGGTGACCCGGCGCCCGCCCGCCGCCCGGAGACGAGGAACGGCCCCTCACCCGCGAGGGGAGGGGCCGTTCGCCGTGGAGGCCGGGACGTGGTGTCGACGCCTAGAAGTCCCAGTCCTCGTCCTCGGTGTTCACGGCCTTGCCGATCACGTAGGAGGAGCCGGAGCCCGAGAAGAAGTCGTGGTTCTCGTCCGCGTTGGGCGAGAGGGCCGACAGGATCGCGGGGTTCACATCGGTGACCTGCTTGGGGAACATCGGCTCGTAGCCGAGGTTCATCAGCGCCTTGTTCGCGTTGTAGTGCAGGAACTTCTTGACGTCCTCGGTCAGGCCGAGCTGGTCGTAGAGGTCCTGCGTGTACTGCGCCTCGTTGTCGTAGAGCTCGTAGAGCAGCGAGAACGTGTAGTCCTTGATCTCGTCGCGCTTGGCCTGGTCGACCCGCTCGAGTCCCTTCTGGAACTTGTAGCCGATGTAGTAGCCGTGCACGGCCTCGTCGCGGATGATCAGGCGCACGAGGTCGGCCGTGTTGGTGAGCTTGGCGCGCGAGGACCAGTACATCGGCAGGTAGAAGCCCGAGTAGAAGAGGAACGACTCCAGCAGCGTGGAGGCGACCTTCCGCTTCAGCGGGTCGTCGCCGCGGTAGTAGTCCATCACGATGGACGCCTTCTTCTGCAGGTTCGGGTTCTCCATCGACCAGCGGAAGGCCTCGTCGATGTCCTGGGTGTTCGACAGGGTCGAGAACACCGAGGAGTACGACTTGGCGTGGACCGACTCCATGAACGCGATGTTCGTGTAGACGGCCTCCTCGTGAGGCGTGATCGCGTCCGGGATGAGCGAGACGGCGCCGACGGTGCCCTGCACGGTGTCGAGCAGGGTGAGCCCGGTGAACACGCGCATGGTGAGCTGCTGCTCCTGGTGCGTGAGCGTGTTCCACGACTGGATGTCGTTCGACAGCGGGACCTTCTCGGGCAGCCAGAAGTTGCTCGTGAGGCGGTTCCACACCTCGACGTCCTTGTCGTCCTGGATCCGGTTCCAGTTGATCGCCTGGACGGAGTCGACGAGCTTGAGCTTCTCGGGGGGAGTCATGATTCCTTCTCGCTGCTGCGGATGGGTCGTGCGGAGGGGGGGGTGGGGCTGCGTGCTCTAGAGCATGCACGAGACGCACTGGTCGAGCTCGGTGCCCTCGAGCGCCAGCTGACGGATGCGGATGTAGTAGATCGTCTTGATGCCCTTGCGCCAGGCGTAGATCTGGGCGCGGTTGACGTCGCGGGTGGTCGCCGTGTCCTTGAAGAAGAGCGTGAGCGAGAGGCCCTGGTCGACGTGCTGCGTGGCGGCGGCGTAGGTGTCGATGATCTTCTCGTAGCCGATCTCGTACGCGTCCTGGTAGTACTCCAGGTTGTCGTTCGTCATGAACGGCGCCGGGTAGTAGACGCGGCCGAGCTTGCCCTCCTTGCGGATCTCGATCTTCGACGCGATCGGGTGGATCGAGGACGTCGAGTTGTTGATGTACGAGATCGAGCCGGTCGGCGGGACGGCCTGCAGGTTCTGGTTGTAGATGCCGTGCTCCATGACCGAGGCCTTGAGCGCACGCCAGTCGTCCTGGGTGGGGACCGCGATGCCCGAGTCGGCGAAGAGGCGGGAGACGCGCTCGGTGGCCGGCGCCCACTCCTTCTCCGTGTAGGTGTCGAAGAACTCGCCCGAGGCGTACTTCGAGTCGGCGAAGCCCTCGAAGGTGGTGCCGCGCTCGATGGAGAGGTTGTTGGAGGCGCGCAGGGCGTGGAACAGCACCGAGTAGAAGTAGATGTTGGTGAAGTCGATGCCCTCCTCGGATCCGTAGTGGATCCGCTCGCGGGCGAGGTAGCCGTGCAGGTTCATCTGGCCGAGGCCGATGGCGTGCGACTTGTCGTTGCCGTCCTCGATCGAGCGGACCGAGGTGATGTGCGACTGGTCGGACACCGAGGTGAGGCCGCGGATCGCGGTCTCGATGGTGCGGCCGAAGTCGGGCGAGTCCATCGTCAGCGCGATGTTCAGCGAGCCGAGGTTGCAGGAGATGTCCTTGCCGATCTGCGCGTAGGAGAGGTCCTCGTTGTAGGTCGTCGGAGTGTTGACCTGGAGGATCTCGGAGCAGAGGTTGGACATGTTGATGCGGCCCTTGATCGGGTTCGCCTGGTTCACCGTGTCCTCGAACACGATGTAGGGGTAGCCCGACTCGAACTGGATCTCGGCGATGGTCTGGAAGAACTCGCGCGCCGAGATCTTGGTCTTCTTGATGCGCGGGTCGTCGACCATCTCGCGGTACTTCTCCGAGAGGGAGATGTCGCCGAAGGGGATGCCGTAGACGCGCTCGACGTCGTAGGGCGAGAAGAGGTACATGTCCTCGTTGTTCTTCGCGAGCTCGAACGTGATGTCGGGCACGACGACGCCGAGGGAGAGCGTCTTGATGCGGATCTTCTCGTCGGCGTTCTCGCGCTTGGTGTCGAGGAAGCGGAGGATGTCGGGGTGGTGCGCCGAGAGGTACACCGCTCCCGCGCCCTGGCGCGCGCCGAGCTGGTTGGCGTAGCTGAAGCTGTCCTCGAGGAGCTTCATCACGGGGATGATGCCCGAGGACTGGTTCTCGATCTGCTTGATCGGGGCGCCGGCCTCGCGGATGTTCGAGAGCGAGAGGGCGACGCCGCCGCCGCGCTTGGAGAGCTGGAGCGCGGAGTTGATGCCGCGGGCGATCGACTCCATGTTGTCCTCGATGCGCAGCAGGAAGCAGGAGACGAGCTCGCCGCGCTGTGCCTTGCCGGTGTTGAGGAAGGTCGGGGTCGCGGGCTGGAAGCGGCCGGCGACGATCTCCTCGACGAGGGCGGTCGCGAGCGTCTCGTCGCCCTGGGCGAGGCCGAGGGCGGTCATCACGACGCGGTCCTCGAAGCGCTCGAGGTAGCGCTTCCCGTCGAACGTCTTGAGCGTGTACGAGGTGTAGTACTTGAACGCGCCGAGGAAGGTCGCGAAGCGGAACTTCTTCGAGTACGCCAGGTCGTTGAGCTGCTGGATGAACTCGAACGAGTACTGGTCGAGCACGGCCTGCTCGTAGTACTCCTTCTCGACCAGGTAGTCGAGGCGCTCCTTGAGCGTGTGGAAGAACACCGTGTTCTGGTTGACGTGCTGCAGGAAGAACTCGCGAGCGGCCTCGCGGTCCTTGTCGAACTGGATCTCTCCGTTCGGGCCGTAGAGGTTCAGCATCGCGTTGAGCGAGTGGTAGTCCATCTGTGCGGCGTCGCGGGGAGCGTCGATCACTGCTGCGTCCAAAACGTGTCCAATCCTTCGTCGACGGCGCGGACGTCGTCGGGTGTTCCGAATACTTCGAATCGATAGAGGTGCGGCACCTCGCACTTGCGGGCGATGATGTCGCCGGCGAGGCAGTACGCCTCGCCGAAGTTCGTGTTGCCGGCGCCGATGACGCCGCGGATCAGGGAGCGGTTGCACGGATCGTTGAGGAACCGGATGACCTGCTTGGGGACCGCTCCTCCGCCGTTGCCGCCGCCGTAGGTGGGGAGGACGAGCACGTACGGCTCGTGGACGTGGAGCGTGTCGAGGGCGGCTCCGTCGCGGCGGGCGTGGAGCGGGATGCGCTGCGCCGGCCGTCCGAGCTTCTCGATGAACCGGTGCGTGTTCCCCGAGCTGCTGGAGAAGTACACGAGCCCGCTCATCCTTCGGCCCCTCTCCCCGTCAGCTGCTGTTCTCGGTCCCGCCTCCGAGGCGGCTGCGCGGTGAGCCGCAAGGCGGAGGAGGAAGCCGCAGCGGCGCTACGGCGCCCGCCGACGACGTCGCGGATCGCCGTCCGTGCGCCTCAGAGGGTCGCGATCTTGTCGGGGCGGAAGCCGGACCAGTGGTCGTCGTCCGTGATGACGACCGGCGCCTGGAGGTAGCCGAGGGCCTTGACGGCCTCGAGGGCCTTCTCGTCCACGGAGAGGTCGAACACCTCGTAGTCGATGCCCTTGCTGTCGAGGGCGCGGTACGTCGCGGTGCACTGGACGCAGGAGGGCTTGGTGTAGACCGTCACAGCCATGGGTGTCGCCTTTCGGAGGGGGTGTCCCGGTGCCGCTCCCCGACCGGCGGCTCGCGATGCGGGCGGGGTCGGAGGGTGGTCCGGGTGAGTTCTGGGTGCCGGTGGGGCTCTCGCTCCGACCTGCTCAGCAATACTACATATAGGGGGCGGGCCGGTGTCAGCCCACTAGACGTAGTAGTTACAGCCGTGTAGTTATCCACCGGCTCCTCCCCCGTTCATCCACAGGCCGGAGCCCGTGGAACCGCGGAAGGACGCGGATCCGGACGAACCATCCACAGGTGTGGACAGAAGGATCCCGTTCACTGTGTACAACGCGCCACGGCGTGTCGGCATGCCCGACCGGTGGGGTCCGCGCGGCGGCTCGACCACAAGATGTGGTGGTCGGATCGCATCTCGGGGCATGCCCGGACGGTACGCCCGACCACCGACACCGCGAACGGTCAGAGGAACTGCGCGGCCCACTCCCGGGCGACGGCGCGCAGGTGCGGGAACGGGTCCGCGAGGGCCGCGGACGAGGAGCCCGCCGCCTCCGTCAGCGACACCGCAGCGGTGAAGCCGGGAGTCGGCGCCGCGATCGCCCCGGCGACGAGGAGTGTCCGCGCCCCGGCCGCCTCGGCGAGCGCGAGGACGTGCACCGGGACCTTGCCCGCGGCGGACTGCGCGTCGAAGCGCCCCTCCCCCGTGATGACGACGTCCGCGCCCGTGAGGAGCGCCGGGAGCCCGATCGCCCGTCCGACGGCGCCGGCGCCGGAGGTCGGGCGCGCGCCCCAGGCGAGCAGCCCGAAGCCCGTCCCGCCCGCCGCCCCGGAGCCCGGCGCGTCGGGATCCGCGTCCAGGTGCGTGGCGAGACGGCGGAGGCCGCTCTCGAGGAGGAGGACGTCCTCGGGGCCGGCCCCCTTCTGCGGTCCGTAGACGCGGGCCGCCCCGGAGTCGCCGAGCAGCGGGGTCGCGACGTCGCTGAGCACGACCGCGCCTCCGGGCGGCAGAGGACGCAGCGCGCGGAGGTCGGCGGCGGCGAGCGCGGGCAGCGCACCGCCTCCCTCGCCGAGGTCGCGGCCGGAGGCGGTGGAGAAGCGTGCGCCGAGCTCGCGGAGCGCTCCGACTCCGCCGTCGGTCGAGGCGCTGCCGCCGATCGCCAGCAGCAGGGCGTGCGCCCCCGCGTCGAGGGCGGCGGCGATCGCGCGGCCGAAGCCGCGCGTGTGCGCGGTGAGCGGACGGAGCGGGTCGAGCAGCGTGATGCCGCTCGTGGAGGCGAGCTCGACGACGGCTGTCCCGTCGGGGAGCAGCAGCCACCAGGCGCGGACCGGCCGGTCGTCCGGGCCGGGGACGACGACCGGCCGCCGAAGCGACCCCGGGACCGCGAGTGCGACGGCCTCGACCGTGCCCTCTCCTCCGTCGGCCATCGGCGCGTGGACGATCTCGTCCCCCGGGCGCGCAGCGCTCCAGCCCTCGGCGATCGCCCGCGCGACCTCGACCGCGCTCGCCGACCCCTTGAAGGAGTCGGGCGCGACGACGACCCTCAGCCTGCCCACGCGCTCAGTGTGGCACCGCGCCGCCGCTCAGAGCGGGGTCGCGAGCCGGTAGCCGCGCTTGATCACCGTCGCCACGAGCCGCGGTTCGGGGAGGGCCTGACGGAGGCGGCTGACAGCGACGTCGACCGCGTGGTCGTCGAGAGCCTCCGGCGCGGAGGCCGCGAGGACGTGACGCGCGACGGTCGCGCCCTCGGCGGCGACGAGAGTCCGGAACAGCGCGAGCGCGACCGGGGTCAGCGCCACCCGGGTCCCGGCCAGGACGGCGTGCCGGCCTCGGAGCTCGAGAGTGCCGAAGGCCGTCTCGATGCGGGGCGACGCCTGCTCGAGGTGCTCGCAGGTCAGGCGGATGAGCGCGCCCATCCGGAACCGGTCCGGCACGACCGGGAGGATCCCTGCCTCGACCAGGGGTGCTGCGGTCACGGGGCCCACGGCGGCGGCGACCACCGTCTCGCGGAAGGCCGCCTGGAGGTCGTCGAGGCGGCCCGCGGCCTCCGCGACCGTGAAGAGCGCCTCCACCGCCGGCGCGCTGGTGAAGGTGACGGCGTCGATGCCCCCTCCGCAGACCGCGTCGATCAGCCGCAGCACCCGGGCGGAGTCCTCGTGCACGCTCCAGCGGTAGGGCGCGGCCGTGAGCACCCGGGCGCCGGCGTCGCGGAGACGCTGCAGCTGAGCCGGGTCGGTGAATCCGTGCAGCTGCACCGCGATCGTGCGGCCGGCGACGCCCTCGCGCAGGGCCAGGTCGACGAGGGAGGTGGTCGTCTCGCGCTCGCTCATCCCGTGGTCGTCGAGACCCGCCGCACGGATCGCTCCGCGCGCCTTGGGTCCGCGGACGAGGATCCGCGCGGAGGACAGCGCGTCGGCCAGCTCGATCCCCGCGGCGTCCGCGGCCTCGAGCCAGCGCCGCAGGCCGTAGGAGGTGGTGGCGAGGAGCACGTCGGGACGGGCGGCGACGATGGCGCGGGTCTCCTCCTCGAGCGCGCCCTCGGTGTCGACGCCGCGCATGCGGATGGTGGGGGCGTGCGTGACGGCGGCACCGCGGCGCTCGAACGCGGCGATCAGGTCCTCGGAGCGGCGGTCGGAGGTGACCCCGATGCGGAAGCCGTCCAGCTGGTCGGGTCGGAACCCCACGGCGGCGTCGGGATCGGTGCCAGTCATGCTCGGCCCCCTCGGGGTCTCACGCGGTCAGTGCATCGACCGCTCGGGCGATGCTCTCGGGGTCCCCCGCATCATGGCACGCGGCCTGCCGGACCACCTCGCCGATGACGATCACGGCGGGCGAGCGCGGTGCCAGCTCGGCGAGCAGGCCGAGCACTCCGCCGACCGACGAGACCGTCGTGCGCTGGTCGCGAGACCAGCCCCGCTCGACGATCGCGAGGGGCGTGTCGGCGCGCATCCCGGCGCGCTGCAGCCCGGCGACGAGGTGCGGGAGGGTGTTCACGCCCATCAGCACCACGATCGTCCCGCCCAGCCCGGCCAGATGGCCGAGCTCCTGCTCGCTGAACGGCGCATGGCCCGAGACCACGGTGAAGGCCCTGCTGACCTCGCGGTGGGTGACCGGGATCCCGGCGGCGGCGGGCACCGAGATCGCGCTGGTCACTCCGGGGACGACCGTGGAGCCGACGCCGGCGAGCCGGCACGCGCGCACCTCCTCCGACCCGCGGCCGAACACGAACGGATCGCCGCCCTTCAGGCGCACGACGTCCAGACCCGCGAGGGCCCGCTCGATCATCAGCCGCTCGATCTCGTGCTGCGGCACCGCATGATGACCCGGCGTCTTGCCGACGTCGATCAGCTCGGCGCCGGGCGCCCACTCGGCCAGGCCCTCGTGCGGACCGAGCCGGTCGTAGAGCACCACGTCCGCGTCGCGGAGGGCGCGGCGGGCGGCGAGGGTCATCAGATCCGGATCGCCGGGGCCGCCGCCGACGATGCTGACGTGCCCGACCGGCCGGGTCGGCGCGGGGGCCTCGTCGACGATCCAGGGGCAGAGCTCGGCCGCCGCTGCTCGGAGCGGCGCCGGCCCCTCCACCCACACGATCAGGGCCGGGGGCGCCGGGGTGAGCGCGTCCTCCGCCTCGTGCCGCTCGACGAGTGCGCCGGCGGCTCGGTAGCGGGCGAGCACGCGGCGGGTCCCGGAGGCGGTGCCGATCACGAGCACGCGGCGTCCGGCGAGGTCGAGGGAGAGCTGCATCACGAGTCCGATCCGATCCCGGCCGGACCGACGGGGATCCTCGGCCCCGCGACCAGCACGGGTCCGTCCGGTCTCTCGTCCCGGCCGGCGGGCCGGACCTGCCCGCGCTCGCGCACGGTCGCGACGCGCGGATCCGCAGTGTCCGGGGCGTTCACGAAGGAGCGGAAGCGGCGGAGCCGGTCGGGATCGGCGAGGGTCGCCGCCCACTCGTCGACGTAGGTGTCGACGTGCGTGGCCATGGCGGCCTCCAGCTCGGCGGCGATGCCGAGCGAGTCCTCGCAGACCACCTCGCGCACGTGCTCGAGTCCGCCGGGGAGCTCCTCCTGCCAGCGTGCGGTCCGCTGGAGCCGCTCGGCCGTCCGCACGTAGTACATGACGTAGCGGTCGATGTAGCGCACCAGGGTCTCGTCGTCGAGGTCCTGCGCGAGCAGCTGGGCGTGCGCCGGCTGGTAGCCGCCGTTGCCGCCGACGTAGAGGTTCCAGCCGAGGTCGCTCGCGATGACGCCGATGTCCTTCCCCCGCGCCTCGGCGCACTCGCGGGCGCAGCCGCTGACCCCGAGCTTGAACTTGTGCGGCGAGCGGAGACCCCGGTACCGCTCCTCGAGGAAGACCGCCATCCCGACCGCGTCCTGGACTCCGAAGCGGCACCAGGTCGATCCGACGCACGACTTGACCGTGCGCAGCGACTTGCCGTACGCCTGACCCGACTCGAAGCCGGCGTCGACGAGGAGGCGCCAGATCTCGGGCAGCTGCTCGAGGCGGGCGCCGAACATGTCGATCCGCTGCCCGCCGGTGATCTTCGTGTAGAGGCCGTACTGCTCGGCGACCTCGGCGATCACCTTGAGCTTCGCCGGCGTGATCTCGCCCCCGGGGATCCGCGGGACGACGGAGTAGGTGCCGTCCTTCTGCATGTTGGCCAGGGCGCGGTCGTTGGTGTCCTGCAGCGGCGCCTGGCCGCCGTCGAGGATGTAGGCGTTCGTCTGGGTGGCGAGGACGGAGGCGATCACCGGCTTGCAGACGTCGCAGCCCAGCCCGGAGCCGAAGCGCTCCATCACCTGCTCGGCCGAGTGCAGCCCGAGGATGCGGACCGACTCGAACAGCTCGCTGCGGCTGAGCGCCACGTGCTCGCAGAGGGCGCGGGAGACCTCGACGCCCGCACGGATCAGCTCCGTGTCGAGCAGCTTCTTCACCAGGGGCACGCACGATCCGCACTGGGTGCCCGCGCGGGTGCAGGCCTTGAGCGGCCCCAGCTCGGTGCACCCCTCGCCGATCGCGTGACGGACCTCGCCGACCGAGACGTTGTTGCACGAGCAGACCTGGGCGTCGTCCGGAAGGTCGCCCGAGGGCGCCTCCGCCCCCGCCGCCGCGAGGTAGGCGCCGGGCTCGGCCGGCAGCTCGCGCCCCAGCAGCGGGCGGAGGGAGGAGTAGGGGCCCGCGTCGCCGACGAACATCCCGCCGAGCAGCGTGCGCGCATCGTCCGAGACGACGACCTTCTGGTAGAGACCGCGGGCCGGATCGGCGTAGACGACCTCGAGCGCTCCCTCCGTGGTGCCGAGGGCGTCGCCGAAGCTGGCGACCTCCACGCCCGAGAGCTTGAGCTTGGTGGCGTCGTCGACCCCCGGGAAGGTCGCGTCGCCGCCGAGGATCCGGTCGGCGACAACCTCCGCCATCGCGTTGGCGGGTGCGACGAGCCCGACGGTGCGGCCGTCGATCGCGGCGACCTCGCCGATGGCCCAGACTCCCGCCCGGCTGGTGCGGCAGGCCTCGTCGACGACCACGCCTCCGCGCGGTGCGACCTCGATCCCGACCGCTCGGGCGAGCTCGTCGCGCGCCGTGATCCCGATGGAGAAGACCACGAGATCGGCGCTGATGCTGCTGCCGTCGGTCAGCGCGACGCCGAGCACCGTCCCCGTCGGCGAGGTGAGGATCGCGGTGGGCCGGTTGCCGAGGTGCAGCGCGATCCCCTGCGCCGAGATGATGCGGCCGAGGGCCTGCCCGGCGCCCTCGTCGAGCTGCGCGCTCATCAGCCAGCGGCCGGAGTGGACGAGGGCGGTGCGCGCACCGAGCCGGTGCGCGCCTCCCGCCGCCTCGAGGCCGAGCAGACCGCCGCCGACCACGACCACGATCGCGGGGCGTCCGCGCCGGGCGCGGAACGCGGCGAGCTCGGCGACGAGCCCGTCCACGTCCTCGAGCGTGCGGTAGACGCGGCCGTGCTCGGCGCCCTCGATCGGCGGGACCGTGGCGGAGGAGCCCGTCGCCAGGACGATCTCGTCGCCCTCGAGGGAGCGGCCGTCCGCGAGCTCGACGCGCAGGCGGTCGGGATCGATCGCGACGACACGGGAGGAGGTGATCAGCCGCGCCGACTCCCACAGAGCGCCGTCGCCCAGAGTCAGGTCGTGCTCGCCGTCGAGGCGCTTCGAGAGTGCGACGCGGTCGTAGGGACGGTGCACCTCCTCGCCGAGGACGGTGATCTCCAGCGCCTGGTCGCCGGCCCGGGCGACGAGCGCGTCGATTAGGCGGTGCGCGGCGGGTCCCGCTCCGACGACGAGCACGCGTCGGGGCCGGGCGGCGGGGTTCGCTCCAGGAGTCATGACGTCCACCGTAGGGACGGCCCGTTTCCCCGCCGTTGCCCCGGTGTTACAGCGTGTGACGCGCGCCTCTCGGCGAGCGCCGCAGGCCGTGAGGGCTTCGTTACGCCCGTGACACCGGAGGCGTGCTCGCACGAAACGCGCGATCCCTACCGTTGCCTCATCGCGTCCGACCGGATGCGGTGGCCCACCCGCAGGAAGAAGGCGCAGCGATGACCCTCCTCGATCGGCTCGCCCCCGCGACCGCCACCACCTGGGTGCCGGTCTGCGCCGTCGGCGACCTCGAGCCGCTCTGGGGCGAGGCCGCCCTGGTCGGCGGTGTGCAGCTCGCCCTGTTCCTCCTGCCCGACGGGCGGGTGCGGGCCGTCTCGAACCTCGACCCCGCGACCGGCGCGGCCGTGCTCTCGCGCGGCATCGTCGGCTCGCGTCTGGTCGACGGGGTGCAGCGGCCCACGATCGCCTCCCCCCTGCACAAGGACGTCTTCGACCTCGAGACCGGCGCCTGCTTCACACGAGCGGAGCTGCACCTCGCCACCTGGCAGGTGCGCGAGAGCGACGGCACGATCGAGGTCGCCCAGCGGACCGCTCTGGTCGCCGCGTCCCACGGGACCTCCGACGACGACGGGAGGCGTGCCGTCGCCGCGCTGGTCGAGGCGGTCCGCCGGGCCAACCCGGCGCTGGACGTGCTCGACTCCTTCGTCGACGTGCAGCAGCCCGACGTCCCCGCGACCCTGGGCTCTCTCGAGCCGGGCCGGCCGGCGGTGGTCGTGCCGCTGCTGCTCTCGGCCGGCTACCACGTGCACGTCGACCTCGCCGAGGCCGCGGCGGAGGCGGAGCGGCCGGTGCGGGTCTCGGGCGCGCTCGGACCCGATCCCCGCCTGGCGCGCGTGCTCGCCCGCCGGCTCCACGAGGCAGGGCTCGACGACGGCGACCGCGTCGTACTCGCCGCTGCCGGCTCGAGCGACGCCGGTGCCGTCGCGGACTGCTGGACCACCGGCCGCCTCCTCGCCGCCGAGCTCGGCCGCGAGGTGAGCACCTCGTTCATCTCGGCCGCCGAGCCGCGGATCGCGGAGGCGGTCGCCGCCGAGCGCGCCGCCCACCCCGGCGCGCGCGTCGTGGTCGCCACCTACCTGCTCGCGCCCGGCTACTTCGCCGGCCTGGCCGCCTCCGCGGGGGCCGACCTCGCCTCCGCTCCCCTCCTCACCGCCGTCGATCCGCCCGCCCGCGAGCTGGTCGACATCGTCTCGGAGCTGTTCGGGCGCAACGCCTGACGCCTCCTCCCCGCACCACTACCGCTCCACCTCCCCGTCCCGAGCGCGCCCTCGCGCGCGCCGCCCACCCTCCGGAGGACCACGATGACTGCTGCACCCCCGACCACCGCCCCCACGACCGCCGCCACTTCCACCGGCATCATCCGACGGCCGGGCCGCTGGATCGACGGCTGGAACCCCGAGGACCCCGCCCAGTGGGAGGCGGAGGGACGCTCCGTCGCCGCCCGCAATCTGAGGTGGTCGATCTTCGCCGAGTTCCTCGGCTTCGTCGTCTGGCAGCTCTGGTCGGTCGTGGTCGTCTCGCTGCCGGCGGCCGGATTCGCCTTCGACACCGGGCAGATCTTCTGGCTCATCTCGATGCCGAGCCTCGTCGGCGCCACCCTGCGGATCCCGTACACGTTCATGGTCCCCCGCTTCGGCGGCCGCAACTGGACGATCGTGTCGGCGGGCCTCCTGCTGATCCCGAGCGTCGGACTCGGCATCGCGGTCTCGAATCCGGAGACCCCGTTCGGCGTCATGCTCCTGGTGGCCGCGCTCGCCGGCTTCGGCGGCGGCAACTTCGCCAGCTCGATGGCGAACATCACCTTCTTCTACCCGCACGCGCAGAAGGGCTGGGCTCTGGGGCTCAACGCCGCGGGCGGCAACCTGGGCGCCTCCGTCGCGCAGCTCGTCGTGCCGATCGCGATCACCGTCGGCGCCGCGGCCACGCTGAACCTGCCGATCGCCGGCTTCCTCTGGGTCCCCCTGATCGTCGTGGCGATGATCGGCGCCGCCAAGCGCATGGACAACCTCTCGACCGCGAAGTCCGACGTCGCCGCCTCCCTCGCCGCGCTCCGCGAGCCGCACCTCTGGCTGCTGGCCGTGCTCTACATCGGCACCTTCGGGTCCTTCATCGGATTCGCCGGCGTGTTCCCGAAGCTGATCGCCGACACCTTCCCCGAGTTCTCCGGCTTCGCCGTCGGCTCGGCGACGGTCGGCCTCGCGTTCCTCGGCTCCCTGGTGGGCTCGCTGTCCCGCCCCTCCGGCGGCCGTCTGGCCGACCGCTTCGGCGGAGCGCCTGTCACGGTACTCGCCTTCGTCGCCATGGGCGCCGGGATCCTCGGCGTGATCGCGACACTGCCGCTCGGCAGCTTCTGGCTCTTCCTCGCCTGCTTCCTCGTGCTCTTCTCGGCGGCCGGCATCGGCAACGGCGCGACCTACCGCATGATCCCCACGGTGTTCGCCCTCCGCGCCCGCCAGCGCGGCGACGACGGCATCGGCGCCCAGCGCACGTCCGCCGCGGCGCTCGGCCTGATCTCGGCGATCGGCGCCTACGGCGGCTTCGTGATCCCCCAGCTGCTCGGCTTCTCCAAGACCGAGTTCGGCGACTACACCACGGCGCTGGGCTGGTTCGTCGGCGCCTACGCGGTGATGCTCGCGATCACGGCCGGCGTCTACCTCCGCCTCGCCGCGAAGACGGGGACCCGGATCTGACGATGAGCGCCCCCGCCCCGACCGACTCCCACTGCCCGTACTGCGCCCTGCAGTGCGCGATGACGCTGACACCCGCGGCGGGCCCCGTACCCGTGGCGGTCGAGGGGAGGGAGTTCCCGACGAACCGGGGCGGGCTCTGCGCCAAGGGCTGGACCTCCGCCGAGCTGCTGGCGAGCGGACAGCGCCTGGTCTCCCCGCTGCTGCGCGGCGCCGACGGCGTCCTCGCGGAGGCGTCGTGGGAGGAGGCGCTCGACGCGGTCGCCGGGGCGGTGCGCGGCGTCCGGGAGCGGCACGGCGCCGACGCGGTGGCCGTCTTCGGCGGCGGGGGCCTCACCAACGAGAAGGCCTACCAGCTCGGGAAGTTCGCTCGGATCGCTCTCGGCACCTCCCGGATCGACTACAACGGCCGCTTCTGCATGTCCTCGGCCGCGGCGGCCGGCAACCGCGCCTTCGGCGTCGATCGCGGACTGCCGTTCCCGGTGTCCGACCTCGACGACGCCGACACGATTCTGCTCCTGGGCTCGAACGTCGCCGCGACGATGCCGCCGCTGCTCGCCCACTTCGCCGGTGCCCGCTCGCGGGGCGGCCTGGTGGTCGTCGACCCGCGCCGCTCGGCCACCGCGCGGCTGACGGAGGACGGCGCCGGCACGCATCTGCAGCCCGCCCCCGGGACGGATCTGCCGCTCCTGCTCGGGCTGATCCACCTGGTCTTCGCCGAGGGCCTCGCCGACACCGCCTACCTCGCCGCGCGCACGACCGGCGTCGAGGCGGTGCGCCGCAGCGTCTCGGCGTGGTGGCCGGAGCGCACCTCCGCGGTCACGGGCGTGCCGACCTCGCTCCTCCGCTCCCTGGCGCGCCGGCTCGCCGAGGGGCGGTCGTTCGTGCTGACCGGCCGCGGGGTCGAACAGCACGTCGACGGCACCGACACCGCGACCGCCGCGATCAACCTCGCTCTCGTGCTCGGCCTGGTGGGCCGCGAGGGGTCGGGGTACGGCACGCTCACCGGTCAGGGCAACGGCCAGGGCGGACGCGAGCACGGCCAGAAGGCCGATCAGCTCCCGGGGTACCGCTCCATCCGCGATCCGGAGGCGCGGCGCCACGTCGCCGCCGTCTGGGACGTGACGCCCGAATCGATCCCCGGCCCGGGCCTGCCCGCCACCGCCCTGCTCGCCGAGCTCGGACGCTCCGTGCACTGCCTGCTGGTGCACGGCTCCAACGTGGTCGTCTCGGCTCCGGACGCCGACGCCGTCCGCGCCGGGCTCGAGGCCCTGGACACGCTGGTCGTCTGCGACTTCTTCCTCTCCGAGACCGCCGCGCTGGCCGATGTGGTGCTCCCGGTGCCGCAGTGGGCGGAGGAGGAGGGCACGATGACCTCGCTCGAGGGCCGGGTGCTCCGCCGCCGCCGGGCGATCGACCCGCCGGCGGGAGTGCGCAGCGAGCTCTGGATCATGAGCGAACTGGCGCGCCGTCTCGACGCCCCCTCGAGCTGGTCGACCGTCCCCGCGGAGGTGTTCGACGAGCTGGCCCGCGCGTCCGCGGGAGGCGTGGCCGACTACTCCGGCCTCTCGCACGCCCTGCTCGACACCGGGATCGCCGCCCACTGGCCCTACCCCGCGGGCGGCACGGGGACGCCGCGCCTCTTCGCTGAGCGCTTCGGGCACCCCGACGGCCGGGCGCGCCTGGTCGCCGTCATCCCCGCCGTCCCCGTCGTCGTGGACCGCGGCGAGGAGCTGACCCTGGTGACCGGCCGCTACCTCCAGCAGTACCAGTCGGGCACCCAGACCCGGCGGGTCGCGGAGCTCGATGCGGCCCGCCCGGAGGCTCGACTCGAGATCCACCCGGCGACCGCCTCCCGGCTCGGCGTCAGCGACGGAGCACCTGTGGCGATCGGGAACGCGCGCGGCGTGGTCCGCGCCCGCGCGAGCGTCACCGCGGACATCCGCCACGACACGGTGTTCCTGCCCTTCCACTACGCGGGTGAGCAGTGCGCGAACCTCCTCACCGAGGCCGTCGTGGACCCGGTGTCGTCGATGCCCGAGTTCAAGCGCACGCGGGTCTGGGTCCGCGCGGAAGGGACGGCACATGCCTGAGACACCTCCCGAGCGGATCGTCCTGATCGGCTACGGACCCGTCGGCTCGCGCTTCGTCGAGGAGCTGCTGCCGGCCGTGCGGGCCGGTCTGGTCGCGCTGACGGTCGTCGGCGCCGAGGGCGACGACCCCTACAACCGTGTCCTGCTCGCGGAGTACGCCGTCGGCCGGGCGACCCGCGAGCGCCTCGACCTCGGCGACCGGACGGCGGCGGAGGCGGCGGGCGTCGTCCTGCGCCTGGGAGCGGCCGTCGTGGGGATCGACCGCGCGCGGAACGTCGTGCGGCTGCACGACGGCGAGCGGCTGCCCTACGACCGCCTCGTCCTGGCCACCGGCGCCCGGGCGAACGTGCCGACCCTCGCCGGGATGGAGCGGGCCCGACGTGAGCGGACGGTGCGCGCCGCCGATCCGGAGTCGCTCGACGCGGGCTCCCGGCCCCTCCCGGAGAGGGTGGTGGCGCTGCGAGACCTGGCCGACGCCCGGGTGGTCCGCGAGGCCGTGCGCTCCGGCGCTCGCCTCGTCGTGCTCGGGGCGGGAGTGCTCGGGATCGAGTTCGCCCTCGCCGCCGCCGAGCAGGGCGCGCAGGTGGTGGTCGTCTTCCACGGCGACATCCCGATGGCCCGCAATCTCGACACGGGCGGGGGGCGGATGCTGGCCGCGGCCGCCCGCGCGGCCGGCGTCGAGATGGTGGCGCACGCCCGGTCCGAGAGCGTCCTGCTCGCGCACGACGACCGCGGCCGTGCGCACTTCCAGGCGCTCGTCTGCGCTGACGGCAAGCAGATCGAGGGGGATCTGCTGGTGCTCTCGTGCGGTGTCGGTGCGCGGGTCGAGCTGGCCGCGGGCGCGGAGCTCGCCGTCTCGACCGGGATCCTGGTCGATGAGCAGCTGCGCAGCTGGAGCGACCCGGACGTCTTCGCGATCGGCGACTGCGCGCACGTCGCCCCCCGCGGCTCGGCCCTGCCCGACGGCCGCGTGCCCGGCGGACCGAGCGGACTGATCGGTCCGGGATGGGAGCAGGCGGACCGGCTCGCAGCGCGGATCCGGGCGGAGGCGGAGGGCCGCTGCGGCGAGGAGCGCGTCCCCGACGCCCGACCGGCGGTCGTGATGCTGAAGGCCGAGGGTGTCGACCTCGTGGCAGGAGGCGACGTGGCCCCGGAGCCGTGGGACCCGCACCGCCCGGGCGAGGAGCACCTCGAGGTGACGCTGTGGGCTGACCCCGCCCGCGGCGGCTACGCCAAGCTCGTGACCGCAGGAGGAGTGCTGCGCGGGTTCGTCTCGGTGGGTCTGCCCCGGGTCGGCGCCGAGCTCAGCCTCCTCTTCGAGCGGGGCTCGGAGCTGCCGGCGGACCGGTCGAGCCTCCTGCGTCTGGACGCCCCGGATGCGGGCGCCGCGGCGACCGGCGATCCGTTCGCCCCCGATGCCACGGTCTGCTGGTGCAACGGCGTGACGGCGGCGGTGATCACCGATGCGGCTGCGGCGGGACACGGGACGGTCGCCTGCGTCGGGCGGGCGACCCGCGCCGGCACGGGCTGCGGCGGCTGCACCGGTCGTATCGCCGAGCTGCTCGCGCGGACGGCGGTCCCCGCCTGACCGCCGCGAGGACCGGGCCTCGCCGCCTCAGCGGTCGAGCGCCTCCGCGAGGCGCCGGGTGACCGCCCGCAGTTCGAGCTCGGCCCCGCGGACGCGCTCGTCGAGAGCCGCCGCGGTGTCGGCGGCCTGCTCGGCGGCCGCCGCACCCGCCGCCTCGGACGAGGCTCGGTCGGCCGCGACCGACGCGCTGAGCTCGTCCAGCGCCTCCCGGAGGCCCGCCGACTCGTCGCGCAGCACGGAGACGTCGCCCTGCACCGCGCTCAGCTCGCCGCGGAGCCCGGCCACCTCGTCGCGCAGGGCCGCCGTCTCGGCGCGCAGCTCCTCCGTGCGCAGCCGCGCCTGCTCGAACCAGGGGGCGACCAGCCGGTGCACCGCGTCGCGGAGCACGACGCCGCCGCGGCCGAGCCGGGTGGGCGCGGAGCCGGGGTCCTGGAGGAAGTCGTGGTCAGTGGTCATCGTCGTGGTCCCGTCCGGAGAAGCGGCGGTGGAGCACGTCCATCGCCCGCAGATCCTTGTCCATGATGTCGGCCTCGAGGGTGGTGTCGGCGAGGCGGTCGGCGAGGCCCGGCCGGGAGCGGCGCTCGAGCGAGGCCTCGATCAGCTCGACGGAGCGCTCGAACGAGAGCGGTCCGCGCGCCGCGGCCCGGCCCCGCCGACCGAGCGCCTCGAGGTCCGCCGCCCCGCTCGCCACGTCCCGCATCGCCTCGAGGAGCGCCGGGGCGGAGCGGGTGATCTTGATGCAGTCGACGCCGTCGATGAGGAACTCCGCTACTCCGCTGGCCGCCGTCACGATCGGCACGGCGCCCGCCGCGGCCGCCTCGACCGGCGCGACGCCGAACGCCTCTCCGGCCCAGGTCGGGAAGAGGAACGCGTCGGCGCGGCCGTGCGCGGCGAGCACCTCGGCGTGCGGCGTCGCTCCGTGGAACTCGACCAGGCCGGCCAGGCCCGCCTCGTCCGCCCGGGCGCGCCAGCCGTCCACGTCTCCGTCGCCGTAGAGGTCCACGCGGAAGTCGCGGGTCTCCTCCGCGAGAGACGCCGCCGCCTCCAGCACCAGCCCGACGCCCTTGTGCTCGCCGAGCGACGCGGCGAACGTGAACCGGGTGGTCCCGCCCTCGCGGTAGCGCCGCGGCTCCGCGGTGTCGGGGGGAACGGACACTCCGCGCCCGATCACCTCGACCTCGCCCAGGCTCAGCCCGCCGGCCTCGATCGCGTCGACGAGGGAGCGGCTGACCGCGACGATCTCGCCGCGGTCGAAGTGGTCGGGGGCCTGGGCGCCGTAGACGCGGAGCACGCGCTCGGGCAGCCCGTCGACCAGGGCGTTCGGGATGCGGTCGCCGAGGTTCCACATCCACGGCGCCTCCACCGCCCGCAGCAGGTCGATCATCGCGAGGCCGCCGATCCCGAGCAGGTTGAAGGCCACCACGTGGGTCGGCGCGAAGTCGCGCAGCTCCTCGAGCAGGATGCGGGTGTTCTCGAACCGCGAGACGGCGCTCTCGTGGTGCAGCAGCTGAGCGATCTCGCCGCCGGTCTGCGGCAGCGGGAAGTAGGTGCGCAGGCTCAGCGTGCGGTGCACCTCGACGCCCGAGGGCTCCGGCGGCAGGTAGGTCGGCGTGGTCAGCACGCGCACGGTGTGGCCGCGGGCCGCCATCGCCTCCGCGACGCGCGCACAGGTCATCTCGTATCCGCCGAGCACCTGCGGCGGGTAGAGGTTGCTCACGAACAGCAGGCGCATCAGCGCACCTCCCCTCTCGCGGACGCGTCCGCCGCGATCCGCGCCGTCACCTCGGGCGTGTAGGCCGCGCGGGCCTGGCGGTCGTTGCCGCCGTCCCAGTAGTTGACGAGGTAGAGCCCGGACTGCTGCGTGCGCGGCACGAACGGGAACAGCTGGGCCCGGGGCTCGATCTGCGCGATCCGGTAGCCGGCGTCGACCGCGCGCACGTGCAGCCAGATGTCGTCGGCGTCCGGGGCGATCTCGCGGAACGCCTCCCCGTGCGCGGCGATCTCGCCGAGGAGCGCGGCGGGCAGCAGCTGCCCGGAGACGGAGGTGCCGAAGACGTCGGTCGACGCGCGCGTGTCGGCGACCGGCGTCCAGCTCGTGTAAGGAGCCACGGCGCCGTCGACGATCCCCACCCGGTGGGCGCGGTAGCAGAGCACGGTCTCGCGGGGGTAGCGCGAGCGGGCGTCGAGCAGACCCCTCAGCCAGGTGCGCGGGTACACGATGTCGTCGTCGGAGGTGACGAGGTCGCGCTCCCCCGCCCGGCCCGAGAGCAGGTGCGGGTAGTACTTCGTGTGCACGCGGTAGCCGTCGACCAGGCGGATCTCGACGCCGCGGCGGCGGAGGCGGCGCAGCGGCGCGGGCAGGTCGGCGTGCAGGGCAGGGTCGTCGAGCCAGAGCACCAGGCGCGCGGGCCGGGCGTCGCCGCGGGCGATCGACTCGAGCGCCACGTGGACCCGCTGCAGCCGCTCGCCGTGCGTGGTCATCGTCACCACCACCTCGCCCGCCGGATCGACTGCGGAGCGGCGGGAGAATCGGTTGGCCAGGGCGAGCAGCAGCAGCTCGCGCCGGAGCGCGGGCGAGGGGTGGTCGATCGGCCGGGCGGCGATCACGGCGGCGCGGCGCTCCGAGAGGCGCTGAGGGGCGGAGCGGACGACCCGGGCCGCGGAGCGCAGCCGCGTGCGGGGACGGACACGACGGCCCAGCGCCGCGAGGCGCGTGCGGGGCCGGACGCGCCGGCCGACGGCGGCGAGAGCGGGATGCATCGGTCCAGGTTAGCCGGAGGCGCCCGGGGGCCCTGCGCCGGTCAGGGCTCGTCGACGACCGCGAAGGCCCGCACCGGGAAGGTCCCGAAGCCCCGCACCTTCGGCGGCACGGCGGTGAAGCGCGCCCCTGTCGCCGGCAGCCCGCCGAGGCCGGTGAGGTGCTCGACGACGTGCACTCCCGCGGCGAGGAGGGCCGAGTGCGCGGGCCGCGATCCGCCCGACTCCGTGTCGTCGATGTTCACCGAGTCGATGCCGACCAGCACCGCGCCGGCGGCGACGAGCGCCTCCGCCGCCTCGCCGCTGAGGAAGGGGGCGCCCCTGCCGTACCCGGGCGTGGCGAAGTGCGCGTCCCAGCCGGTGCGGAGAAGGACGGCGGCGCCGCGGACGTCGAGTCCCGCGACCGCGTCCGCACTGATGCCCCGTCCGGTGGCTCCGGTCGCGTCGACCACGACGGCAGGCAGATCGACCAGCGTCTCGAGGCGGAGAGCGGCGAGATCGGCTCCTCCCTCGTAGCGGTGGAACGGGCTGTCGAGGTAGGTGCCCGTGTTCCCGATCATCTCGATGACGTCCATCGCGAACTCGGTGCCGGGCGCGTAGGAGGCGCGGGACGCCTCACGCGTGAGGTGCGGCCGGATGCGCGGAGCGGGCAGGCCCGGGTAGGTCACCAGCCCGTCCGCGACGGTGTGGCTGAGGTCGACGAAGCGGCGCGAGGAGGTCATGCGCCCGATCCTGGCAGGGGCCGGATCGGGCGCACCATCGAGATGCCGCCCCGCGGGGCGGCGTTCCCGCCTCTACTTCTTCGGCAGCGCCGCCGACAGGTCCGCGATCAGGTCGGACGAGTCCTCGAGGCCCACCGAGAGGCGTACCAGCGACTCCGAGACCTCCAGCGGCGTGCCCTTCACCGACGCGTGCGTCATCTCGCTCGGGTAGCCGATCAGCGACTCGACGCCGCCCAGTGACTCCGCGAGCTGGAACAGCTCGGTCGACTCGGCGAACTTCCGGGCCGCGCGCGGCGTCGCGAGCTCGAGCGAGAGCATCCCGCCGAACCGCGACATCTGGCGCTTCGCCAGCTCGTGGCCGGGGTGCGAGGGCAGGCCCGGGTAGTGCACGGCCGTCACCGCCGGGTGCTCGACGAGGAACTCGGCGACCGCCTGCGCGTTGACGGAGTGGCGCTCCATCCGCACCCCGAGGGTCTTGATGCCGCGGACCGTGAGCCACGCGTCCATCGGGCCCGAGATCGCTCCGACCGCGAACTGCAGGAACGCGATCTTCTCGGCCAGCGGCCCCGAGCGCAGGGCGAGCGCGCCGCCGACGACGTCCGAGTGGCCGCCGAGGTACTTCGTGGTCGAGTGCACGACCACGTCGGCACCGAGGGCCAGCGGCTGCTGCAGGGCGGACGAGGCGAAGGTGTTGTCGACGACGACGATCAGGTCGTGCGCGTGGGCCAGGTCGGCGAGCTCGGCGATGTCGCTGATGGTCATCAGCGGGTTCGACGGGGTCTCGACCCAGAGCATCTTCGTCTCGCCGGGGACGATCGCCCGCTGCACCTCGCGGAGGTTCGACATGTCGACGGCCGTGTTGCGCACACCCCAGGCGCTGTGCACCCGGTCGATCAGGCGGTGGCTGCCGCCGTACGCGTCGTTGCCCAGGACGACGTGGTCGCCGGGCGCGAGGGCGGCGCGCAGCAGGGTGTCCTCGGCCGCGAGGCCGGAGGAGAAGGAGTAGGCGACGTCCGCACCCTCGAGCGAGGCGATGAGCTCCTGGAGCGAGTCGCGCGTCGGGTTCGCCGAGCGGGCGTACTCGTAGCCGCCCCGGAGACCGCCGATGCCGTCCTGGACGAACGTGGAGGTCATGTAGACGGGCGGCACGACCGCCCCGGTGGTCGGATCGAACTCCTGGCCGGCGTGGATGGCGCGGGTGTCGAAGTGCTGCTTCTTGGGCATGGTGCGGGCTCCCTGGGTCGGAGGTGCGGAGGCGGCGGCCGTCAGGCCGTGGCGTAGGTGAGGAGGTCCTGTCGGGTGATCACCGCGACGGGCTTGCCCTCGTCGGTGACGAGGAGGGCGCTGTGCTCGGTGAGCGCGGCGCGGGCGGCGGTGATGCTCTCGCCGAGCCCGATCAGCGCGAGCGCATCGCCCACGCAGTCGCCGAGCGGGTCGTTCATCGAGGCGGATCCGGCGAAGACGCGGTCGAGCAGCTCGCGCTCGTCGACGGCTCCGACGACCTCGCCCATCACGACCGGCGGCTCGGCGGTCAGCACCGGGAGCTGCGAGACGCCGTACTCGGTCATGATGCCGATCGCGTCGCGGATCGTGTCGGTCGGGTGCGCGTGCACGAGCGCCGGGAGGTCGGCCTGCCCGCTCGCCGCCCTCGCGCGGAGCACGTCGCGGACGGTGCCCTCGTCGCGCATCTCGAGGAAGCCGTAGGAGCGCATCCAGCGGTCGTTGAAGATCTTGCCGAGGTAGCCGCGCCCGCCGTCCGGCAGGAGCACGACGACCACGTCGTCCGGCCCGAGACCGGCGGCTGCCTTGAGCGCGACGGAGACGGCGAGCCCGCTCGATCCGCCGACGAGCAGCCCCTCCTCGCGGGCGAGGCGGCGGGTCATCGCGAACGACTCGGCGTCGCTGGAGGCGATGATCCGGTCGACCACGCTCGGGTCGTACGCGCTCGGCCAGAAGTCCTCGCCGACGCCCTCGGTCAGGTACGGGCGACCGCCGCCGCCCGAGTAGACGGAGCCCTCGGGGTCGGCGCCGACGATCTGCACGCGGCCCTCCGACACCTCCTTGAGGTAGCGGCCGACGCCGCTGATGGTGCCGCCCGTGCCGACTCCCGCGACGAAGTGGGTGAGCCGGCCGGCGGTGTCGCGCCAGATCTCGGGGCCCGTGGTCTCGTAGTGGCTGAGCGGTCCGTTGAGGTTCGCGTACTGGTTGGGCTTGAAGGCGCCGGGGATCTCGCGGGCGAGGCGGTCCGAGACGGAGTAGTAGGAGGCGGGGTCCTCCGGAGCGACGGCCGTCGGCGTCACGACGATCTCGGCCCCGTAGGCGGTGAGGACGTTGCGCTTGTCCTCCCCCACCTTGTCCGGCAGCACGAACACGCAGCGGTAGCCGCGCTGCTGCGCGACGAGGGCGAGGCCGATGCCGGTGTTGCCGCTGGTCGGCTCCACGATGGTGCCGCCGGGCTTCAGCAGCCCGTCGCGCTCGGCGGCGTCGATGATGCGGGTCGCGATGCGGTCCTTCGACGAGCCGCCGGGGTTCAGGTACTCGACCTTGACCAGCACGGTCGCCTGCACGCCCGCCGCGACCGGACCCAGCTTCACCAGCGGGGTGTCGCCGATGAGGTCGAGCACCGAATCGGCGTAGGCCATCCCGGTCTCCGGGCGTGCGGGAAGGGCGCGATCCAGGCTCATCCCGCCAGCGTAGCAACCGGCTGCGGGCGTGTGACGGGGGTGGGCGGAGGCACAGGGAGCGGTCTCGGGAGGGGAGTGCCGCCGGTCGCGCCGGTGCCCTATCGTGGGGGTCCGCGAGCGCCGCGGTCGACCCGGAACGGACCCCGAATGACCTCACCGATCGCCGCACCGCCGCGGCGTCCGGCCGACATCCACCTCCTCCGCCTGCTCGGCCCGGCGCTGGTCGCCGGAGTCGCCTACCTCGACCCGGGCAACGTCGCCAGCAACATGACGGCCGGCGCCCGGTTCGGCTACCTCCTGGTCTGGGTGGTGGTGCTCGGCAACCTGATGGCCTGGCTCATCCAGTACCTCTCGGCGAAGCTCGGCCTGATGACCGGCCGCAGCCTCCCCGAGCTGCTCGGCGACCGCCTGCGCGGCCGCTGGGGCCGCCGGGCCTACTGGCTGCAGGCCGAGACGGTCGCGATGGCGACCGACCTGGCCGAGGTGATCGGCGGTGCGATCGCGCTCAACCTGCTCTTCGGACTGCCGCTGCTGGCCGGCGGCGTGGTCACCGGCGCGGTCTCGCTGGTGCTGCTGCTCGTGCAGACGCGGGGCGGGGCGCAGCCGTTCGAGCGGGTGATCACGGCGCTGATGGTGCTGATCGCCGTCGGCTTCACGGTCGGCGTGGTCGTCGATCCCCCGGACGCGGGCGCGACCGTCGCCGGTCTCATGCCGCGCTTCGAGGGCTCGGAGTCGGTGCTGCTCGCCGCCTCGATCCTCGGCGCGACCGTCATGCCCCACGCGATCTACGCCCACTCCGCGCTCGCCCGCGACCGCTTCGGCCACGTCGAGGGCGTCGGCGCGCGCCGGAGGATCCTGGTCGCCACCCGGATCGACGTGACGATCGCCCTCGCCATCGCCGGCACCGTGAACCTCGCGATCCTGCTCCTCGCCGCGCACTCCCTCGCGGGAGTCGCCGGGACCGACAGCCTCGAGGGCGCCCACGCGGCCATCGGGGCGGCGCTCGGACCGGTGGTCGCGACCCTGTTCGCCGTCGGCCTGCTCGCCTCCGGCCTCGCCTCGACCTCGGTCGGCGCGTACGCGGGGGCCGAGATCATGCACGGTCTGCTTCAGGTGCGGGTGCCACTCGTCGCCCGTCGTCTCGTCACGCTGATCCCGGCGCTCCTGGTGCTCGCGATCGGCTTCGACCCGACGCGCGCGCTGGTGCTCAGCCAGGTGGTCCTGTCGTTCGGCATCCCCTTCGCGCTCGTGCCGCTCGTGATCCTGACCCGCGACCGCCGCCTGATGGGCGACCAGACGAACCGCTGGTTCACCACCCTCGCCGCCGCCCTGGCCGCCGTCTTCCTCATCGTCCTGAACGGCCTGCTGCTCTGGCTCACCTTCGCCCCCTGAGCGGAGCCGCGGCGCACCGTCCCACTCCTCCGCGGCCTCCTCTCCCGCTGATCGAGCGGCCCGCTCCTCGGGCGCATCGAGATCCCCCTGACCCCGCATTGATCCGATCCGAAGCCTCGCTCGTTATCCTCTGAGAGCGCCTCTCAGGCGCCTGCGCCCGCCCCAGGCGCCTTCCGCCCTCAGAACGAGAGACGCCGCCGTGCCCAAAGACACGATGTCCGCCAAGAACCGCGCCCGACAGGAGAAGCTCGAGGCCTACAAGCGCGAGCAGGACCGCCGCAAGCGCGGCTCCCGCATCTGGATCTGGTCGCTGTCGGCCCTGGCCGTCCTCGCGGTCGGCGGGATCGTCGCGGTCACCGTCTTCGGGAACCAGCAGATCGTCGAGGCGCGCGAGATCGACGGCCTGCAGACCTTCGACAACGACGCCACCCACGTCGCCGGCGCCGTCGACTACCCGCAGACCCCGCCGGCGGGCGGCCCGCACAACGCCGTGTGGATGAACTGCGGCGTCTACGACGAGCCCGTCCCGAACGAGAACGCGGTGCACGACCTCGAGCACGGCGCCGTCTGGGCCACGTACGACCCCGAGCTCCCGCAGAGCGAGGTCGACGCGCTGATCGCCGCGATGCCCGACACCTACTCCGTCGTCTCGCCCTACGAGGGCCTCGAGTCGCCCATCGTGCTGAGCGCCTGGGACGCCCAGGTCGCGATCGACTCGCCCGAGGACCCCCGCATCGACGCCTTCGTCGAGCGCTTCTGGCAGTCCTCGAGCGCTCCGGAGCCCGGCGCCCCCTGCACCGGAGGGATCGATGCGCCCGGCAAGCAGTAGGGGCCGGATCCTCGTCGCCGCGGTCGCCGTGGTCGCGCTCCTCCTCGGAGCGGCCGGCGGCTACCTCTTCGGCGCGCTCGCCCCGTTCGCCTCCGCGGCGACGCCCTCGAGCGCCAGCGCCGAAGCGGGCTTCGCGCGCGACATGCAGGTGCACCACCTGCAGGGCGCCGAGCTGGCGATGATCGCCCGCGAGCGCAGCGCCGACGACGAGGTCCTCACCGTCTCGAAGGACATCCTGCTCACCCAGCAGCAGCAGGCCGGGCAGCTCTTCGGCTGGCTGAACTCGTGGGGCCTGCCGCAGGCTGCTCCGGAGCCCTCGATGACCTGGATGGGCCGGCCGACCCTGGCCGGAGCCGCCGACGAGCACTCGTCGATGGGGATGGGGACCGAGGACGGCGTCGTGCCGGCGAGCATGCCCGGTCTCGCGACACCGGACCAGATCACCGCCCTCAGCAGCGCGTCGGGCCGCGACTTCGACCGGATGTTCCTCGAGCTGATGATCGCCCACCACCGCGGCGCGATCGACATGGCCGAGGCGCTGCTCGCCCGGAGCCGCGTGACGGTCGCCACCGACTTCGCCTCCTCCGTCGTGAAGGCCCAGGAGGCCGAGATCTCGCTGATGGAGCAGATGCTCGAGGACCGCCCGGCGGAGTGACCGCCTCCGGCGCGGGCGATGGCGGCTGAGAGCGATGCGCCTCCCCCACCGGGGCAGGGCGCGTGCTCTCCGCCGACGTCGTGCACGGAGCCCGGCGACTCAGACGGCGCCGGCTGCGAGTAGCGCCGCGGGGGGCCGCGGCCGCCGATCCGCGGCTCAGCCCTGGAGGGCCGACTCCGTCTGCTGCGCGTAGAGCGAGGCGTAGAGGCCGCCGAGGCCGAGCAGCTCGCGGTGGGTGCCCGATTCGACGATCCGGCCGCCCTCGACGACGTGGATGACGTCGGCCGACACGATGGTCGAGAGCCGGTGGGCGATCGCGATGGTGGTGCGGCCTCGGGCGGCGTCGTCGAGCGCGGTCTGGACGATCCGCTCCGAGACGGTGTCGAGGGCGCTGGTCGCCTCGTCGAGGATGAGGACCGCCGGGTCCTTCAGCAGGACGCGTGCGATCGCGAGCCGCTGCTTCTCGCCTCCGGAGAGCCGGTAGCCGCGCTCGCCGACAAGCGTGTCGTAGCCGTCGGGGAACGACGTGATCGTCGCGTGGATGTTCGCGGCGCGGGCGGCCGCCTCCAGCTCCTCCTGCGTCGCGTCCGGGCGGGCGTAGCGGAGGTTGTCGCCGATCGTCGCGTGGAAGAGGTAGGTCTCCTGGCTGACGATGCCGATGTGCGAGACGAGCGACTCCTGCCGCAGCTCGCGCACGTCGGTACCGGCGAAGCGCACCGCTCCCCCGGCCACGTCGTAGAGGCGCGGGACGAGGTACGAGATGGTGGTCTTGCCCGCGCCGGAGGGACCGACGAAGGCGACGAACTGGCCCGGCTCGATCGCGACCGAGACGTGGTCGAGCGTCGGGCGCGCGTCCTCCGCCTGGTCGGGGTAGCGGAACACGACGTCGTCGAGCTCGACCCGGCCGAGCTCGCCCGAGACCTCGCGTGCATCTGCCCTGTCCGTTATCGCCGGACGCAGGTCCAGGTACTCGAAGATGCGGGCGAACAGCGCTCCGGCCGTCTGCAGGTCGAGCGCGACGCGCATCAGGCCCAGGAGCGGCCACATCAGGCGCGCCTGCACGGTGGTGAAGGCCACGACGGTTCCGGCGGTGACGGTGGTGCCGCCGAGGATCAGCCAGGCGGCCACAAGGTACACGATCACGGGGATGACCGAGAGGAAGATCTGCACCATCGCGAAGAACCACTGGCCGGACATCTGCTGCCGCACCTGGAGCTCGATCTGCCGGCCGTTCTCGTCGGCGTAGCGCGTCACCTCCGACTCCTGGCGGCCGAAGCTCTTGGCCAGGAGGATGCCCGATACGCTCAGGGTCTCCTGGGTGATCGCGGTCATCTCGGACAGCGACTCCTGCGTCTTCGTCGCGATGCGCGCCCTCACCTGGCCGACGCGGCGCTGGGCCACGACGAGCACCGGAGTGAGGACGAGGGCGACGATCGTCATCTGCCACGAGAGCAGGAGCATCGCGACGACGGCCGCGATCACGGTGACGGTGTTGCCGAGCACGCTCGAGACGGTGTTCGTGAGCACGTTGGCCACGCCGCCCACGTCGTTGGCGAGGCGCGACTGGATGACGCCGGTGCGGGTGCGGGTGAAGAAGCCGAGCTCCATCGCCTGCAGGTGGCGGAAGAGGCGGATGCGCAGCTCCCCCATGACCGTGTTGCCGACGGTCGCGGTGAGGTAGGTCTGCCAGACGCCGAGGATCGCCGAGAACGCCCAGACCAGCACCATGACGCCGACCAGCTCGAGCAGCACCGGGAGGTTCGGGCGTCCGCCGGGCGGGAAGAGCCCGCGGTCGAAGGCCAGCTGGGTGAGGAGCGGCGGCACCACCGTGAGGGCGGCGCCGACGAGCACGAGGATCACGGTGAGCGTGAGCTTGGGGCGGTGGTCGCGGAAGAGTCCCGCGATGCGCCGGAGCAGGTCGTCGACCTTCGGAGCCGCCGCGTTGATCTCCCGCTGGCTGTCCGGATCGCTGCTCGAGATCCTCCCGCCGCGCGCCCCTCCGCGCATCCCGCCGCCTGCCGCGACGTCACCCATCCTGCTCACGGCTCGACCCTAGCCC
>NZ_PSTL01000026.1:0-38380 GCF_002930845.1 Rathayibacter sp. AY1A7 | reverse complement strand
GACGTGCCCGGATTGCGGGGCACGAGGGCGAGGGAGCGGGGGAGGGCGGCGCGTAGACTGGGGCGGCCATGATCCAGACTCTCGACCTCCGCGGCCGTCGTCCCTCCTCCGCCGAGCTCCTCGCCCTCGTGCCCCGCAATCCGGGCACGTCCGCCTCCGTCGGGCCCGTCGTCGCCGAGCTGATCGCCGACGTCCGAGAACGCGGCGCGGAGGCGCTCCTCGACCAGGCGGAGCGGCTGGACGGCGTGCGCCCCCCGCAACTCCGCGTGCCCGCCGAGCAGATCGCCGAGGCGCTCGACCGCCTCGACCCGGCCATCCGCAGCGCACTCGAGGAGGCGATCGCGCGCGTCCGCCGCGCCAGCGCCGCACAGATCCCCCCGCCCCGCACCACCGAGCTCGACGACGGCGCCACGGTCACCCAGCGCTGGCAGCCCGTCGCCCGCGCCGGGCTGTACGTCCCCGGCGGCAAGGCGGTCTACCCGTCGAGCGTCGTCATGAACGCCGTGCCCGCGCAGGCCGCCGGAGTCGCCTCCATCGCCCTGGTCTCGCCGCCGCAGAAGGCGTTCGGCGGCTCCGTCCACCCCACGATCCTCGCGGCGGCCGCTCTGCTCGGCATCGACGAGGTCTACGCGGTCGGGGGCGCCGGAGCCGTCGCCGCACTGGCCTACGGCGTCGACTCGATCGGGCTGGACCCCGTCAGCATCATCACCGGGCCGGGCAACGTCTGGGTCACCACCGCGAAGCGCCAGGTGCTCGGCCAGGTCGGCATCGACTCCGAGGCGGGCCCGACCGAGATCCTCGTGATCGCCGACGACTCCGCCGACCCGCGCCTTGTCGCCGCCGACCTGGTCAGCCAGGCCGAGCACGACGAGGCCGCCTCCGCGGTCCTGGTCACCGACAGCGCCGAGCTCGCCGCCGCCGTCGAGCGCGAGGTCGCCGCCCAGGCCGCTGCCACCCACCACGCGGAGCGCGTGGCCATCGCACTAGACGGCCCGCAGTCCGCGCTCGTGATCGTCGACGACCTCGAGCTCGCCTGCGCGTTCAGCGACGCCTACGGCCCCGAGCACCTCGAGCTGCACACGGCCGACCCCGTCGCGACGGCCGAGCGGATCCACGACGCCGGCGCGATCTTCCTCGGTCCGACCACCCCGGTGAGCCTGGGCGACTACCTCGCCGGCTCCAACCACGTGCTCCCGACGCTGGGGCAGGCGCGCTTCTCCTCCGGGCTCGGCGCCTACACCTTCCTCCGGCCGCAGCAGCTGATCTCGTACGACCGCGGTGCGCTCGAGCGCGTCGCCCCGCACATCCGCGCTCTCAGCGACGCCGAGGCGCTGCCCGCCCACGGCGACGCCGTCGACGCCCGCTTCGCCTGAGACCGAGAGGCCCTCGATGTTCTGCCCCTTCTGCCGGCACCCCGACTCCCGAGTGATCGACTCGCGCACGAGCGACGACGGCCTCTCGATCCGCCGCCGCCGGCAGTGCCCGTCGTGCGGCCGGCGCTTCTCGACGACCGAGACCGCGAGCCTCGTCGTGATCAAGCGCAGCGGAGTCGTGGAGCCGTTCAGCCGCGAGAAGATCGTCAGCGGCGTCCGGAAGGCCTGCCAGGGCCGGCCCGTCACCGACACCGATCTCGCCGTCCTCGCGCAGCGGGTGGAGGAGAGCATCCGCTCCACGGGCGCGTCGCAGATCGACGCGAACGACATCGGCCTCGCCATCCTGCCGCCGCTGCGCGAGCTCGACGAGGTCGCCTACCTCCGCTTCGCGAGCGTCTACCAGGCGTTCGACTCGCTGGACGACTTCGAGTCTGCGATCACCCTGCTCCGCGCCGAGCGCACCTCCGTGCCCCACAGCGCCGACGAGATCTGAGGCCCGGGTGTACCCGCTCCTGTTCCGCACCGTCCTGCGCCGCCTCGACCCGGAGCGGGCGCACCACCTGAGCTTCCCGGTGATCCGGGCCCTCGGAGCCCTCGCTCCGGTCCTGCGCCGGACCACCGTCCCGCGCGGAACGCCCGCGGTCGAGACGCTCGGCCTCCGCTTCGAGACCCCGTTCGGCGTCGCGGCCGGCTTCGACAAGGACGCCACCGCGGTCCTGGGCTTCGGCGCGCTCGGCTTCGGACACGTCGAGGTCGGGACCCTGACCGCTCGGGCGCAGCCGGGCAACGACCGGCCGCGCCTCTTCCGGCTGATCGCGGACCGCGCCGTCGTCAACAGGATGGGCTTCAACAATCACGGCGCCGAGGCCGCGGCGCAACGGCTGATCCGGCTGCGCAGCGCGCGCCGCCGCCCCGTGATCGGCGTGAACATCGGCAAGAGCCGGGTGGTCGAGGTGGACGACGCGATCGAGGACTACCTGATCAGCACGCGCCTGCTCGCGCCGCTCGCCGACTACCTCGTCGTGAACGTCAGCTCGCCGAACACCCCCGGGCTCCGCGGCCTGCAGGAGATCGACCGCCTCGAGCCGCTCCTCGCGGCCGTCAAGGACGCCGCCGATACGACGCCCCTGCTGGTCAAGATCGCCCCGGACCTCTCCGACGACGAGGTCGGCCGGGTCGCCGAGCTCGCCGTCCGCCTGGGTCTGGACGGGATCATCGCGACCAACACCACACTCTCCCGGGAGGGCCTCTCGACCGACCGCGCCGTGGTCGAGGCGGCCGGCGCCGGCGGCCTCTCCGGTGCCCCGCTGGCCGCGCGCTCGCTCGAGGTGCTCCGCGTGATCCGCGGCGTCGTCCCCGCGGCCTTCTGCGTGATCTCCGTCGGAGGAGTCGAGACGGCCGAGGACGTGCGCGAGCGCCTCGACGCGGGCGCCACCCTCGTCCAGGGCTACACCGCCTTCATCTACCGCGGGCCCCTGTGGGCTCGGGACATCAACCGGGGACTGGCCCGCGCCTCCTGACCCGCCGTGCACCACGAAGGGCCCCCGGAGCCGCGCGAGGCGCGACCGCAGGGGCCCTTCGTGGTCCGCCGTCCGACTACTCGGGGAAGGCGCGGCGCTTGACCTGGGGCTTCGGCAGTCGCATGACGCGCAGCTGGAGGGCGCGCATCGCGGCGTACCAGCGGATGCCCTTCTCGACCTTGTCGGCGCCGTAGCGCTCGGCGAGCTTCCGGCGCATCCGCATGCCGAGGAGGATGCAGTCGATCACCGCGAGGAGGAAGAACACCCAGAGGATGACGAGCGTCGCGTACTGCAGCTCCGGCTGCGGGAAGAAGCTCAGCAGCAGGACGACGACCATCACCGGGATGAGGAACTCGCCGAGGCTGAAGCGTGCGTCGACCCAGTCGCGCACGAACTTGCGCTGAGGACCCTTGTCGCGCAGCGGCAGGTAGCGCTGGTCACCGGCGGCCAGGCCGATGCGGGCCTGCTCGCGTGACACGGCGGCCTTCTCGCGGGCGTCGCGGGCGGCCTGCTTGCGGTCGGTGACGACCAGCGGACGCTTGCGGGCCAGCTCCTGCTCGCGCCGGGTCGGCGTCGGCCGGCCCTTCCCGGAGCCGGGCGAGCCGGCGTCGTCGGGCGTGTCGGTTGCGATCGGGTGCTTGGCCACGGGGAACGTCCTTGGAATCGGGGGTCTCTTAAGATTACCTCCATGGCTCACGACGCTCCGACTCCGCCCGCACTCTCCTCCGACGAGGAGGCCGTCCTCGCCGCCGTCCGCGACGATCTGCCGCGCTCGCTCGCCCAGCTCGGGCAGCTCGTGCGGATCCCGTCCGTCTCGTGGGACGGCTTCGACGCCACCCGCGTGGCCGCCAGCGCCGAGGCCATCGCCGAGCTCGCGCGCGAGACGGGCGTCTTCGACGACGTCGCGATCCACAGCGCCACGATCGACGGCACCGACGTGCTCGGCCAGCCTGCCGTCCTGGCCACCCGCGCCGCCCGCAACGGAGCGCCGACCGTCCTCCTCTACGCCCACCACGACGTTCAGCCGCAGGGCGCCGAGTCGGCGTGGGAGACGCCTCCGTTCGAGCCGACCGTGCGCGGCGACCGCCTGTACGGGCGCGGTGCCGCCGACGACAAGGCGGGAGTCGTGTCCCACCTCGCCGCGGTGCGCGCACTCCGCGAGGTCGCGGGCGAGGACCACGACCTCGGGCTCGTCCTCTTCATCGAGGGGGAGGAGGAGTTCGGGTCGCGCTCGTTCCCCACCTTCCTCCGCGAGCACCACGACGCCCTCCGCGCGGATGCGATCATCGTCGCCGACAGCGACAACTGGGACGTCGACACCCCCGCGCTGACGGTGGGCCTGCGCGGCAACGTCACCTTCACCCTCACCGTCAGCACTCTCGCGCACGCCTCGCACTCGGGCATGCTCGGCGGAGCGGTCCCGGACGCGATGCTCGCGGCGGTCCGCCTGCTCGCGACGCTCTGGAACGAGGACGGCTCGGTCGCCGTCGCCGGCCTCACCGAGCACGACGGAGCGGTGCCCGAGACGACCGAGGAGGACCTCCGCCGCGACTCCGGGCTGCTCGACGGGGTCTCGCCGATCGGCACCGGCGCGATCCTCTCGCGCCTGTGGTCGAAGCCGGCCGTCACGGTCACCGGGATCGACGCGCCCAGCGTCGTCGACGCCTCCAACACCCTCGTCCCGTCCGTGCGCGTGAAGATCAGCGCCCGCATCGCCCCCGGCCAGGACGCGGAGGAGGCGTTCGCCGCCATCGAGAGCCACCTCCGGGCGAACTCCCCGTTCGGCGCCCACCTCGCGATCGAGGACGTCGACACCGGCAGTCCGTTCCTGGTCGACGCGACCGGCTGGGCCGTGGACCTGGTGAAGGGCGCGATGGCGGACGCCTGGGGACGCGAGCCTCTCGAGACTGGGATCGGCGGGAGCATCCCGTTCATCGCCGACCTCGTGCGCGAGTTCCCCGAGGCGCAGATCCTCGTCACCGGTGTCGAGGACCCCGACTCGCGCGCGCACAGCCCCAACGAGTCGCTGCACCTGGGCGTCTTCAAGCGCGCCGCGCAGACCGAGGCGCTGTTCCTGCTCCGCGCCGCCGCTCACCGCGACTGACCACCGGTCGTGGAATACCCGGGTGACCACCCGGGTTGCAGCCGTAGAATCCCGGAAGGCACGACGACCGTTCCGCCCGTCCCCTGAGGAGTGACATGTCAGACACACTGACCGACCAGACGGCGACCCCCCTCGCCACCCCGCCCAGCGCGGCCCACGGCGTCTCGATGACCCCGACCGCCGCCGCCAAGGTCAAGAGCCTGCTCGAGCAGGAGGGCCGCGACGACCTGCGCCTGCGCGTCGCGGTGCAGCCCGGCGGCTGCTCCGGCCTCATCTACCAGCTCTACTTCGACGAGCGCACCCTCGACGGCGACGCCGCGGTGGAGTTCGAGGGCGTCGGCCTCGTCGTCGACAAGATGAGCGTCCCCTACCTCGACGGCGCCTCGATCGACTTCGAGGACACCATCCAGAAGCAGGGCTTCACCATCGACAACCCCAACGCGGGCGGCAGCTGCGCCTGCGGCGACAGCTTCCACTGACGCCGCGCGGCCCCGGGCCGCAGCGCCTCCGAACGGCGTCCGACAGTCCACTCCGGTGGCCCGTCGGGCGCCGTTCGTTATGACTGCACCACTCGACCGGGACGTCAAGAGCGGGTCGTCGTGCACCGGGCCGCCGGAGCGGAAGGGTAGGCTGGAGCCGGTCTAATACAGTTTCGTGTGAACTGGTCCCCAGTCTTCCGAAAGGTCACCGGTGCGCTTCAATCGCCGAATCCGCAGATGGGTCGCTGCCCCCGTCGCAGGAGCCCTCGCCCTCGTCCTCGCGGGCTGCACGCAAGAGCAGCTCCAGGGCTGGCTCCCCACCGAACCGGGCACGACGAACCACGTCGACCGCGTCATCGGACTCTGGGTCACCTCCTGGATCGTCCTGCTCGCCGTCGGCGTCGTCACGTGGGGTCTCACCATCTGGGCGGTGGTCGTCTACCGCCGTCGCAAGGGGCAGACCGGCCTGCCGGTCCAGCTGCGCTACAACATGCCGATCGAGATCTTCTACACGATCGTGCCGCTGATCCTCGTGATCGGCTTCTTCGCCTTCACCGCGCGCGACCAGGCCGCCATCGAGCAGCCCTACGACGACCCGGACGAGACCATCCAGGTGTACGGCAAGCAGTGGGCGTGGGACTTCAACTACGTCGACGAGGACGTCTACTCCGCCGGCATCCAGGGCCAGTACCAGGAGGGCGGAGACGCCGCCGGCTCGCTCGTCGAGTCCGAGATCCCCACGCTCTACCTGCCCGTCGGACAGAAGATCAAGATCCAGCTCGACGCGCGCGACGTGATCCACTCCTTCTGGGTCGTCGACTTCCTCTACAAGAAGGACATGATCCCCGGCAAGACGAACTACATGTACGTCACGCCTCTCAAGGAGGGGACCTACGCGGGCAAGTGCGCCGAGCTCTGCGGCGAGTACCACTCCGCGATGCTCTTCAACGTCAAGGTCGTCTCGCAGGGCGAGTACGACGACTACATCCAGTCGCTGCGCGACGCGGGCCAGACCGGTCAGCTCGGCGCCGAGTACAACCGCAATTCGAACCTTCCCGGAACCGGCGCGCCGGCCCGCGAGAACGAGGAGTAAGGGAGCATGAGCACCGCCACGGCACCCCGCCCGACGCGCACCGCCGGCACTCCGCCGGTCCAGCGCAAGGCGAACGTCCTCGTCCGCTGGATGACGTCGACCGACCACAAGGTCATCGGGTACATGTACCTGATCACGTCGTTCATCTACTTCTGCATCGCCGGCGTGATGGCACTCGTCATCCGCGCCCAGCTGTTCGAGCCCGGCCTGAACGTGGTCGAGACGCGCGAGCAGTACAACCAGCTGTTCACGATGCACGGCACGATCATGCTGCTGATGTTCGCGACGCCGCTCTTCGCCGGCTTCGCCAACGTCCTGATGCCGCTGCAGATCGGCGCCCCCGACGTCGCGTTCCCCCGCCTCAACGCCTTCGCGTACTGGCTCTACAGCTTCGGCTCGCTCATCGCGGTCGCCGGATTCGTCACCCCGCAGGGTGCGGCGTCCTTCGGCTGGTTCGCGTACGCGCCACTGTCGAGCACGACGTTCTCACCAGGGCTCGGCGGCAATCTCTGGGTCTTCGGCCTCGCGCTCTCGGGCTTCGGCACGATCCTCGGCGCGGTGAACTTCATCACGACGATCATCACGATGCGCGCTCCCGGCATGACGATGTTCCGCATGCCGATCTTCACCTGGAACATCCTGGTGACGTCGATCCTCGTGCTGCTCGCGTTCCCGGTGCTCGCCGCCGCGATGTTCGCCCTCGGCGCCGACCGCGTGTTCGACGCACACATCTACGATGCGGCCAACGGCGGCGTCCTGCTCTGGCAGCACCTGTTCTGGTTCTTCGGCCACCCCGAGGTGTACATCATCGCGCTGCCGTTCTTCGGGATCGTGTCCGAGGTCTTCCCGGTCTTCAGCCGCAAGCCGATCTTCGGCTACAAGACGCTGATCTACGCGACCATCGCGATCGCCGCCCTCTCCGTGACGGTGTGGGCGCACCACATGTACGTCACCGGATCGGTCCTGCTGCCGTTCTTCTCGCTGATGACCATGCTCATCGCGGTTCCGACAGGCGTGAAGATCTTCAACTGGGTCGGCACCATGTGGCGCGGATCGGTGACCTTCGAGACCCCGATGATCTGGGCGATCGGCTTCCTGATCACCTTCACCTTCGGTGGACTCACCGGCGTGATCCTCGCGTCGCCCCCGCTCGACTTCCACGTCTCGGACTCGTACTTCGTGGTGGCGCACTTCCACTACGTCGTGTTCGGAACCGTCGTCTTCGCGATGTTCTCGGGCTTCTACTTCTGGTGGCCCAAGTGGACCGGCAAGATGCTGAACGAGACGCTGGGCAAGTGGCACTTCTGGCTGCTGTTCATCGGCTTCCACACCACCTTCCTCATCCAGCACTGGCTGGGCGTCGTCGGCATGCCGCGCCGCTACGCCAGCTACCTGCCCGAGGACGGCTTCACCTGGATGAACCAGGTGTCGACGGTCGGAGCGATGATCCTCGCGGTGTCGCTGATCCCGTTCTTCCTGAACGTGTACATCACGGCCCGCAAGGCGCCCAAGGTAACGGTGAACGACCCGTGGGGCTTCTCCCGGTCGCTCGAGTGGGCCACCTCGTGCCCGCCGCCCCGCCACAACTTCACCTCGATCCCGCGCATCCGAAGCGAGGCCCCGGCGTTCGACCTCAACCACCCCGAGGCCGGCATCCCCGTCGGAATCGGTCCGGCGAAGGACGCTCCGGACGCCCCCACGTACGACAAGTCCGAAGGCACGGTGAAGTAGGGCCATGCGCGCCAACGTCAATCTCTTCTGGCTCCTCGCGGGCTTCTTCCTCCTCGCCGACATCACGTACATCGTGTGGTCGCTGCTCGACACGGGCCAGGTGGAGTGGGTCGGCACCGTCGGCATCGGCCTCTCGGCCGTGCTGGGCGCGTTCATCGCGTTCTATGTCGGCCGCGTCCACAAGGCGCAGGGTGCTGAGCTCCCCGAGGACCGCCTCGATGCGGACATCGACGACGGAGACCCCGAGCAGGGCTTCTTCAGCCCGTGGAGCTGGTGGCCGCTGATCCTGGGCGGTTCCGCGGCTCTCGGATTCCTCGGCCTTGCCGTGGGGTTCTGGATCACCTACATCGCCGTCGGGCTCTTCCTGGTCGCCATCGCCGGCTGGGTGTACGAGTACTACCGCGGATACTTCGCCCGCTAGGGCGCATCGCACGGCCTAGGGCCGGGTGCACGAGGGCTTCGGCTCTGTGCACCCGGCCCTTTCGCTTATCCAGGAGGAAGCGACGCGCGGTCGGGGCCCGGTCGGCTCGGCCGTTCGGCTTCGTGCAGGGGCGGCACTCGCCGATCGGTGGCGGATCGAGCCTCCCGGTGAGAGCCGGGACCTCCCGGTGAGGGCCGGGACCGCTCAGTGAGGGATGACGAGCTGAGCTGGATCTCTCGCGGTGTCATGCTGGCGGGACACCGAGGCGTCCTGCGCGGAGGAACTCGTCGGGGCACATCCCGACGGCCCGCGACGTGGAAGCTCGCAGGGGAGTGCAGCGGGCGGCGCCGAGCAGGAGCGTCGGCCCGCGTCATCACCCCTACGGGTCTGCGCTGCGACGGCTCCTGCTCCGGTCGCGGGTGAGCGGGCTACGCCTGTGGCGGCTCTCCTGTGCGCCTGTCGGCGTGCCGACGGCGGTGGCGCGCTACGGATCGCGGATACTGCTGCGCCTGCGGCTGTACTGGGGCTGCTGCGCCTGTTCTGGCGCCTGCGCCGCCCTGCGGGCCTCTTGCACACCGTTCTGAACCCAGTGGAGCCTGCACCCCGACGGAACCACGCGCGCCCCTTCAGCTCGTGGAGCTCCTCGGTACTTGCTAACGGGTTGTGTGCCGGTCGGCGCGACGACAGGGAGCCTGAGACGCCGCTGCAGCGACGGTCGTCGATGTCCGGAGGTCGCCTCCTCGGTCGCACCGGCGAGCGTCGCCGTCGCCGATCACAGAGGGTTCGACCGTGAGTGGGGGGGAAGGCAGTCCTGATAGGCCTGCTGGGGACGGGTACCCTCGAACCGATGCCGAGTCTCTCGACGTGGACGGTGACGGGGACCTCACCGGACGACGACGCCGCGACAACGGAGACAGGCTGAATCACTCGGTGATCCGAGGGAGGCGGACGTCTCCAGCTCGGCGGTCAGATGGCATCTCGTGATCCGCGGAGCGGGGGCCTCTCCGTCCGGAGGATCGCCTCACGTTCCTGCCGGCTTGTCGCCGTCGAGGCGCTGTGATCCGGTCTCACCGGCTCTCGGTCCACCGCCGACCTCCACCGCGCAGGAGGACAGGCGCCGCCCCGCTGCGGGAACGACGAAGGGCCCGGACGAATGAACGTCCGGGCCCTTCGGGGGAGGATCAGTGCTCGCTGTGCGAGCTCTCGAGCTCCTTCTGGGTGACGGGGGTGATCCGGTCCTCGAAGAACCAGCGGGAGAGGCCGGCGCGGACGCGCTGCGGGGCGGTGATGCGGCCACGCGAGTCCGGACGGATCATCAGGGGCTCGTACTCGTCCTGACCGACGAGCTTCCAGCGCTCGTACTCGTCGAGCTGCTGGTGCACCTCGATGAACTCGCCGCCGGGGAGGCGGACGATGCGGCCGGACTCGAAGCCGTGCAGCGCGATCTCGCGGTCCTTCTTCTGCAGCGCCAGGCAGATGCGCTTGGTGATGAAGTACGCGATGAACGGACCCGCGATGAGCAGGAACTGCAGGCTGTGGATCACGCCCTCCATCGTGAGGTGGAAGTGCGTCGCGATGAGGTCGGACGAGGCGGCGGCCCAGAGGACGGCGTAGAAGCTGACTCCGGCGGCACCGATCGCGGTGCGGGTCGCGGCGTTGCGCGGGCGGTCGAGCAGGTGGTGCTCGCGCTTGTCACCGGTGATCCACGCCTCGAGGAACGGGTAGAGCATGACCACGGCGATGAACAGTCCGAGACCGACGAGCGGGATCAGGATGTTGAACGACAGGGTTCCGATGCCCGGGATGGCCCACTCGAGTCCCGGCGGGACGAGGCGCAGGGCGCCGTCGGCGAACCCGATGTACCAGTCGGGCTGGGTTCCCGCGGAGACGGGCGAGGGGTCGTACGGGCCGTAGTTCCAGATCGGGTTGATCGTGAACAGCGAGGCGATGAGGACGACGACGCCGAAGACGATGAAGAAGAATCCACCGGCCTTCGCGGCGTAGACCGGCAGCACCGGGTAGCCGACGACGTTCTGCTCGGTCTTGCCCGCACCGGGGAACTGGGTGTGCTTGTGGACGACCACGAACACGAGGTGCAGGGCGATGAACGCGAGCACCAGCGCCGGCAGCAGCAGGATGTGCAGCGTGTAGAGGCGGCCGACGATGTCGGTGCCCGGGAACTCGCCGCCGAAGAGCAGGAACGAGATCCAGGTGCCGACGATCGGGATGCCCTTGACCATGCCGTCGATGATGCGGAGGCCGTTGCCCGAGAGCAGGTCGTCGGGGAGCGAGTAGCCGGTGAAGCCCTCGGCCATCGCGAGGATGAAGAGGACGAAGCCGATGACCCAGTTGAGCTCGCGGGGCTTGCGGAACGCACCGGTGAAGAAGATGCGCAGCATGTGCAGGCCGATCGAGGCCACGAACAGCAGTGCCGCCCAGTGGTGGATCTGCCGCATCAGCAGGCCGCCGCGGATGTCGAAGGAGATGTCGAGCGAGGACGACATCGCCGCCGACATCTCGATGCCCTTGAGGGGCAGGTAGCTGCCCTCGTAGTGCGTCTCGACCATCGAGGCCTGGAAGAAGAAGGTGAGGAAGGTGCCCGACAGCAGGATGATGACGAAGCTGTAGAGCGCGACCTCGCCGAGGAGGAAGGACCAGTGGTCGGGGAAGATCTTGCGACCGAACTCCTTGACGACCGCGGAGATGCTCGTGCGCTCGTCGATGTAGTTCGACGCCGCTCCGACGTACCCCTTCTGGAACTTGCCGGATCCGAGGATGACGCCGTCCTCGGGCTCCGCGGGGGAGCTGGAGGGGCGTGAGGGGGTGGTGGTGGACATGTGAGTCATCGCTCCCAGAAGGACGGTCCGACGGGCTCCGTGAAGTCGCTTCTGGCGACCAGGTAACCCTCGGCGTCGACGGTGATGGGGAGCTGCGGAAGCGGACGCTTCGCCGGGCCGAAGATGACGGCGGCCTCGCGCGTGATGTCGAATTGCGACTGGTGGCACGGGCACAGCAGGTGGTGGGTCTGCTGCTCGTACAGCGCCACAGGGCAGCCGACGTGCGTGCAGATCTTGGAGTAGGCGACGATTCCGTCGTAGTTCCAGGTCTCGCGACCCTCACTGACGATGAGGTCCTCCGGCTTCAGGCGCATCAGGAGGACGGCGGCCTTGGCCTTCTCCTCCAGCTTGCCCTCGGCGTCGTTGAGACCCTCGGGGATGACGTGGAAGGCGGATCCGAGGGTGACGTCCGATGCGAGGATCGGCGCTCCCGACGGGTCCAGGGTGAGCCTCGTGCCCTCTTCCCACAGGGTGGTCTTGAGGAGGGCGACGGGGTTCTGGTCCTGCGGGCCGAGGCCCCGGAACAGGATCACGGCGGGCAGGGGGAACACGACGAGGGAGGCGATCAGGCTGTTCCGGACAAGGGAGCGGCGGCCGAAGCCGGACTCCTTGTCGGACTGGTCGAAGATCTCGAGCGCACGGGCGCGGGTGGGCTCCGCGCTGCGGACGGGGTGGCGGATGTCGATGCCCTCGTGGTCCGACATCAGCTGCTTGCCCCAGTGGACGGCGGCGATGCCGATGCCCAGGAGCGCGAGGGACATGCCCAGGCCGATGAACAGAGTGTTCAGCCGGACCGACGCGACGTCCTCGGTGATCGGGAACGCCATGTAGGCGGCGACCGCGAAGATCGAGCCCGCGAAGGAGAGGTAGAAGAGCGTGTACACCGTGCGCTCGGCACGCTTCTCGACCTTGGGGTCGAGGTCGGTCATCCGGGGGCGGTGCGGCGGGAGGCCCGGGTCCTGGACGCGGTCCCGCGTCACGACCGCGGTGCCGGCCGGAGCCGTTCCGTGCCCGGTGGCCGACGAGGTGGCGAGGTCCGTGCCACCCTCATCGTGCTCTGCCATGGTTCTCCTTTTCACGCCGTGTCGGCACCAGTCGGTACCGTGGGTCAGTCGCGCCCGTCAGGGCGCTGCAGTCGTCTAGTTGGATCGGGCGGTGATCCACACCGTCAGGGCCACGATCGCGCCGAGGCCGAAGATCCAGAGGAACAGGCCCTCTGCGACCGGCCCGAGGGAGCCGAGCGCGAATCCGCCCGGGGACGGGTTGGCCTCGATGTACTTGAGGTACGAGATGATGTCGCGCTTGTCCTCGGGCGAGATGTTCAGGTCGTTGAAGACCGGCATGTTCTGCGGGCCGGTGACCATCGCCTCGTAGATGTGCGCCTCAGTCACGCCGCCCAGCGGGGGAGCGAACTTGCCCTCGGTGAGCGCGCCGCCGGCTCCGGCGACGTTGTGGCACATGGCGCAGTTGATGCGGAACAGCTCGGCGCCGTTCGCCGCGTCGCCCTGTCCGTCGAGGACCTCGCCCTCGGGGATCGCGGGGCCGGGGGCCAGCGACGCGACGTAGGCGGCGAGCTCGCCGACCTGCTCGTCGGTGAACTGCACCGGCTTCTCGAGCGCCTGGGGGCCGTGCATCTGCATCGGCATGCGGCCGGTGCCGACCTGGAAGTCGACCGACGCCGCGCCCACTCCGATGAGGGAGGGAGCGTTGTCGGTGCCCGCGGCGTCGAGGCCGTGGCAGGTGGCGCAGTTCGCGGCGAAGAGCTTCGAGCCCTCGTCGATCGTCTGCTGGCTGGTGGACGACGTCTCCGCGGAGGCGGACGTCGCGACGCCGACCGCGGCGTAGGTCCCGCCGGTGAGCCCGAGGCCGATGGCGATCAGGGCCAGGGTGGCGAGCGGGTGGCGGCGACCCTTCTTGGCTCGGCTCTTCGTCTTCGGGGAGGCCATCGAGGCGTCCTTCCTGCGGGGGTCGGGAGTGGAGTGGGGCATCGGCGGGCGCGTCACTTGAGGAAGTAGATGACGGCGAACAGGCCGACCCAGACGACGTCGACGAAGTGCCAGTAGTACGAGACGACGATGGCGCTCGTCGCCTCCTTGTGGCCGAAGTTCTTGACCGCGAAGCCGCGGCCGATGACGAGGAGGAACGCGATGAGGCCGCCGGTGACGTGCAGGGCGTGGAAGCCGGTCGTCAGGTAGAAGGCGGAGCCGTAGGCGTTGCTGGAGAGCGTGACGCCCTCGGAGACGAGGGTCGCGTACTCGAGCACCTGGCCGGAGACGAAGACCGCGCCCAGGGCGTAGGTGAGGAAGAACCACTCGACCATGCCCCACTTGAACGGGCTGAGGCCCGTCGCACGCGGCTGCAGCCGCTCGGCGGCGAACACGCCGAACTGGCAGCTGAACGACGAGGCCACGAGGATCACCGTGTTCACGCCCGCGTAGGGGACGTTGAGGATCTGGGTCTCGGCGCCCCAGAGCTCGGGGGAGGTGCTGCGCAGGGTGAAGTAGATCGCGAACAGGCCGGCGAAGAACATGACCTCGCTGCCCAGCCAGACGATCGTTCCGACCGCGACCGGGTTGGGTCGGTTCACTACGGGCGCGGTGGCCGCGGGGGAGAGAGAGGTGCTCGTCACACAGACCATTATGGCCGATGGCAGGGGAGGGAAGTCGCACTAGCCGGGAGGCGATCCTCGTCGCATAATCTGGGAGCCATGTCGGAAACCCTGTCCTGGCCGCACGTTCTCAGCGCACTCCTCGAGTCCTCCGATCTGAGCGTCTCCGAGGCGACGTGGGCCATGGAGCAGGTGATGGAGGGCGCGGCGACTCCGGCGCAGCTCGCCGGACTGCTGGTGGCCCTCCGGGCGAAGGGCGAGACCGTCGACGAGATCGTCGGCTTCCGCGACGCGATCCTCGACCACGCGGTGCCGCTGGACGTGGACCCGATGGCCCTGGACATCGTCGGGACGGGCGGGGACCGCTTCGGGACCGTCAACATCTCCTCCACCGCGTCGATCATCGCGGCCGCGGCCGGCACGCCCGTCGTGAAGCACGGGAACAAGGCCGCGTCCTCCTCCTCCGGCTCCTCCGACGTGCTCGCGGCACTCGGGGTCGACCTCTCCCTCTCCCCCGAGCGGGTGGCCGAGGTGTTCCGGCGGACGGGGATCGCCTTCGTCTTCGCGTCCCTCTTCCACCCCGGCTTCCGGCACGCCGGTCCGGTGCGCGCCGAGCTGGGCGTGCCGACGGTGTTCAACTTCCTCGGCCCGCTCTGCAATCCGGCGCGTCCCGAGGCGTCGGCGGTCGGAGTGGCGCACCTCGACCGGGTGCCGCTGGTCGTCGGCGTGTTCCGGACGCGCGGGGCGACGGCTCTGGTGTTCCGCGGGGACGACGGCCTCGACGAGCTCACGACCACGGGTCACAGCCACATCTGGGAGGTGTCGCGCGGCTCCGTGGTCGAGCACGACCTCGATCCGCGCGACCTGGGCCTGCCCCGCGCCCGGATCGACGAGCTGCGCGGCCGCGACGCCGCCTACAACGCGAGCGTGGTGCGCTCGGTGCTCGCGGGAGACGGCGGCCCTGTCCGCGACATCGTCCTTCTGAACGCGGCCGCGGGCCTCGCGGCGTTCGACCTGGCGCGCGACCCGGACCTGGTGCGCACGCCCGTCCTGGAGCGCCTGCGGACGTCGATGGACCGCGCGGCGGAGGCCGTCGACTCCGGGGCCGCCACGGCCAAGCTCGAGGAGTGGGTCCGCGAGACGCAGCGCGCCGTCGTCCCGCTGCCGTAGGCGCGAGCGCAGGGCGTAACGTGGGGCTGCTGTCCGCGACGGTGCGGGCGGCGATCCACCACGCGCCGGATCGCCCGCAGGTCACGGGACGCCCGAGTGGTGGCCCGATCCTGGAGGAGACCTCGATGAAGAAGCTCATCAACGACCCGAAGAACGTCGTCACGGAGTCGGTGGCAGGCTTCGGCCTGGCGCACGCCGACCTGGTCCGGGTGGTGTCGGATCCCCTGTTCGTGGTGCGGGCCGACGCGCCCCGCTCGGGCAAGGTGGGCATCGTCAGCGGAGGCGGCAGCGGGCACGAGCCGCTGCACGCGGGCTTCGTCGGATTCGGGATGCTGGACGCCGCCGTCCCCGGTCCCGTCTTCACCTCGCCCACGCCCGACCCGATCGTCGCGGCCACGCAGGCCGTCGACGGCGGCGCGGGTGTGCTGCACATCGTGAAGAACTACACGGGCGACGTCCTGAACTTCGAGACCGCGGCCGACCTCGCCGGCGCCGAGGGGATCGAGGTGCGCAGCGTGATCGTCGACGACGACGTCGCGGTGAAGGACTCGCTCTACACCGCGGGCCGCCGCGGCGTGGCAGGCACCGTGCTGGTCGAGCGGATCGCGGGCGCCGCGGCGGAGCGGGGCGACTCCCTCGACGAGGTCGCGACGATCGCCGAGACGGTGATCGCGAACGTGCGCTCGATGGGCGTCGCCCTCACGCCGTGCATCGTCCCGCACGCGGGCGAGCCGAGCTTCGAGCTGGGTGAGGACGAGATCGAGATCGGCATAGGCATCCACGGCGAGCCCGGCCGGGAGAAGATCGCGCTGGAGCCGGCCGACCGCATCGTCGACCGGATCCTCGGCCCGATCCTGGAGGACCTGCCGTTCTCCTCCGGGGACGAGGTGCTGCTCCTGGTGAACGGCATGGGCGGCACGCCGCAGATCGAGCTGTACCTCGCCTACCGCCGCGCAGCCGAGGCGCTGGCCGAGAAGGGGATCACCGTCGCACGCAGCCTCGTCGGCAACTACACGACGTCGCTCGAGATGCAGGGCTTCTCGCTCACCGTCCTCAAGCTCGACGACGCCCTGACCGAGCTGTGGGACTCCCCGGTGCAGACCGCGGCGCTGCGGTGGGGACGCTGAGCGCCCGCGCGCACACCATGACCGGAACGACAGCCGCAGGAGCGGCCCACGAGGAGGAGACGACCATGCAGGACGCACAGGGAGCCGGGCTCGACGCGGCGTGGGCGACGGCGTGGATCCGCCGCGCCGCCGAGTCGATCGCGGAGCACCGGGTCGAGCTGATCACGCTCGACCGGGCGATCGGCGACGGGGACCACGGCGAGAACATGGACCGCGGCTTCCAGGCCGTGGTCGCGAAGCTGGACGGGGCGCCGGAGCAGGGGCTCCCGGCGGACGTGCTCAAGCTGGTCGCGACGACGCTCATCTCCACCGTCGGCGGCGCCTCGGGCCCGCTGTTCGGCACGGCGTTCCTGAAGGCCTCCGCCGCGGTCGCGGGCGAGGACGCGCTCGAGGGTGCGGACGTCGCAGCGCTCCTGGCCGCGGCGAGGGACGGCATCGTGCTCCGCGGCAAGGCCGAGGTGGGCGACAAGACGATGGTGGACGCGTGGACGCCGGCGGTCGACGCGGCCGCGGCCGCCGCCGAGGAGGGAGGGGCTCCGGCCGACGTCCTCGCCGCGGCGGCGGAGGCGGCGCAGAGGGGAGCGGAGTCGACGGACCCGCTGGTCGCCCGCAAGGGACGCGCCAGCTACCTCGGCGAGCGCGCCATCGGGCACCGTGATCCCGGCAGCGTGTCGACCGTTCTCCTGCTCCGCGCAGCAGCCGAGGCGGCGGCGTGAGCGTCGGGCTGGTCCTGGTCTCGCACAGCGCGCAGCTGGCGGAGGGGCTGGTCGAGCTCGCGGAGCAGATGGCGGCCTCGGTCGCGCTGGTCGCCGCGGGCGGGACGGACGACGGCGGCATCGGCACCAGCTTCGACCGCATCACGGCGGCCCTGGCGGAAGCGGACTCCGGCGAGGGGGTCGTCGTCCTCTGCGACCTCGGCTCGGCGATCATGACGGCGGAGACCGCGGTCGAGTTCCTCGACGACGACGCGCGCGCCCGGGTCCGGATCGCCGACGCCCCGCTGGTGGAGGGGGCGGTCGCGGCCGCCGTCGCCGCGGGCACGGGGGCGTCGCTGGACGAGGTGCTCGCCGCCGCGGAGTCGGCCCGGGGCGAGGCGCTCGCTGCTCCCGCCGAGGAGACCGCGCCCGGTGACGAGCGCGTGCAGCGCCGCGTCCGCCTCATCAACCCGAACGGCCTGCACGCCCGTCCCGCGGCCGACTTCGTCACGCTCGCCGCCACCTTCGACGCCCGGATCGATGCGAACGGCAAGGACGCCACGAGCCTGCTCGGCGTGATGTCGCTGGGGCTCGACCGCGGGGACGAGGTCGTCCTCTCGGCGTCGGGGCCGCAGGCCCAGGAGGCGATCGGCCGGCTCGGCGATCTGGTCGAGTCGGGCTTCGGCGAGGTGTAGCGCGCCGTCGACCGGTCCAGGGACCGCGGAGGCGCCTCCTCCTACGCTGAGCGCATGGCCCTCCGCGGAACCCGACCCCCGTCCGTCCTGCTCCGCCGGCTCGTCACCGTCCCGCGCGTCGTGCGCCGGGCGGACGCTCGTGCGGCCCGGCGGCTGAACGCCCGTCGCCCGTCGCCCGTCGTCGACGGGGTGCTCGTGGGGCTCTCCCGGGCCGCGGACCACGGAGTCCTCTGGGCCGGCATCGGCGTTCTGCTGCTCCTGGCGGGCCGTCCCCGCGAGGCTCTGCGGGGGACCGCCTCGCTCGCCGCGGCCAGCGCGCTCGCGAACCTGGTCGGCAAGCGCGTGTTCGGCGGCGACCGGCCGCTCCTCGTCGACGTCCCGGTCGGCCGGCGCCTGGCGACGGTGCCGACGTCGGCGTCCTTCCCCTCGGGGCACGCGGCGAGCGCCGCCGCCTTCGCCGCCGGGGTCGCGCTCGAGTCGCCCCGAGTGGGGGCGGCGGTCGCCCCGCTCGCCGCCGCCGTGGCCTTCTCCCGCCTGCACGTCGGCGTCCACTGGCTCTCGGACGTCCTCGGCGGCGCGGCGCTCGGCGCGGCGGTCGCGGTCGTCGGCCGAGCCGTCCTGCCGGCCGAGCCGCGCCACGTGCCCGTCTCGGAGCGCGCGACCCGGCCCCCCGTCGACCGCAGCCCGCTGGGGGACGGCGCCGCCCTCCTCGTGGTCCTCAACCCCGGCGCGGGCCGGGACTCGCACCGCCCCGATCCCGAGCCGCTGGTCCGAGCCCGGTTCCCGAAGGCGCGCGTGCACCGGCTGACCGAGGGGGAGGACCTCGCCGACGTGGTGCGCGAGGCGCGCTCGGGGGACTCTCCGCCCCGGGTGCTCGGGATCTACGGCGGGGACGGGACCATGTCGGTCGGTGCCGCTCTCGCCCGCGCCGAGGGGATGACGCTGCTCGTGCTGCCGGGCGGGACCATGAACCACTTCGCGAAGGCGCTGGGGCTGCTCACCGTCCAGGACGCGCTCGACGCGGCGACGATCGGCGAGCGCCGCGACGTCGACGTGGCCGAGGTCGTCGCGGACGGGGGAGACCCGGTCACGGTGCTCAACACGGTCTCGATCGGCGTCTACCCGGAGTTCGTCGCGGCCCGCGAGAAGCGCGAGAAGCGGATCGGGAAGCCGCTCGCCGCCGTGATCGCGGCCCTCTCGGTCGTGCGGCGCACCGATCCGTTCGAGCTCCGGCGCGACGGGCGCACGCAGCTCGTCTGGTCGTACTTCGTCGGGGTGAACCAGGAGCACCCGCGCACGGCCGCCCCGCTCGCCCGGCGTCGGCTCGACGACGGCCACCTCGACGTGCGCATCCTGCACTCAGGACGGACTCCGCGCACCCGGGGAGCGTTCTCGCTCCTGCTCGGCCGTACGGCGACCCCGGTGGTCGGCCGTGTGCCCGGCTGGCGGGCACCGGTGGTGGAGTCGTTCTCGACGCCGGAGATCACCGTCGGCGCGCGCCGGCCCGCGGGGGACGACCCCGAGTGGGCGCACGACGGCGAGACCGAGCGCTTCGACGGCTCCCGCGACGGATTCGACGAGGCCGTGGTGCGGATCGTGCCGCTGGGCCTGCGGGTCTACGCGACCGCCGACTAGGGGGCGGTGCCGGCCCGGTCCTCGCCGTCCGGATCCGCCAGCAGCTCGGCCAGCGCGTCGAGGGCGGCGACCTGCCCGGCCACCACCAGCGAGCGGGCCTCGCCGAGCGGGTGCCACCGGGCGTCCTCCAGCTCGGGGAAGCTGCGCAGCACGCCGGAGCCCCGCGGCCACTCCAGCTCGAAGGTGTTGCTCGCGACGAAGGCGGTGTCCGCGAGTCCGCGCCCGGCGAAGACGGTGACGGTCTTGGCCGCGCTCTGCCGGAACGCGCCGAGGAGGGTCAGCTCCCCGACGGGCGGAGGAGCGCCGGTCTCCTCCTCGAATTCTCGGCGCGCGGCGTCCAGCGGCGTCTCGTCGCCCGTGTGCACGCCCTTCGGGATCGTCCACGCGCGGGGGCGCCGGGTCCAGAAGGGGCCGCCCATCCGCCCGAGGAACACCTCGGTGCCGGAGGGGCCCTCGCGGTGCAGCAGGATCCCCGCGCTCGTCACCGCGGCCATCGCGTCTCTCTGGTCATCCCGCCATCCTGCCCCGCGCCCGTGGAAGGATCGGCAGGACCCGCCCGCGACCGCACGGAGTGAACCATGCACGACCACGAGATCCTCCGACAGCTGCGCGACGCGCTCGGCGACGCGGTCCTGACCGAGGGCCCCGGGTTCGAGGCCGTGCACACCGACAAGTCGGGCTTCTCCGCACCGGGTCGCGCGCTCGCGCTCGTCGCTGCCCGCTCGGTCGAGGACGTGCAGGCGGCGCTGCGCATAGCGACGGAGCACCGGCTCCCGGTCGTGCCGCGCGGAGCGGGAACGGGCCTCGCTGCCGGGGGAGTGGCGAGCGAGGGAGCGCTCGTCCTCTCGACCGCCGCGATGGACCGCATCCTCGAGGTGTCGCTCGAGGACGAGCTGGCGGTCGTCGAGCCCGGGGTCATCAATCAGGCGCTGTCGGACGCCGTCGCTCCGCACGGCCTCGTCTTCTCGCCCGACCCCGCGAGCCGCGCGATCTCGAGCATCGGCGGCAACATCGCGACGAACGCCGGGGGGCTGCTGTGCGCCAAGTACGGCGTGACCCGGGAAGCGGTGCTCGGGTTGACGGTCGTCCTCCCCGACGGACGACTGCTCCGCACCGGCCGCCGCAGCGTGAAGGGAGTCACCGGGTACGACCTCACCGCGCTCCTGACCGGCTCCGAGGGGACGCTGGGCGTCATCGTGGAGGCCACCGTGAAGCTCCGCCCGATCCCGACCGGGCGCGTGGTCACGGTCGGCGCGTACTTCCCGAGCGTCGTCGCCGCGGCCGCCGCCTCCGCCGCGATCACCGCCGCGCGGCTCCGTCCCGCGGTGATGGAGCTGATGGACGAGGCGGCGCTCGCCGCGATCTCGCGCTACACCGGAGCGAGCCTGGACCGCGGTGCCGCCTACCTCCTCGTCCAGACGGACGGCGGAGGAGCGGCGGAGGAGTCGCAGCGCGTCCTCGAGATCGTGACCGCCTCCGGGGGCGCCGCCGAGGCGACCGAGGACCCGGCCGAGGGTGAGGCTCTGCTGGCCGTCCGCCGGGCCTTCCACCCGGCGCTCGAGGCGGAGGGCCGCGTGCTGATCGAGGACGTCTGCGTGCCCCGCTCCGCGCTACCGCCGATGTTCGCAGCGATCCGCGGCATCGAGGAGCGGACGGGGCTCAGCATCCCCACCGTCGCCCACGCGGGGGACGGGAACCTCCACCCGAACTTCGTGCTGCCCGCGGGGGACGGACCCGTGGGGGAGGACGTCTGGGACGCCGCCGCGGAGCTCTTCCGCACGGCCCTGGCCCTCGGCGGCACGCTCACGGGCGAGCACGGCGTGGGACTGCTCAAGCGGCGCTGGCTGGCGGAGGAGCTGGGCGAGGACTCGCTGGCGCTCCAGCGCGGGATCAAGGCCGTGTTCGACCCGCTGGGGATCATGAACCCGGGGAAGGTCTTCTGAGGAGGGCGCCCCGGGCTACAGCAGCTCGGCCGTGATCATCGAGGCGGTGAGCACGATCGTCGCCGCGGACATGAGCCAGTAGAGGACCGTCTCGCGCCAGGACCCGGCGGAGCCCAGGACGGGCAGCGCGGCGTAGCCTCCGGTGGTCCAGACGTGGCGCAGCGGTGTCCGGCGCAGGCGCCGCGGCAGGCGCACGCGCAGCGGCCACAGCCAGTTGATCCCGCCGGTCGTGAGGGCGTCGCCGGCCACGTGCACGAGGTAGCCCAGCGTCGCGGCGACCCGGAGCCACGCCCAGGTGCCGTCGGCGAGCGCGACGAGCAGGACCGTGACGACCGTCGCCCCGGCCCAGGCGATGCGCCAGGAGGGGGCGGCCCGGACGGCCTTCGCGGCGAACGCGAGGGCGGGCAGCGTGAGCACGGCGGCCACGGCGACGGGGCCGACGATCGGCACCGGGAAGCGCAGCGCCGTGAGCACCGGCACCAGGTACCAGACGACGGCGACCGCGAGCAGCGAGTGCATCCCGTGCCGGTGCCCTCCGCTGATCCGGCCCGCGGTCGCGGTGAGCAGGGAGGCACCCGGCGCCGAGCGGGAGACGGTCGCGCTCGCGTGGTCCGCGTCGGGCACCAGGGCCCAGCCGGCGGCGACTCCGAGGCCGACCAGTCGGAGGTCGAGCGGGAGACCCGCGAGGCCGAGGGGCCCGGCGACGACGGGCACGGAGGCGGCGACGGCCCAGGCGAGCGCACCGGAGACGGCGTGCGAGCGGCCCATCATCGCGGGTCGGCTCCTTCGACTGGGCGCTGCGAGGCCGGAGGACGACCGCGGCGGCACGAGAGAACCCCCGGCCGAGTGCGTAAGCACGGACCGGGGGTGAGGGTGGGCGATACCGGACTCGAACCGATGACCTCTTCCGTGTGAAGGAAGCGCGCTACCAACTGCGCCAATCGCCCAGGGGGACGTGCTGGACGACCCGAGAGACGATCGTAGCGGATCCGCGGGGCCCGGATGCACCGCCGACGCCCGCCACGCCCGGGTGAACGGACGGCGACGAGCCGGTTTCGCGCGGAAAGACGCGGATCGGACTCCGAGCGGCGGGATCGGCGTCCGCTCGATTTGGATTCCGGCGCCGCTGTCGTATACATTCTTCTAGGTCGAGCCGGGCAGCGAAAGCGCCGGACAGACAGCAAGACAGCACGACACGCAAAACGGCAACACCAGTACGACCTACATGCGGATGTGGCGCAGCGGTAGCGCATCACCTTGCCAAGGTGAGGGTCGCGAGTTCGAATCTCGTCATCCGCTCGAACACCGGTCCTCGGACCGGCGTCATCGGGACGGCACCCTCGGGTGCCTCCCACCTGGTCGGCCCTCGGGCCGCCGACACCGAATCCCGTACACGGTGGATTGGCCGAGAGGCGAGGCAGCGGCCTGCAAAGCCGTATACACGGGTTCGAATCCCGTATCCACCTCGATCGTTCACCGAACGAGGCGCTCCGCACGGAGCAACGGGCGATTGGCGCAGCGGTAGCGCGCTTCCCTGACACGGAAGAGGTCACTGGTTCGATCCCAGTATCGCCCACCATGAGAACCCCCGGCCCCTGGCCGGGGGTTCTGTCGTTCCCGGCTCCGGCGCTACCCTCGCAGGATGCCCGCCCCGATCCCCGTCGACGACCAGGGCACCCTCCTGCGGCTCGTCTCGCGGGACGACGGACCTGCCCTCGCCGCCGCGTACCGGCGCAACCGCCGGCACCTCGCGCCCTGGGAGCCGACGCGCTCGACCCGCTTCTTCGAGGCGGGGGGCCAGACCGACGCCGTCGCCGACGCGCTCGCCGCGCACCGGGCCGGCAGCGTCCTCCCGCTCGTCCTCGACGCGGGCGGCGTGATCGTCGGTCGGCTGACTCTCGCGAACATCGTCCGCGGCGCCTTCGACAGCGGCGATCTCGGCTACTGGCTCGACAGCGGTCTGCAGGGCCGCGGCGTGATGACCCGCGCGGTCGGAGCCGTCCTGCGCACCGCGCGAGAGGATCTGGGGCTGCACCGCGTGCAGGCCGGGACCCTCCTCCACAACGTCGGATCGCAGACCGTGCTGCAGCGCAACGGCTTCGAGCGGATCGGCGTCGCGCGTCGCTATCTGCGGATCGCCGGGGAGTGGCAGGACCACGTCCTCTTCCAGGCGCTGCTCGAGGGCGGCCCGCTCCAGCCTCCGCCGACTCCGCTCGTCTAGGGTGAGCGGCGCCGGCCTTCTCCCGGCGCTCCGAGCGGGAGGGACGCGCCCATGACCACGCGGCACATCGGCGGACGAGAGTTCGACTTCGAGCGGCAGGTGGCCGTGATGGCGGTCGTGAACCGCACACCCGACTCCTTCTACGACAAGGGCTCCACCTTCGCCCTGGACAGCGCCATCGCGGCCGCCGTGCGCGCCGCGGAGCTCGGCGCCGACTGGGTCGACATCGGCGGAGTGCCGTTCGGCCGCGGCCCCGCTGTCACGCTCGAGGAGGAGCTCGACCGGGTCGTCCCCGTCGTGGCGGGCATCGCGGAGCGGAGCGACGTGGTCGTCTCGGTGGACACGACGAGCGCCGAGGTCGCGCGCGCGAGCATCGCCGCGGGCGCCTCCGTCATCAACGACACGAGCGGGTTGCACGACCCCCGGATGCTCGAGGTCGTCGCCTCCTCCTCCGCTCAGCTCGTCATCACCCACAGCGTGGGCGCTCCCCGCAGCGAGCCGGAGAGACCCGAGTACGACGACGTCGTGGCGACGGTGGTCGACCACCTGCGGAGCCGCGTCGATCGCGCGCTCTCGGGCGGAGTGCCTGCCGGGAGGATCATCGTCGATCCGGGTCACGACCTGAACAAGAACACCCTGCACACGCTCGAGCTCACCCGCCGGCTGGGCGAGGTGGCCGCGCTCGGCTTCCCGGTGCTCGCCGCGGTCTCCAACAAGGACTTCATCGGCGAGGCGCTGGACCGGCCGCAGGGGGAGCGCCTCGAGGGCTCCCTCGCCGCCGCGGTGATCTGCATCCTGAACGGTGCGCGGATCGTGCGCATGCACGACGTGCGCCAGGCGGTGGACGCCGTGCGGATGACGGAGGCGGTGCTGGGCTGGCGGGCGCCCGCCTTCCTCCGCCACAACGTGGAGCCGGCGGCGTGAGCGCCCGCATCGACGGTCTGTCGCCGGCCGGGCAGGACCTGTCCGACCAGGCTCTGCTGGCCCTCTACGCGGACGGGGCCGGCGAGCAGTGGCTCCGGGTCAACTTCGTCGCGAGCGTCGACGGAGCGGTCACCCGCGACGGCGTCTCGGGCGATCTCGGGGGCGCGGCGGACCTGCGCGTGTTCGACCTGCTCCGCCGGCTCGCCGACGTCGTGCTCGTCGCGGCCGGCACGGTGCGGACCGAGGGCTACGGCCCGATGGTGCTGAGCGACGAGTCCGTGCGGGCCCGGCTCGGCACCGGGCTCGCCCCGCAGCCCGTCTTCGCGATCGTCTCGGGGTCGCTCGACCTCGATCCCGCCTCGCGGATCTTCACCGAGGCGCCGGTGCGCCCGACCGTCGTGACCACCGGCTCCTCGCCGGCCCGCCGCCGCGCGGAGCTCGCCGAGGTCGCCGACGTGCTCGTCTGCGGCGACGCAGAGCTCGACGCGACGCGGATGCGGGCGCAGCTCGCGGAGCGGGGGCTCGGCAGGATCCACTGCGAGGGCGGTCCGTCGCTGCTCGGGACCCTGCTCGCCGCGGACGCCGTCGACGAGCTCTGCCTGACCGTCGCTCCGACGCTCGAGGCGGGGGACTCCGGGAGGCTCGCCCGCGGCGACGTCCCCGGACCTCGCCCGCAGCACCTGGCGCACGTGCTCAGCGCCGGTGACACGCTGCTCCTGCGCTACCTCCGCCGGCGCTGACCCGCCCTACTCGCGGCGCCGCTCGTTCCCGTCGCGCTTGGCCTCGGAGGCCGGACGGGCGGCGATCACGGGGTGGGCGCCGGTGAAGCCGTCCCGGGCGGACGCGATCGCCAGGATGCGCGGCTTCGCGACGTGCCAGCCCACGATCAGGGCGGGCACGCCGACCACCGCGACGATCCCCACGGTCCAGGTGCCGGTCGGGAAGTCGACGGCGATGAGGACCACCACGATCACCAGGAACGCCAGGGTGAGCCACGAGGTCACCGGGGAGCCGGGCATCCGGAAGGACGGGCGCTCCAGGCGCCCCTGGGCCGCCCAGCGCTGCAGCTGCATCTGGCAGAGGACGATCATGCCCCAGCCCGTGACGATGCCCAGCGCCGAGACGTTGAGGACGATCTCGAAGGCCTCGGACGGCACGAAGAGGTTCAGCACGATCCCGATCAGGGTGATGCTCGCCGTGAGCAGGATGCCGCCGTAGGGGACGCCCTGCTTGTTCATCCGGCCGGTGAAGGCGGGGGCGGAGCCGTTGAGCGCCATGGAGCGGAGGATGCGGCCGGTCGAGTAGAGCCCGGCGTTGATGCTGGAGAGCGCGGCCGTCAGCACGACGAAGTTCATGATCGATCCGGCGATCTCGCCCGAGGAGCCGTCGCCCAGCGAGCCGAAGAACGTGACGAACGGGCTCTCGCCCTTCGAGTAGGCCGTGTAGGGCAGCAGCAGTGTCAGCAGCAGCACCGAGCCGACGTAGAAGACGGCGATGCGCAGGATGACCGAGTTGATGGCGCGCGGGATGACCTTCGCCGGCTCCGCGGTCTCGCCCGCCGCCGTGCCGACCAGCTCGACTCCGGAGTAGGCGAACACCACGCCCTGGACGACCAGGACGCTGGCGATCAGGCCGCCGGGCAGGATGCCGCCGTTGTCGTTCCAGAGGCTGATCCCGGGGTCCACGGAGACGCCGCCGGACTGCAGCGGCCAGCCCGCGGCGAGCACGACGACGCCGATCACCAGGAAGACCACCAGCGCCGTGACCTTGATCAGCGCGAACCAGAACTCCAGCTCCCCGAAGACCTTGACCGAGACGAGGTTCAGCGAGAGCACGACGACCAGGGCGATGAGTGCGAGGAGCCACTGGGGCACGGAGGAGAAGAGCGACCAGTACTTCACGTACAGGGCCACCGCGGTGACGTCGGCGATCGCGGTCATCGCCCAGTTCAGGAAGTACATCCATCCGGCGACGAAGGCGGCCTTCTCGCCCAGGAACTCGCGGGCGTAGGAGATGAAGGAGCCCGAGCTCGGCCGGTGCAGGACCAGCTCGCCGAGCGCGCGGAGGATCAGGTAGGCGAAGACGCCGCAGACCGCGTACACGACGACGAGCGAGGGACCGGCGGTGGCGAGTCGGCCGCCCGCGCCGAGGAAGAGGCCGGTGCCGATCGCGCCGCCGATGGCGATCATCTGCAGCTGCCGGGGCTTGAGCCCGGGACGGTAGCCCTCCTGCTCCTTCGAGAAGTCGGGCTGCACGGGCCCGCGGTCGTCGTCGCTCTGCGTCACGGGGGCTCCCTCGTCACCGGATCGCGCCGGGCGGCTGCTCCGGCACGCCCGTCAGGGTAAGGGCGCGCTGCTCGGAGGAGGCGGGTGGCGCGGTCCGCGGCATGCGGATCCTCTCAGGATCGGGGCGCCTACCCTGGGGGCATGAGCGGTCCGGACCTCGCACGGCAGTTCTCGCTCGACGGCGTCCGGATCCCGTCGCCGGCGAGGCGCCTGAACGGCGGCACCGATCCGGCGCTCGTCTGGCGCAACGAGCTCGACGGGCTGACCTTCCGCGTGGACGCCGGGTACCTGAAGTGGAATCCCCGGTCCACGGGCGTCGACCTCCGTCGCGAGATCGCGCGTCTGCGCTGGCTGGAGGGGCGGATCGTCGCGCCCCGGATCCTGGAGGCGGGCGAGGACGAGGAGGGGCAGTGGCTCCTCACCGCACCGCTGCCCGGGCGGAGCGCCGTCGACCCGGAGTGGACAGCCCGGCCGGAGGAGGCCGTCCGCGCGATCGCGGCCGGCCTGCGGGCGGTCCACGCGCTCCCCGTCGACGCGGTGCCCGAAGAGCTGCGCGGCGACTCCTGGTTCGCGCGCCGGCCGTCGGCGCTCGGCGCGGCTCCGGAGCTCGTGGACCCCGTCGTGGTGCACGGCGACGCGTGCGCTCCGAACACGCTCGTCGACGACGACGGACGCTGGAGCGGCACGGTCGACGTCGGCGACCTGGGCGTGGGCGACCGCTGGGCGGATCTGGCGGTCGCCGCGGTCAGCCTCGGCTGGAACTACGGCCCCGGCCACACCCCGCTGCTCCTCGCGGAGTACGGAGCGGATCCGGACGACGAGCGCGCGGCCTACTACCGCGCGCTCTGGTCGTCCGAGTCCTGAGTCACTTCTTCTTCGCGGCCTCGTCGTCCTGGGCCGTGCCCTGGTCGCTGCGGTTCTCGCTCGCCAGCCGCAGCCAGCGCCCGTCGCGGACGTCCTTCTCGTGCACGGCCGCCTTCTTGTCGCTCGCGGCGGTGTCGCGCGGGGGGAGCTGGATGGTCTCCTCCGCCTCGATGCCCGCCTGCAGCTCGCGTCCGCGCTCGAGCTCGGCGTCGAACTCCGCGCCGAAGAGCAGGGCGATGTTGGTGATCCAGATCCAGAGGAGGAAGACGATCACCGCGCCGAGCGAGCCGTAGGTCTTGTTGTAGTTGGAGAAGTTGGCCACGTAGAACGCGAAGCCGGTCGAGGCGATCAGCCAGATCGCCAGGGCGACGATCGATCCGATGCTGATCCAGCGGAACTTCGGCTGGCGGATGTTGGGCGCCCAGTAGTACAGGGTCGCGACGATCACGATCGCGATGACCACGAGCACCGGCCATTTCGCGATGTTCCACACGGTGAGGGCGGCGGGGCCGAGGCCCACGACGTCGCCGACGGCGGTCGCGACCGGTCCGCTGAGCACGAGGATGAGCGCCGCGATCACGATCAGGACGACCGTCACCACGGTCACGCCGAGCATCGTCGGGCGGAGCTTCCAGAAGGGGCGCCCCTCGTCGATCTGGTAGACGCGGTTCATCGCGCGGCCGAAGGCGCCGACGTAGCCGGAGGCGGACCAGATCGCTCCGACGACACCGGTCACGAAGGCGAGACCCGCGGCGGAGGAGCTGGTCAGCGCCTGGATCGGGTCGCGCAGCAGGTCGACGACCTCGCTCGACGCGAGGTTCCCGATCAGGTCGAGCACCAGATCAGTGGTGGCCTGCGCCTGGCCGAAGAGCCCCAGCACCGACACGATCGCGAGCAGGGCGGGGAAGAGCGCGAGCACGGCGTAGTAGGTGAGCGCGGCGGCGAGGTCGGTGCACTGGTCAGCGCCGAACTCGCGGGCCGTCTTCTTGAGGACGTAGAACCAGGAGCGCTTGGTGATGTCGGTGACGTCGTCGGGCTTCCGGGAATCGTCGGGATCGGGCGCTGTCTTCTCGCGGGTCGTGCTCTGCTCGGCCATGCGGACACGCTACGGGGCCGACAGTCGTCGGACGGCCCCCTTGACGGCGCGGCCGGTCGTGTCGCGGGTCAGGCTCGGCGCTGGCGCGCAGCGGCGAGGGTGCCGAAGAGGAGGAAGGAGCAGGTCGCGGCGAGGACGGTCAGCAGGGGAGCCTCCCAGCCGCCGCTCGCGTCGTGCGCGAACCCGATGACGGTCGGGGCGGTGGCGGCCACGGCGTAGCCGATCCCCTGCACCGTGGCCGAGAGCCGCGACGCGTGGGCGTCGGAGCGGGAGAGCCGCACGACGAGCACGAAGACCACCGTGAATCCTCCGCCCTGGGCCGCGCCGCCCAGCACGCACCAGAGCGCCCAGAGCTGCGGCGCGAGCAGCAGCCCCGCCGGCACCGTGCACCAGAGGAGGCCGACGAGCACGATGCTCCCCAGGGGTCCGAGCCTCCGGACCAGGAGCGGGACGCCGAGGGCGCCGGCGACCGCGGCGAGCTGGAACACCGAGGCGCTCGCGCCCGCGGTCGCGATCGAGAAGCCGTTGCGGTCGACGAGCAGCGAGGGGAGCCACGCCGTCACTCCGTAGTACGAGAACGCCTGGCTTGAGAAGCAGACCGCGAGCGCCAGCACGGTCGCGCTGCGGAAGATCCGCGGAGCCGGTGCGGCCGGTGCGCGGTCGGCGCGGGACGGGCGGGGAGTCGGACGCAGGGCCGCTCGAGGCCCCACGGCCACGAGCCAGCCGGCCAGAGCGAGGGCGTTGAGGGCGAGCCAGACGAGCAGGGCGCCGCGCCAGCCGAGGGCTAGAGCGAGCGGAGCGGTGCCGAGCGAGGTGATCGTCGAGCCGATGTTGAGGGCCGCGGTGTAGACGCCCGTCGTGAGGTCGACGCGCTCGGGAGCGACGTCCCGCCGGATCACGACGGGGAGGACGACGTTGCCGATCGTGATGGAGACGCCGATCAGGACGGTGCCCGCCACGGCCGGTCCCACGTCGCCGATCGATCGGACGATCGTGCCGAGCGCGACGCCGATCACCGTGACGGTCACGGCGGCGTCGGGTCCCGCGCGGCGGATCACCAGGAGGGCGAGCGGAGTCGCCAGGGCGAAGCAGAGCACGGGGATGCTGGTGAGGATCCCCGCCTGGCCCGCGGACAGCGCGAGGTCCTCGCGCACCGCGTCGATGATGGGCGCGACGGCGACGATCGGACCGCGCAGGACCAGCGCGACCAGGGCGACCGCCACGACGAGGAGCCAGGGAGCGCTCCGGCGCGCGGTCATCGGGGCGTCGAGGGCCGCGGCACCCCGGTCAGCCGGTCAGGCCGGGGACCCCGGCCGAGAGGTTGCCGACGATGGTGAAGACGCCCGACACCAGACCGAGGATCCCGGTGACGAGTCCGGCCGTCGCGAGCCCGCGACCGCCTCCGACGAGCGGTGCGGCCGCCCGGCCCTTCGCCGAGAAGACGATGGCGAGGATCGAGGGGATCAGCAGCGGATTGATCAGCAGGCTCAGGACGCCGAGCACGAGGCTCGCGATCGCCATGGGGTTGCGGCCCGCCGCGGAGGACGGGGCGGACGGATAGGCGTACAGCTCCTGCTCCGGAGCGCCCGGGGGCGTGCCGTAGGCGGGAGCGGGCGCCGAGGAGGACGGACGGGACCGGTCCGTCCACGCCGCGCCGTCCCAGTAGAGCTCCGAGCCGAGGTCGGCCGGGTGCGGGTACCACCCGGGCGCGGGCAGCGGAGCGGAGTCGTCGGGCATGGGGCGAGTCTAGAGCGGCGCCGATCAGCTCTTCGGCTGCTCGATGCCGAGCGCGTTCCCGTCGGGATCGAGGATCCAGGCCGCCCAGACGCTGCCACGGTCGGCCACGCCGTTCTCGGTGCGCAGCTCGTCGCTGTCGTAGTCCTCCGGAGCCACGCCCCGAGCCGCCAGCGCGTCCAGCTCGGCGCGCAGGTCGGCCACCCGCCAGGCGGCCTTGGTCTGCTCGTCCTTCGAGCCCGTGGTGCTGGAGGTGACGGTGAGCCGCGTGCCGCCGCAGGAGTAGGCGATCGCCGACTCGCTCTCCTCAAGGACCTCCAGTCCCAGGGAGCCGACGTAGAAGGCGCGGGAGGCGGCGAGGTCGCGGGAGAGCAGAACGGGGCCGATGGGGGAGTCTGAGAGCACGGTGAGTCCTTTCGTCGGTGGGCCTCCAGTCGACGCCCGCTGCGGCCCGGCGCGGAAGGGGTTGCCACCGGGCGGGCCGGAGGGGGTCGGGCGCGGCAGAATGGCCTCGGCCGTGCCCGCCGCGCGGCCGGGAGGAGCCCTCATGAGCTGGACCATCGACGAGGTGGCGTGGACCCACCCGGACGCCGAGCGTCTGCGCGACGCGCAGCGGTGCGAGCTCGACGAGCGCTACGGCAACGACGACCACGAGCCCGGCACGCCGCCCTCGGCCGACGACGTGCCCGTCTTCCTCGTCGCCCGCGACGCGAGCGGCACGGCGGTGGCCTGCGGCGGACTGCGGCCTCTCGACGACGACGTCCTCGGACCGGGGGCGATCGAGGTGAAGCGGATGTTCGCCGACCGCGCCGCCCGCGGCACCGGAGCGGCCACGGCCGTCCTGCGCGCGCTCGAGGCGCGGGCGGCCGCTCTGGGCACGACGCGCCTGGTGCTGGAGACCGGGACGCTCCAGCCCGACGCGATGCGGTTCTACCTCCGGGAGGGCTACCACGCCATCCCGCCGTTCGGCGCCTACATCGGGTCCGAGCACTCGGTCTGCTACGCCCGCGATCTCGCTCCCGGCGCCTGAGCGTCAGCGGCGCAGGGTCTCCACCGGGTACTCGCCGAAGCGGCGGTGGTACGCCCCCGAGAAGCGGCCCTGGTTGAGGAAGCCCCAGCGCGCGGAGACGGCGCGCACGGTCTCCTCGCCCGGAGCGCCCTCGCGCAGCTCGACGCGCGCCCGGTCGAGACGCACGCCGCGCAGGTAGCCGAGCGGAGTGTCGCCGAAGTGCCTCCGGAACGCGGCCTGCAGCGCCCGCGGAGTGAGCCCCGCCGCTGTCGCGATGTCGGACACGGTGACGGGCGACGCGGCGAACGCGTGCAGGAACTCGGCGGCACGCAGCAGGTGCTCGAGCCCCGGCCGCAGCACCTGCGCCGGAACGACGACCGGCCGGTGCGCGAAGGTCGCGAGCAGGTGCAGAGCGACGCCGCGCTCGGCCGCCACGAGCTGCAGCGCGGTCGCCTCGCGGCCCGACCGGAGGACGCCCGCGAAGTCGTCGACCGCCCGCCACCAGCCCGGGAGTGCCGACGCGGAGGCGATCGAGCGGTGGTCGAAGACGAGCGGCAGCGGCACGCCGTCGCCGGCCTCGGACGCGACCTGCTCGAGGAGGCCGGCGGCCACGTGCACGAGCCGCTGCTGGAAGTCGCGGCTGACGAACTCGAACGGACGCGCGCTGGGGAACACGACCGGCCGCCCCGGCAGGTGGACGATCCGATCGCCCTCCGGGTCCACCACGCTCGAGCCGGAGAGGAACCACGAGACGACGTACTCGCCCGCCGGACGCAGCCCCCCGGACACGGAGCCCCGGAACACAGACGTCCGCAGGCTCACGCCCTCGCTCCCGGAGACGTCGTAGCGGAAGGAGAAGGGCCGCTCGACCGGTTCCGTCCGGAATCCCGACCCGCCGTAGCCGTCCGAGTAGAAGCGCCGCGCCTCCTCCAGGTCGGCCCCGGAGCGCGTGAAGCGCTGCAGCGCAGGACCGGCACCCATCGGACCAGGATGCCACCTGGACGGATTGCGCACCGGTCGCCCCCGCGCCCCTCTCCGGGGCACGTCCTGTCGGCAGGGTGACGGGGTCGGACGACACGGACGGAGACGCATGGAGATCAGCGCACGCAGACTCGCGGCACGCGACGCGGTGGCCGTCGTCGCCGTGCTCGCCGCACTCGAGGGGGCGCTCACCGTGGACTCCCTGCCGCCCGGCCTGGAGGAGGTCCTCCTGCACCAGCTCGAGCGCAGCTCGCTCGTGCTCCCCGGCGCCGACCGGGACGAGCTCGCCTCCGCTCTGCGCGCGCTCGGCGTCCGCGTGCTCGACGCGCTCGGGTAGAGGCCGCCGCCGACTACAGTCGAGGGGTCAACCGAGCCCGAGGAGTGCCCGCACGTGTCGAACGAACCGTCGAATCCCGCAGAGAACGAGTCCCACTCGGTCGTCACCGAGGCGGGCACGGGATTCACGCACTTCACCGACCGGGCCGTGGTCGCGATCCGCGTCAACGGGGAGCTCAAGGACCTCGCCGCCGACGTCGTGCCGGGCGACCGCATCGAGCCGGTGCTCATCTCCTCGCCGGACGGGCTGAACATCCTCCGCCACTCCGCGGCCCACGTGCTCGCGCAGGCGGTGCAGCAGATCAACCCGGAGGCGAAGCTGGGCATCGGCCCGCCCGTCACCGACGGCTTCTACTACGACTTCGACGTCGAGGAGCCCTTCACGCCCGAGGCGATGAAGGCGCTCGAGAAGGCGATGGACCGCATCGTCCGCCAGGGCCAGCGGTTCGTGCGCCGCGTCGTCTCCGAGGAGGAGGCGCGCGCCGAGCTCGCCGGCGAGCCCTACAAGCTCGAGCTGATCGGGATCAAGGGCGGGGGAGCCGAGGACGAGAGCGTCGAGGTCGGCGGCGCCGAGCTCACCATCTACGACAACGTCGACCCGCGTTCCGGCGAGACGGTCTGGAAGGACCTCTGCCGCGGCCCGCATCTGCCCAACACCCGCATGATCGGCAACGGCTACGCCCTGACCCGCAACGCTGCCGCCTACTGGCGCGGCTCGGAGAAGAACCCGCAGCTGCAGCGCGTCTACGGCACCGCGTGGCCCACGAAGGACGAGCTGCGCGAGCACCAGGCCCGCCTCGAGGAGGCGGCGCGCCGCGACCACCGCAAGCTCGGCCACGAGCTCGACCTGTTCTCCTTCCCGGACGAGATCGGCTCCGGCCTCGCGGTCTTCCACCCCAAGGGCGGGATCATCCGCTACGAGATCGAGCAGTACATGCGCGAGCAGCTGCTCGCCCACGACTACGAGCTCGTCTACACGCCGCACATCACCAAGGGCGACCTGTTCCTCACGAGCGGGCACCTGCAGTGGTACTCCGAGGGGATGTTCCCCCCGATGCACCTCGACGAGCTGCAGGACGAGGACGGCAACGTCACCCGCCAGGGCCAGGACTACTACCTCAAGCCCATGAACTGCCCGTTCCACAACCTGATCTTCCGCTCGCGCGGCCGCAGCTACCGCGAGCTCCCGTTGCGCCTGGCTGAGTTCGGCACCGTGTACCGCTACGAGAAGAGCGGCACCCTGCAGGGCCTCACCCGCGTGCGCGGCCTGACCCAGGACGACGCCCACATCTACGTCGCGCAGGAGGACGTGTCGGCCGAGCTGACCCGCAACCTCGAGTTCGTGCTGCAGGTGCTGCGCGACTACGGCCTCGACGACTTCTACCTCGAGCTGTCCACGAACGAGGAGGGCAACCCGAAGTTCGTCGGTGCGCCCGAGCAGTGGGAGGAGGCGATCGAGTCGCTGCGCGCGGTCGCCGTCGCCTCCGGTCTCGAGCTGGTGCCGGATCCGGGAGGAGCGGCGTTCTACGGTCCGAAGATCTCGGTGCAGGCGCGCGACGCCATCGGCCGCACCTGGCAGATGTCGACCATCCAGCTCGACTTCAACCAGCCCGAGCGCTTCGAGCTCGAGTACACGGCCTCGGACGGCTCGAAGAAGCGGCCCGTGATGATCCACCGCGCGCTCTTCGGCTCCATCGAGCGCTTCTTCGCGATCCTCACCGAGCACTACGCCGGGGCGTTCCCGGTCTGGCTGTCGCCGGTCCAGGTGGTGGGCATCCCGATCGCCGACGAGTACCTGCCCTACCTCGAGGAGGTCGTCGGCGAGCTCAAGCGGTCGGGCATCCGCGCCGAGATCGACTACTCCAGCGACCGGATGCAGAAGAAGATCCGCAACGCCACGCTGCAGAAGGTGCCCTTCCAGATGATCGTGGGGGAGAAGGACCGCGACGCCGGAGCCGTCAGCTTCCGCTTCCGCGACGGCACGCAGGAGAACGGGATCCCGGTCGCCGACGCCGTCGCGCGCATCCGCGAGGCCGTCGCCTCGAAGGCGCAGGTCTGAGCGTGAGCGACGGCTGCGTGCCCGAGGGGGCGGAGGGCTCGGCGCACCTCGCCGGGGTTCCCGACGAGTTCCAGCGCCTGTGGACGCCGCACCGGATGGTCTACATCCAGAAGGGGCAGCCCGGAGCCGACGACTGCCCCTTCTGCGTGGCGCCGACGCTGAGCGACGAGGAGGCCCTCATCGTCGCCCGCGGGGAGCACGCCTACGTCCTGCTGAACCTGTTCCCGTACAACTCCGGCCACCTCCTGGTCTGCCCGTACCGGCACATCCCGCTCTACGACGAGGCCACTCCCGAGGAAGTGGCCGAGATCGGAGCGCTCACGCAGACGGCGATGCGCGTCGTCCGCTCGGTCTCGAACAACGACGGCTTCAACCTCGGGATGAACCAGGGCGCGGTCGCGGGAGCGGGGATCGCCGCGCACCTGCACCAGCACGTGGTTCCGCGCTGGGCGACCGACGCGAACTTCTTCCCGATCATCGCCCGCACGAAGGCGCTCCCGCAGCTGCTCGGCGACGTGCGGGCGAGCCTCGCGGCGGCCTGGCCGAGCCTCTAGACCGCCGCCCGGCCCCCTGTCCAGCGCCGCGGACGGCGGGCGCCGTCTCGTAGACTCGGAGCTGCCGTCGGCGGAAGTCGCCGCACAGAACAGGACTCGCGAACATGACCGACACCACCACTCCGTCCTCGTCCGCTCCCGAGCAGTTCGGCTCGAGCCGCGTCAAGCGCGGTCTCGCCGAGATGCTCAAGGGCGGCGTCATCATGGACGTCGTCGACGCCGATCAGGCCCGCATCGCGGAGGACGCCGGCGCGGTCGCCGTCATGGCGCTCGAGCGCGTCCCCGCCGACATCCGCTCGCAGGGCGGCGTCGCACGCATGAGCGACCCCGACCTGATCGACGGCATCGTCTCCGCCGTGTCGATCCCCGTCATGGCGAAGGCGCGCATCGGCCACTTCGTCGAGGCGCAGATCCTGCAGGAGCTCGGCGTCGACTACATCGACGAGTCCGAGGTCCTCTCGCCCGCCGACTACGTGAACCACATCGACAAGTGGAACTTCACCGTCCCCTTCGTCTGCGGAGCGACCAACCTGGGCGAGGCGCTGCGCCGCATCACCGAGGGCGCAGCGATGATCCGCTCGAAGGGCGAGGCCGGCACCGGCGACGTCTCCGAGGCGACCAAGCACATCCGCACGATCTCCGGCGAGGTCAACCGCCTGAAGGCGATGACCAAGGACGAGCTCTACGTCGCCGCGAAGGAGCTGCAGGCCCCCTACGACCTGGTCGTAGAGATCGCCCGGACCGGCAAGCTCCCCGTCGTCCTCTTCACCGCCGGCGGGGTCGCGACCCCGGCCGACGCGGCGCTGATGATGCAGCTGGGCGCCGACGGCGTGTTCGTCGGCTCCGGCGTCTTCAAGTCGGGCGAGCCCGCCAAGCGCGCGGCCGCGATCGTGAAGGCGACCACCTTCTTCGACGACGCGAAGGTCGTCGCGGAGGCCTCGCGCGGCCTGGGCGAGGCGATGGTCGGCATCAACGTGGCCGACGTGCCCGCGCCGCACCGCCTCGCCGAGCGTGGCTGGTAGCGCCGACGCGCCGCTCGCCGGCGCAGGATCGACGCGGGAGTCCCTCGAGGGGCTCCGCGTCGGGGTCCTCGCGCTGCAGGGCGACTTCCGCGAGCACGCGCACGTCCTGCGCGAGCTGGGCGCCGAGGTGGTGCTGGTGCGACGCCCGGAGGAGCTCGCCACCGTCGCGGGGCTGGTCATCCCGGGCGGCGAGTCCACGGTGATGGACAAGCTGTCGCGCCTCTTCGGCCTCGCGGAGCCGGTCGTCGAGGCGATCAGTGCGGGGATGCCCGTCTACGGGACCTGCGCCGGGCTGATCATGCTCGCCGACCGGGTCCTCGACCGCACCGACGGCCAGAGCAGCTTCGGCGGCCTGGACGTGTCGGTCCGGAGGAACGCGTTCGGCAACCAGCTCGACTCCTTCGAGACCGATCTCGACGTGCCGGCCATCGGCGATCCGCCGGTGCACGCGGTCTTCATCCGCGCACCGGTCGTGGAGGAGCTGGGCGAGCGGGCGACCGCGCTCGCCAGTGTCGCCGACGGGCGGGTGGTCGCGGTCGAGCAGGGCAACCTCCTCGGGACGGCGTTCCATCCCGAGATCACCGGCGACTACCGGTTCCACGAGCTGTTCCTGCGGAAGGTCGCGGCGACGCGCTTCGGCGACTGACCCGCTGCCGTCCCCTCCGCCAGGGGTGGACGGTGCGGGACCCGCGGGCCAGGGTGGTCGCATGCCCGAACTCCCCGAGGTCCAGGCCCTCGCCCTCGATCTCGACGCGCGCCTGGGCGGACGCGTCCTCGAGCGGCTCGACGTGTTCGCGATCTCCGCGCTCAAGACCGTCGCCATCCCGCCGTCGGCTCTGTCCGGCGAGACCGTCCACGGAGTATCGCGGCACGGCAAGTTCCTCGACATCGCAGTCGGCGAGGCCCACGTCCTCCTGCACCTCGCCCGCGCCGGCTGGGTCCGCTGGCGGCCCGAGCGGCCGACGGCGCCGGCGAAGCCCGGCCGGGGACCGCTCGCCGCGCGGCTCGTCCTCGACGACGGGTCGGGGTTCGACGTGACGGAGGCCGGCACCAAGAAGAGCCTCGCGCTCTCGATCGTCGCCGATCCGCTCGACGTCCCGGGCGTCGCCCGGCTGGGTCCCGATCCGCTGGACCCGGAGTTCACCGAGGAGATCCTCGGCGCGATCCTCGCCACGGCGGGCAGGGCGCAGGTGAAGGGCGTCCTCCGCGACCAGTCCCGCATCGCCGGCATCGGCAACGCCTACTCCGACGAGATCCTCCACGTGGCGCGCATGTCGCCCTTCAAGCCCGCCGCGCTCACCGCCGACGAGCTGGACCGCCTCTACGCGGCCCTCCGCTACACCCTCGAGGAGGCGCTCGCCCGCGCCGAGGGCCTGCACGCGGCCGACCTCAAGCGCGAGAAGAAGCTCGGCATGCGCGTCCACGGCCGCACAGGAGAGGCGTGCCCCGTCTGCGGCGACACGATCCGCCAGGTGGTCTTCCACGACTCCACGCTCCAGTACTGCCCCACCTGCCAGACCGACGGCAGGATCCTCGCCGACCGGCTGCTGTCGCGGCTGATCAAGTAGCGAGCCGGTCCCTGCCCGGCTCGCCGCGGTCGGCTCTCGGGGGTGGCTGGGTGGGTGGAGCGGGTCGCGTTCGCCTACAGCGATCCGCTGGTACGCGGATCACTGGTTCGGCTGTGCTTGTGGCGAGCCGGTCCCTGCCCGGCTCGCCGCGGTCGGCTTCCGGAGATGGCGGGGCGGGTGGAGCGGGTCGCGTCCGCCTACAGCGATCCGCTGGTACGCGGATCACTGGTTCGGCGGTGCTTGTGGCGAGCCGGTCCCTGCCCGGCTCGCCGCGGTCGGCTTCCGGGGGTGGCGGG
>NZ_PSTL01000025.1:0-39622 GCF_002930845.1 Rathayibacter sp. AY1A7 | reverse complement strand
CTCGAGTGCGACGGCCTCCGGACCGTCAGGAGCGGGCGACCGCGGGTCAGGACTCCGTGTCGACGAGCGAGTCGAGGTGGGCGAGGTCCTCGGACGAGATCTCGAAGTCGACATCGGCGTTCTCGACGATGCGCGAGGGCGTCGTCGACTTCGGCAACGGCAGCACGTCCTTCTCGAGCAGGTAGCGGATGCAGAGCTGCGCCACCGACTTGTCGTACTTCGCGGCGATCTCGCCGATGTCGGAGTTGTCGAGCAGGCCGCCCGTCGCGAGCGGCGAGTAGCCCTCCACGAGGATGCCGTGCTCCTTGCAGTACGCGGTCGTCTCGTCCTGGGTGTTGCCGACGAACCAGCGGATCTGGTTGGCGTGCGGCACCACATCGGTCGCCGCGATCAGCGACTCCAGATCGGCGACCTGGAAGTTCGAGACGCCGATGGCGCGCGAGCGACCGGCCTCGAGGATCTCCTCCATCGCCTTCCACGCCGCGATGTTGCCCTCGCGGTAGTCGGACCCCATGTCCTGCCAGGGCCACGGGGCGTGGATGAGGTACAGGTCGACGTGGTCGAGCTCGAGCGCCGCCATGGTGGTCTCGAAGCTCGCCTTCGCGCCCTCGTAGTCCTTCACCTCGGCCGGGAGCTTGGTGGTGATGAACACCTCGTCGCGCGGGACGCCGCTGTCGCGCAGTGCCCGGGCGACGCTCGCCTCGTTGCCGTAGGCGCGGGCGGTGTCGATGTGGCGGTAGCCGGCCTCGAGCGCGGCGGTCGTCGCGTCGTAGGCCTCGGGGCCGTCGGGGATCTGCCAGGTGCCGAACCCGATCTTCGGGATGGCGACTCCGTTGGACAGCGTGAACGTGTCGGTCAGGGCGGGCATGACTCTCCTCTGCATCGGTCTTCTCCGCGGCCCGCCACCGGCGGCGCCGCTCCTTCCACGCTAGGCCGGGCCCCCGGCTCGCGCGGGCCCCTTGCGCTGTGCGCCTGCGGTGCTACGCGGCCGTCGCGCTCCGGGCCGACGACCCCGCAGAAGTCGCAGGACTCGCGCGCGAGTACCGCGACTTCCGCGGACTCGAGCCGGCACCACCGGCCCGCCCCCGCGAGCGGCCGGCGCCTCCCCCCTGAGGCGCCGACCGCTCAGTCCCGCGCCACCGACCAGGGGGTCCGCAGCGCCCGCTCGGCGAGCAGCCGCCGCTCGCCCGTGATCGACACCTCCGCCGTCACCGCCGCGTCCGCCGCCGAGGCGCCGGCCGTCAGCCGCAGCGGCCCCGGGTCCACGGCGAGCCGGCCGTCCTCCCCCGTCACCGCGAGCCGGGCCGCGTCGACGTGGAAGTGCACCGTCATCGTCTCGCCCGCCGCGATCGGCACGCGCGCGAAGCCGATGAGCTGCGCGACCGGCCGCACCACCGCCGAGGTCGGGTAGCCCGCGTAGAGCTGCACCACCTCGACCGTGTCGGCGCCGTCGTTCCGGAGCGATACCGCCACGTCGAGCGATCCGCCGACCGGCAGCTCCGCCGCCGTCGCCAGGTCCGTGTACGTCACCGCGCCGCGGGTCAGCCCGTAGCCGAACGGGTAGAGCGGAGTCGCGTCCAGCGCCGTGATCCCGGGGTTCGAGAGCCCGAGCGACGGCTGCAGGTACGTGGTCGACGCGGACGGGAGCCGCGGGATCTGCACGGGCAGCCGCCCCGTCGGAGCCACGCGGCCCGAGAGCACGCCGGCGACCGCAGCCGCCCCGTCCGCTCCCGGGAAGAACGCCTGCACGAGTCCGCGCGCCGCTCCGAACGCCCCGAGCGCGTAGGGCCGGCCCGAGAGGACGACCACCACGGTGGGCACGCCGGTCTCGAGCACGGCCGTCACCAGCGGCTCCTGCGCTCCGGGGAGGCGGAGGTCGGCCGCGTCGCAGCCCTCGCCCGAGGTGCCGTCGCCGAAGAGCCCGGCGATGTCGCCGACCACGACGACCGCCGCATCGGAGCCGCGGACGAGGTCCACCGCCTCCTGCACGCCGTCGGTCGACGCGGAGGTGATCGAGCCGCCCTCCGCGAAGCGCACGCGCGACGCTCCGAACTCCTCCTGCAGCGCCGTCAGCACCGTCGGGATCGACAGGCCGAGGTCGTGCCCGGGGTGCTTGGAGAGCACGTGGTTGGGGAACGCGTAGCAGCCGACCAGGCTGCGGAACTGGTCCGCGGCCGGTCCCACGACGGCGAGCGAGCCGGAGGACAGCAGCCCCGCGACGTCCTCGTCGCGCAGCAGCACGACCGACTCCTCCGCGATCCGCGACGAGATCGCGCGGTTGCGGGCGCTGTCGAGGTCGACGTCCTCGGCTCCCTCGGGCACCAGCGGGCCGCCGTCGAGCAGGCCCGCCTCGAACTTGTGGCGGAGGTGCCTGGCCACGGAGCGGTCGAGGTCGGCCTCGTCGACGACGCCCTCGCGGATCAGGCGCGGCAGCTCGCCGTACGCCGCCGTCTGCGGCAGCTCGACGTCGACCCCGGCGTGCAGCGCCAGGCGCCCCGCGTCGGCCGCGTCGACCGCGACGTGGTGCATGGCCTGGAGGAACGGCACCGCCCAGTAGTCGGCGACGACCGTGCCCTCGAAGCCCCAGCGGTCGCGGAGCAGCGTCGTCAGCAGGTGCCGGCTGGCGCTGCTGGGCACGCCGTCGATGTCGGTGTACGACGTCATCACGCTGCGGGCGCCGCCGTGCCGCAGGGCGGCCTCGAACGGAGGCAGCACCGTGTCGGCGAGCTCGCGCGGCCCCATGCTCACGGGTCCGTGGTTGCGGGCGCCGCGGGAGGCGGCGTACCCGGCGAAGTGCTTCAGCGTCGCGACGACGCCGGTCCCCTCCAGCCCCGCGACGTAGGCGGCGCCGAGCTGCGAGACCAGGTACGGGTCCTCGCCGAGGGTCTCCTCGACGCGGCCCCAGCGGTAGTCCTTGACGACGTCGACGACCGGGGCGAGGCCCTGGTGGATGCCGAGGGCGCGCATGTCCGAGCCGATCGCCTCCGCCATCTCGCCCACGAGCTCCTCGTGGAAGGTGGCCGCCCAGGCGAGCGGAGTGGGGAACGCGGTCGCGCCGTACGCGGCCAGGCCGGTGAGGCACTCCTCGTGCGCGATGGCCGGGATGCCGAGGCGGCTGCCGGCGACCACGCGCTCCTGCAGCTCGCGGAGCCGGCGGACGCCCTCCGGGACGGTGACCGGCTCGGTGCCGAACACGCGGGTCAGCTGGCCGAGGCCGCCGGTGAAGAGGTCGTCGCCCGCGGCGGGCCCGTCGTCGAGCTTCGGAGCGAAGTCGTCGGCGGAGTCGGTGAGCCAGACGGAGCCGAGCTGCGCGGCCTTCTCCTCGAGGGTGAGTTCCTGGGTCAGGAGGCGGGCGCGCTCGGCCGCAGCCAGAGCGCGGTCCCGCCAGTCCCGCCCGGGAGGACGCGCGGCGTCCGTCCCGGGCAGTGCTGGGGAAGCGTCGTGCATCAGCCCTTGAACGCCCCGTCCATGATCCCGGACACCATCCGGCGGCCGACGAAGAAGAACGCGATCAGCAGCGGGAGGGTGGCCATGAACGATCCGCCCATCGCCAGGGCGACGTCGATCGAGCGGTTGGCCTGCAGCTGCTTCAGCGCGATCTGCACCGTGAACAGCTCCGGCGACTTGAGGACGATGAACGGCCACATGAAGTCGTTCCAGACGGCGGTGAACGTGATCAGCCCGAGGACGAACGCCGCGGGGCGGACCACCGGGAAGGCGATGCGCCAGAACAGCTGCCACGAGTTGGCGCCGTCGATGCGGGCCGCCTGGATCAGCTCGTCGCTGACCGTCGTGGACATGTGCTGCCGCATCCAGAAGATGCCGAAGGCGCTGGCCAGTCCCGGCACGATGATCGCCTGGAGGGTGTCGACCCAGTCGAGCGCCGAGACGATCAGGTACTGCGGGATGATGCTCAGCTGCGCCGGCACCGTCATGGTCAGCAGCACGATGAGGAACAGCACGTTGCGGCCCGGGAACTGCAGCTTCGCGAAGGCGAAGCCGGCCATCGCGCAGAGGATCGCCGAGATGACGGCGATGCTCAGCGACACGATGAGGCTGTTCAGCATCGAGGCGATGAACGGGACGGTGTCGAACACCTTCTCGGCGATCGCCATGAAGTTCGTGCCCGGGTACAGGCGCGGCGGGATCGACGTGACGGCGGTCGCTCCGACCGACGCGACGACGAACATGTAGTAGAGCGGGAAGATCGAGACGAGCACCGCGATCACGAGGAAGACGTAGGTCGGCCAGCCGACTCCGCCGCCCTTCCCGCGCCGCTTCGGCAGCTGTGCCTTCTGGACCGTGGGGGCCAGCGTCTGCGGGACGGCCTGGTCGATCACATCCGACATCAGACGGCCTCCTTCCGGGTGCGGGTGGAGAGGTAGAAGTTGAGGAGGGAGACGAGGACCACGATCACGAACAGCACGACGCCGATGGCGGATCCGTAGCCGAACTTGAACTGGCCGAAGCCCTGCTCGTAGAGGAAGAGCGCCAGCGTCTGGCACTGCCGGCCGGCGCCGCAGGTGAGGCCCGATTCAGGGGCCACCAGGAGCGCCTCCGTGAAGATCTGGAGACCGCCGATGGTCGACATGATCACGGTGAAGACGATGATCGGGCGCAGCGCCGGGATCGTCAGGTGGCGGAACTGCTGCCAGCTGGACGCGCCGTCAACGGAGGCCGCCTCGAACATCTCGCGGGGCAGCGACTGCAGGCCCGCCAGGTAGAGGAGCGTGTTGTAGCCGAACCAGCGCCAGAAGACCATCGTCGAGATGACGATCCAGGAGCCGTAGTTCGTGGCGAGGAAGTTGATCGACGGCAGTCCGAAGATGCCGAGGAACCAGTTGATCAGGCCGAAGTTCTTGTCGAAGATCTGCGCGAACACGATCGCGGTCGCCGCGACGGAGGTGATGTACGGCACCAGCAGAGCCATGCGGAAGAAGTTCGCCCAGCGGAGGCGGGCGTGGTTCAGCAGGTGCGCGAGGAAGAGGGCGAACAGCAGCTGGGGCACCGTCGAGATGATGAAGATGCCGAAGGTGTTGACCAGCGCGTTCCAGAACCGGGAGTCGGCGAAGAGCTGCTGGAAGTTCGCGATGCCGACGAAGGTCTGCTCGCCGATCGGGTTCCAGTCGAAGAGCGAGACGTAGAACGTGAACAGGAGCGGGAAGAGCCCGAAGACGATGAAGATGATGAAGAAGGGCGCGACGTACGCGTAGGGGGCGATCCGCTCCGAGAGGGAGTTGCGGATCCGCGCGGCCTTCTGGACCGGCGCGCTGGGCTGCTTGCGCTGCTTGCGGGGTGGTGCTGCTGTCACCGTTGACACGGGAGTACCTCCGTCGAGAAAGGGGGGAGGGGCCCGGCGCGCGAGGCGCCGGGCCGCTCGGGTGGGTGGTGCGATCAGCCGCCGATGGCCTGCTTGGCCGTGTCGAGTGCGGTCGACCACGCCTTGTCGGAGGTCACGTTGCCGGCCTCCAGCTCGACGAGGGTGTTGAGGAGCGCCCCGTTGATCGGGGTGGTGTCCGGTCCGTTGTAGAAGGACGGGAACTGCTCGACGGAGGTGGCCATGACCTCGCCGATCTTCGAGTCGCCGAAGAACGGGTCGGTGTACGACTGGACCTCTTCGCTGGCGACCGCCTCGGTGGCGGCGGGCAGCGTGCCCGAGGCCTTGAAGTGGTCGGTCTGGCCCTCGGCCGACATCATCGTCTTGATGTACTGCCAGGCGGCCTCGGGGTGCTCGGCGCGGGCGGGGATGGCGATGACGCTGCCGCCCCAGTTGCCGCCGATGCCGGGGACGCTGGTGACGCGCCAGTTGCCGGCGGTGTCGGGGGCGTCGGTCTTGATGCCGGCGAGGATCCACGAGGGGGCGATCGTCACGGCGAAGGCGCCGTTCGCGCGGCCCGGAGCCCAGCCCGAGGACCAGGCGGCGATGCCGGCGCTGATGCCGGCGTCCTTGGTGTCCACGGCGACCTGGAACGCGTCCTTCACCTGCGGGTTGGTGTCGTAGACCAGCTCACCGTCGGGCGAGTAGTACTTCTCCGAGACCTGGTTGACGGTCGAGAAGAAGACGCTGGTCTCGATGTTGTCGACGAACGGCTTGCCGGTCGCCTCGGTGTACTTCTTGCCGGTCTCGATGAAGGACGGCCAGTCCTTCCAGAGCTCGGCGACCTGGTCGGGCTCGGTCGGCAGGCCGGCCTGCTCGAAGAGGTCGGCGCGGTAGGCGAAGCCCAGTCCGCCGACGTCGGTCGGGACGCCCACGACGGAGCCGTCGTCGGCGGTCGCGGCGGAGGCGGCCCACGGGAGGTAGGTCGAGGCGACGTCGTCGCCGCCGAGGGTGCGCAGGTCGAGGAAGTTCGAGCTGTTGGCGACGAACTGGGGCAGGTCGTCGTTCTGGATCATGACCAGGTCGGGCACCTTACCGCCGGCGAGGGCCGCGGTGAGGGCGGTGGCGGTCTCGGTCGTGCTGCCGACCTCGGAGAGCTTGATCTTCGCGTCGGGCATCTTCGCGAGGTACTCGTCGACGCTGTCCTTGGCGTTGATGCCGGTGAAGGACCAGAAGGTGGCTTCGGCGTTCGGGTCGTCCGAGGCGCCTCCTCCCCCTCCGGACGAGCACCCGGTCAGGGTGAGCGCGACTACTGCTGCTGCTGCGGCTACGGCCGTCAGGCTTCTTTTCACGACAATTCCTCTTCGTTGGGGATTCGCAGGGTTTCGGTGAGGGCGGGCCTCAGAGAACGATCTCTTGGCGGCCAACCTAACCCGCCCGCGAGCACGATGCAAGCGAGAACCGGTCTCCGCGAGATAACGATCTCCGCCTAGTATCAAAGGGAAGTTTCGCAAATCGAGCAGTTCCGGACGGCCGCCCGCCGCCCCGTGCGAGTCTTCACTCCGACGTTCTCCCCACCGTGCTCCGCGGGGAGGCGCGGAAGCCGGAACCTCCCCTCGCAGAAGGAAGCAGCATGACTCGACCCACGCTGGTGGACGTCGCCCAGGCCGCGGGCGTCTCGCGCGCCACCGCCGCCCGGGTGCTCGCAGGCGGCACCAATGTCGACGTCCGGATGACCGCCGCGGTCGAGCGCGCCGCGAAGTCCCTCGGCTACGAGGCGAACAGCGCCGCCCGGATGCTCCGCGGCGGGCGGGCCGGGGCCATCGCCCTGATCGTCGCCTTCAACGAGCTCGACAGCCTCACCGGGACGTTCTTCACCTCGGTGCTGAAGGGCGCCGCGAAGGGCCTCTACGCCGGCGAGGTGCAGCCCGTGCTGTTGCCCGCCGACCACGACGACAGCGACCGCATCCCCCGCTTCCTCCGCTCGCGGGCCGTCGACGGCGCGATCGTGATCCTCCAGCACGAGATCACCCACCTCGCCCAGGCGCTGGCCGACTCCCCCGTGCCGATCGCCTGGGTCGGCCGCCCGCGCGTCGCCCTGCCCGAGGACGCGATCGTCATCGACTCCGACAACTACGGAGGCGGCCGCCTCGCCGCCCGCGCGCTCGCCGACTCCGGCCGCCGGCGCCTGGGCATCATCGCCGGCCCGCACGACATGGAGCCCGCCCGCGACCGTATCCGCGGCTGGCGCGACGAGCTGACCGAGCTCGGCCTCGACTCCAGCCCGATCGTGCACGGCGCCTTCACCCTCGAGAGCGGTTCCGCCGCGATGGCCCGCCTCCTGCAGCGCCACCCCGACCTCGACGGCGTCTTCGCCTCCTCCGACCTGATGGCCAACGGCGCGATCCGCGTGCTCCAGGCGTCCGGCCGCCGCGTCCCCGCCGACGTCTCCGTCATCGGCTTCGACGACGTCGTCATCGCGACCACCTCGGATCCGACCCTCACGACCATCCGCCAGCCCCTGGAGGACATGGGCCGCGTCGCCGCCGAGACCGTCGTCGCCGTCGTGCAGGGCCGCCCGGTCGACCGGCAGCCGATCCTCGCGACGACCCTCGTGCAGCGCGAGTCCGCATGACCCCGCCTTCCCCGCACCGCCTGATCGTCAGCACCGACGCCGCGAACGAGGCCGACGACCAGTTCGCGATCGTCCAGGCGCTGCTGACCGACACCCTCGACGTCCGCGGTCTGGTGGCGGCGCACTTCGGCCGGCCGGGGAGCATGCCGGAGTCGCGCGCCGAGATCGACCGCATCGTGGAGTTGGCGGGATCGACGGTGACCGTCGTCGACGGCGCCGAGTCGGCCCTGCCCGCCGAGGCGTCGGACGGCGCCCGCCTGATCGTCGCGGAGGCTCTGCGCGACCACGGCCGGCTGTGGATCGCCGTGCTCGGGCCGCTGACCGACGTCGCCGCCGCCCTGCTGCTCGAGCCGTCGATCGCCTCCCGCGACATCGTGGTCGTCTGGGTCGGCGGCCCGCCCTACGACGAGATCCCCGCCTACAGCCCCGAGTTCAACCTGATCAACGACGTCGACGCCGCGAACGGCGTCCTCGAGTCGGGCATCGCCCTGTGGCAGATCCCGATGCCCGTGTACTCCGGAGTCGGAGTCGGGCACGCCGAGCTCCGCACGCGGCTCCGCGGCACGAGCCCCCTCGGCGACTACCTGGTGGACCAGCTGATCGCGTTCAACGACACCATCCCGTACGGGCCGCTCGACTTCCGGTCGCTGGGTGACAGCCCGGCGATCGGCGCCGTGATGAACCCCGCCGGCGGACGCTGGCGGGAGCGCCGCGCGCCGAGGTTCTCCACGGACGGCGAGCTCCTGCCCGACTCCGGGCCGCACGCGATCCGGGTCTGCGAGGCGTTCGACACCCGCTGGCTGATCGAGGACCTGTTCGCGAAGCTCGTGGAGTTCGGGGAGCGGGCGGGCGGCGAGCGCTGATGGTCCCTCGTGGCGAGGCATCCGATGCGTGCGCTCGCTGAACAAACGAAGGCCTTCTGCGATGCGAGCGGACACCGCGGGTTGCTCGCACGATCCCAAGATCAGGTGTAAAGACGCAGCTCGGCTTCGAGAAGCGACTCAGCCCTGAGTTCCTTTATGAGTTCTTGAAGAGCTTCCACCGCGACGGTCTCGGCGCTCTCCGAGTCGGTCGCCTTGTGCGCAGCTCTCAGTACCGCTTGATGTCTATCGTAGATCGGATCCTCTGCATAAACAGCCTCGAGCACATCCGCGAAATCGACGAAATACCGGTAGAGAGTGCCGATGCCGACGCTGGCGCGAGCCGCCACCTTGGCGGTTGTCGCCCGATCTCTACCCACCTCGATGACGACTTCGCGTGCCGCCGCGACGATCGCGGCTCGCGTTCGATGAGCTCGATCTTGGAGTGGTTTCACTGGTGTGCTGCGATTTTTCGCTCCTGTCATACCTTTCATCCCCTCACCACACGCCTGGAACGTGACACATACTCATATGGTCGATCGGAGTGTGCTGCTAACGAGAGTCGCATTGCGGGCGGCCCCCGAAGTGATCTCACCAGCGCGCTGGCCGCCACCCTTCCGGCCACGCCAACCGAGGGCGCTGAAGCAAGCGAAAGCGGAGGAGAGAAAGAAGTAGAGCCGAATTCACGAAGATCCGAGTAAGACTCCTCGCTCACGAACGCGCCACTTATCCCGCCACTTGAAGCTCCGCTCTTGACCGTTCCTGACTTCGCTGCAAGCCTTCTTCAAACGCGGAGATCAATCCGCATCTGAAAAAACGCTACAGATGAAAGGCCGTTCGATATGCCATTGAGGGAATTCAGAAGTGCCAATGAGAGTAGAGACAAGAAGCTAAAGGTGGATCGCATGAAGCGTTTCCGTTCCTTCGCTGCAAGCCTGCTTATTGCGGGCATCGCAGCCACCGGAATCGGACTGGTCTCTACGGGACCGGTGATGGCAGCACAACCGCCCGCCGGCTACCCCAGTACAGACACCTTCGCGACGGTGTCGAGCAGTACGCATGGGAGTTTCCCGATCCGGCGCGGCTTCTACGATGCAGACATCGAGCGCGGGTGGGGCCTCGACAAGGTTTTCCACAAGCACAACATCTGGAGCACCAACGCAATGAAGAAGGTGATGGCTTCCACGAACAGCACGCTGCAGGGGAACGGCAATTACAATCTCAAGGCCTACGCGGGCAACTACGACTGCGTCGACGGCAGGTGCGTGCTCCGCGAGCAGGTCGAGTTGCTGGGCATCTACAATCCCCGGTCGTACGACCTGTACTACGGATGGCCCGTCGGCGGAAAGATGGGCATGCAGACCCTCTACTGCAAGCAGGGCGGCGAAGCTCGCTGCGCCGACTGGGTGACGTACTCGATTGACTACCCAGGTGTCGACAACCCGTTTAGCCGGTCGAGCACGCCTGCGGAGGAAGGGCTCACGGCGGACCAACAAGCGAAGCAGGCCGAGATCCTCGCGTCGCCGGAGATCGAGGAGCTGAAGGCAGAGATCGCAAGCGACGTGACCGAGGTCGCGTTCGACTACGCGCCCCTGCCGAAGATCATGTTCACGGAGTAAGTTCGGTCAGTAGCAGAGGAGAAGAGATCTACTCTTCTCCTCTGCTACTGTCGATTAGAAGGAGTAAGGCAATGACACAAGCGGAACATACAGCCGACGCCTTCCTGCGAGGAGTGCGTGTCTTCCTAAAGCAAGATCGTGCTGGTGATATCGAACTTATTCACTGCTGGGCACAGGAACCTAATGACGCCTTCATCCTCTATAGATATCGAAGAGGACCCTCCAACGTTTTCGGGTGGCATGAACAGCTTCTCACGTCCGAAGGAGTGGAAGCCGCACTACTTCATGGTATGGATACAGCCCAAGAGCTTTCGGAACCCGTTGGAACCGCGTCTATCAAGGCCGATGAGAATGGCATCAAATGGGTTGGGCAAGCAACGCACGAAGGTTCTCAGAAGCTTCCTGTCGAGGCAGTGACTTCATTGCTTTCCACGAAAAAGGGCTTAAGATGACCGGCCGGCCGTCGCGCAGGCATCCCTCGACGGTGGTGCGATGCAACGTCGCGATTGACGGACGACGCCGAGTCAGGGCGAGCCGCTCGATGGCGGCGACGGTCGCCGGATCCGTGCGCCGGCCGCCCTTGTCGGTCCTCGCAGTGTCGTCGAGCCCGGCGAGCCCGTTCTTCTTATAGAGCTGATGCCAGCGCTGCAGCGTCCGCGTGCCGATGCCGCTCTCGCGGGCGATGGCCGCGAGGGGGACCTGATCTTCGACGTGAAGTCGAAGGATCCGCCACCGCTCGAGGCCGTCCATCAGTCGCTACATCGCTGCGCTCTCGCGGGCCGCGTGGGCCTGCTGGTGACGGTAGAGCGTCGCGCGACTCCACCCGACGAGACGAGCAGCGTCCTCGGCAGTGCGCCCGCGGGCTCGAGCATCAGCGGCGATGGCGAGCTTGTCCGCGACGACTACCGGGTCTGAGAGGGGCCGGCCGAAGCGGGTCCCGCTCGCTCGAGCGGCGGCGATGCCGGCGTTGACGCGTTCGACGATAAGTTCGCGCTCGTACTCGGCGAGGGTGGCGAGCATGTTCAGCATCAGCCGGCCCGTCGACGTCGACGGGTCGATGCCGTCGGAGATCGATCGGACCTGAACGCCGCGCTCGCGCAGCAGGTTCACCGTGTTCAGGACATCGATCAGGGAGCGGCCGAGACGGTCGACTCGCCAGACGACGACGGTGTCCCCGTCCTCGGCGTACTCGAGCAGCTTCTTCATGCCGGAGCGCTCGATCGCGGTCTTGCTCCCCGAGGTGACGTCCGCGAAGACGTCGCGCTTCTGCACCCCGGCGGTGACGAGCGCGTCGAGCTGCAGCTGCGCGTCCTGACTCGACGTACTCACACGCGTATAACCCAGAAGCCTCACGACGTCATTCTGACTCGGAAACACCCTCCGCGTCCTGTCCTGAGACGAAACACGGCAAGACGGCTTTCCGAGACAGAGTCGCGCCCGAGATCTCGTGCACAGCAAACCTCGAGCCACTGCTCGGTCGGGTGTCTCAAAAAGCTACTGTTTTGTGAGGCACTAGAAGACAGAGCTCTCCCCTCCACGGAGGGGCGTTTTCGAGTTACGCCTTGGGGCGTCGGCTTCGCTGGAGGAGGGCCTTGCGTCGAGCGGGCTCCTTGCTGGGAAGGAAGATGACGAGGAAGTCCTCGATCTTCTTCACCATGAATCGGAGTCCGAAGTAGCTCGTGATGCACACGAGCGCGACGTTGGGGTCCACCTCCTTCAGCAGCATCTCGATCAGCGAGTTCAGCAATGTGACCTCCGCGGGGTGAACGCGCGAGCGCGTCCAGATGACACCGAGCCGGTCGGCTCGGTTCTACTCCTTACCGGCAACCATTCGGGTGCCGGCAGGAGAGGAGTGGGCCAAGAGAGCGCGAACTGCTCAGATCCTGGGCATGAAAAAAGCCGGCTCGAGGCCGGCTGATCGGGCGACAGGTCGAGTGCCCATCATCAAGGTAGGGGGTGACATCGTTCGGCGGAAAATCGCCGTGCCGCGGCGTGGGATCGCCACTTAGGAGCGTCCAGGGCCTACTCGAAGCGCGGACCGCCCGTTAACGCAGAAAGCCAGCCGGGTGGCTGGCTTCGGGCGCACGTGTATCCATGCGTCATCAGTATGGCTTGAAACAAAGGGGGCAGCAACATTTGCTCACCGATGTGAGCTACGTCCCTGACTGCGCTGCGAGCGTGCCTCGCCGGACGTAGCTCTCGGACACGGGCGGTTGGACACGCTTCGCCGCGCGGCGTGCCATCGATGGAGGCCAGAGCGCCTCTGGTCGCCAGAATCGATTTGTGTCGATAACATCGGTGAATGCCGATTGATCATGTGCGGGGCGCTTCTGCCGCCGTCTCCCTTTTCCACTCCTTGGCCGAGCCCAAGCGTCTTCAGATCGTGCGCCGGCTCCAGCATGGTGAGGCTCGGGTCAGCGATCTGGTGGCGGAGCTGGGGGTGGCGCAGTCGACGGCTTCTGAGCACATGAGTTGCCTGCGTGAGTGTGGGCTGGTCGTGGGGCGTGCGGAGGGACGGCAGGTGTTCTACTCCCTGGCCCGTCCGGAGCTGATCGATCTTCTCGAGTCTGCTGAGGCGCTGCTGGAGGCGACGGGGTTCCTGGTCGATCTGTGCGGCAGGTTCGGGTCGGAAGCTCGCAGCGCGCGTGACGCGGACGCAGTGTCGGATGCTGGTCGGGGCGCGGAGGTGGCGAAGTGATCGGCACGATCGTCGCGGCGATCGGCTTGTTTGCTGCGACGAACATCGACGACATTGTGGTTCTGACGGTGCTGTTCCTCGCGTCCGCCCGTGGCTCACTGCCCGGATGGAGGGTCGTGGCGGGGCAGTACCTCGGCTTCGCGACTCTCGTCGCAATCAGCGTCGTGGCCGCCGCCGGCCTGACGATCATCCCTGACGAGTGGGTGGGGCTTCTGGGCCTGATCCCGTTGGCAATCGGTCTGTACGGGCTCATCCGCACCCTGCGCCGCAGGGGCGATGATGACGACGACGACGACGACGACGAGAGTTCGATCAGCGCGGTCGGGCTGCTGGGCGTCGCGGGGATCACAATCGCGAACGGCGCAGACAACATCTCCCTCTACACGCCTGTGTTCCGCACCAGCCCGATCCCGGACACGGTGGTCACGATCATCGTGTTCTTCCTCCTCGTCGCGGTGTGGTGCCTGGTCGCCCGCGTCGTCGGCACGAACAAGACGGTGACGGAGCTGCTCGAGAGGGTCGAGCACTGGCTCGTGCCGGCCGTGTTCATCGGCCTGGGTCTGTTCATCCTGATCGAGTCGGGTGTCGTACCCCGACTCCTCGAGCTGCTCTGATGCCCGCCACACGCAGGCCCGTCCTCCGGGTCGCCTTGGTGGCCGCGCTGATCGCGGCCGCATTCGCTCTCGATCAGCTCACGAAGAGCTGGGCACTGACGCAGCTGGATGACGGGCAGACGATCGAGCTCGCGCTCGGGGCGCGGTTCGAGTTGATCTTCAACCCCGGCGTCGCCTTCGGGATGGGCTCAGAGCCGGGACCTCCCCTGGCGGTGGGACTGATCGTCGTTCTCACGACCCTCACGGTGTGGGTGTTCGTGCGGGCCGTCCGCGGCGCTCCGCTGGGCGGTACGGCTCTTCTCGCTCTCGCCGCCGGCGGCGGCGTGGGGAACATCTGGGACCGCATCAGCCGCGCCGCAGACACGCCGCTGAGCGGGGAGGTCGTGGACTTCATCGCGGTCGACTGGTTCGCGATCTTCAACATCGCCGACATCTTCACCACCTGCGGCATCGCCGGCTGGGCCGTCCTGCAAGTCTTCAGCAGAGCGGACGCTCCCGAACCGCAGACGAGCGAAACCTGATGGAGGCGCAGGCCTGCGCCTCTCCTTCCGCCGGATCACGGCACCGTTCCCTCGTTTCTGCCGACCATCGGCCTGACAGAAAGCACCACACGTGAGAACCAGCACCAAGGTCAACCTGATCGCGATCGCCGCGGCTGTCTTCGTCGTCGCGGTCATCGCCGCGATCGCAATCTTCCGGCCGTTCTCTTCCTCCCGCGAGGAGGTCGCCGCCGCGACCCCCGTCCTCGAACAGAACACGCACGTGCTCGATCAGGCGGAGGACGGGAAGGTGACGCTGGTCGAGTTCCTCGACTTCGAGTGCGAGGTCTGCGCGGCCGTGTACCCGACCATCGAGCAGCTGCGTGAGGAGTACGCGGGACGGGTCACGTTCGCGACCCGCTACTTCCCGATCCCCTCGCACCGTAACTCCGAGAACGCGGCCGTCGCAGTCGAGGCAGCCGCGCGGCAGGACCGGTTCGAGGAGATGTACGACCGGATGTTCCAGACGCAGGCGAGCTGGGGTGAGAGTCAGGACTCCAAGGCCGACGTGTTCCGCGGTTTCGCGGAGGAGATCGGCCTCGATCTGGAGCAGTACGACGCGGATGTGGCTGACCCGTCGACGTTGGAGCGGGTGCGCTTTGATTTCGAGGCGGGCAAGAACCTGGGGGTGCAGGGCACGCCGACGATCTTCGTGAACGACGAGGCGATCCAGCTCGAACGCATCGAGGACATCCAGGCCGCTCTCGACGCCGCCCTCGCCTCGTGAGCGCCCTCAGCCGTCGCGCCCTACTGGCCCTTCCCCCGCTCGCGATGATCGGCCTCGGGACCAGCGGATGCGCGCGGGATGACCTCGCAGAGCAGTACCGGGGTGGGTCGAATAAGAACTACGTCGCCGGCGACGGCACCGTCATCGAATGGCCTGTCGGCAGCCGCGGCGAGCCGGTCGACTTCGTCGGAACGAGCGAGACGGGTGACGCGATCAGTTCCGACGAGTACCGCGGGCAGGTGCTCGTCGTGAACTTCTGGTACGCCGCGTGCGCGCCCTGCCGTGCCGAAGCACCCGACCTGCAGGCGCTGCACGAGCAGTACGACGGGAACGGTGCGGCGTTTCTCGGTGTCAACGTTCGTGACCAGGCCGACACCGCCACCTCATTTGCGAACACCTACGGCATCACCTACCCCTCGATCATCGACACCGACGCCGCCGTGGCCCTCGCGTTCTCCGGGAAGTTCGCCGCGAACGCCGTCCCCACCACGCTCGTGCTCGACGTCGACGGCCGACCCGCCGCGCGGATCCTCGGCCGGGTCACTGCCCGCTCCATCCTCGACACCCTCATCGCGGACACCATCGCGGAGGCGGCCTCGTGAACTGGGGAGAGGCCGTGTTCAGCGGCCAACTCCTGCTCGCCGCGCCCATCGCGGTCCTCGCCGGCCTCGTTTCGTTCGCGTCCCCGTGCGTGCTGCCCCTCGTGCCCGGCTATCTCGCCTACATCGGCGGGAACCCCGACCTCGCCGCCGGCAGCCGCCGTCGCCTCGTCGCCGGGGTGGGCCTGTTCGTCGCCGGATTCGCCGTCGTGTTCATCGCCTACGGCGCCGCGTTCGGCGCCCTCGGGACATGGCTGCTCGAATGGCAGGACACCGTCACCCGCATCCTCGGGGCGCTCGTGATCCTCATGGGTGTCGTGTTCATCGGGCAGGTCCGGTTCCTGCAACGCACCATCCGCCCCCGCTGGAAACCCGCGACCGGACTCGCCGGAGCACCCCTGCTCGGTGTCGTGTTCGGGCTCGGCTGGACACCCTGCTTCGGGCCCACCCTCGCCGCGATCTCCGCGCTGAGCCTGGACGGCGCCTCCGCCGGCCGCGGCGCGTTCCTCGGCCTGCTGTACTGCCTGGGCCTGGGACTGCCGTTCCTGCTGATCGCCCTCGGATTCTCCTGGGCCGCCACCGCGACCAGCTTCCTCAAACGCCACATCCGCACCATCAACCTCCTCGGCGGAGGGCTACTCATCCTCATCGGCACCGCCATGGTCAGCGGCCTGTGGACCCAGTTGATCTACCGCCTCCAGAACCTGATCAACGGATTCGTCCTCCCCATCTGACCCGTCACCCCCGCCCCGAGAGGACCACCGAATGAGCGCACTCACCCCCGCCGAGACCGAACAGCTGACCCGACGCGGGCTGCGCCTGGCGCAGTTCACCGTCGCCTACAACGTCATCGAGGGCATCGTCGCGATCGCGGCCGGTATCGCCGCGGGACTCGTGTCCGTGATCGGGTTCGGCATCGACTCCGGCATCGAGTCGATCGCCGCCGTGCTGGTAGGGCTGCGCCTGGCGGCGCGGCTGCGGCATGGTGAGGCGGACGAAGCGAAGGAGCGGCGCACGTTGAAGTTCGTTGCCGTGACGTTCTTCCTCCTCGCCGCCTACGTGAGCATCGAGGGCATCCGCAGCCTGATCGCGGGTGACGCTCCCGAGTCCTCCCCGGTCAGCATCGTGCTCCTGATCCTCTCGATCATCGTCATGCCGGTCCTTGCGGCGGTGAAAACGCGTGTCGGGAAGAGGCTCGGAGACCCCCTGATCCTCGCGGACGCAGCGGAGACTCGGATCTGCGTGCTGTTGAGCGTCTCCACCCTCGTCGGGCTCGTCCTCTACGCCCTCACTGGAGCCGCGTGGCTTGACCCGGTTGCAGGGTTCGTCATCGCTCTCTTCGCCATTCACGAGGGACGCGAGGCCTGGGAAGGCGAGCTCGTAGAAGACGACGATGACGATGACTAGAGCGGGCGCCGACAGGCGAGCCACGAGCGGGCTGACGATTGATGTTCCGGGGCAGACACCCTCAACCTCAGAAGTGCTCTCCTCGGGTGCGACGCGCACGGCGGGAGGATGATCGGAGAATGATGATCGAGGTTCTTCACATCGACGACTGCCCGAACTGGAAGGACGTCGGCCCTCGCCTGGACCAGGCGCTGAAGTCCACCGGCCACTCCGACATCCCCGTCACCTACCGGCTTCTGGCGACACCGGAGGACGCCGCCGGCGTCGCTTTCGCGGGTTCCCCGACGATCACCCTCGACGGGGAAGACCTGTTCCCGTCGGGCGGGCGGACCACGGATCTTGCCTGTCGGATCTACTTCACGCCGAGCGGGCTGGCGGGTCTTCCGACGACGGAGCAGCTCGTGGAAGCGATCGCTGCCCGTGAACCCTGATTCCTCCGTCACCTGTTCCTGCTGCGGACGGGCCCGCCGTCGACGTCAGGTTCACGCACTCAACGATGGCGCCGCGTACGTGTGCCGGCGGTGCGGGCTCTGGATAGCGCTGCGCCCGGGCAGCGATCACCCCCGCGCCTCCTCATTGTCTCGGCGCTGACACGCCGGAACTCAACGCCGGTCAGGTCGTTCGGGTTGCTCTCAGCCCGATCCGGGTGCGGCCGCGAGGCTTGAGGACGGACAGGGCGGTGATAACCACGAGAACGACGGCGCCGCCGGCGGTCGCGACGACCAGTTGCGTGCGGGTTCCCTCGAGCGTGGAGGGGATGAGCCCGTGGCGGGCGGCGAGGGACATCGTCTCGATGAGGCGCGTGTGCAGCAGGAGGACTGCGGTTGCGAAGACACTCAGCCACAGCTTGATCGCCACCCAGTAGTGGCGCACCAGTCCCCAGTGCGTTCCGAGGCCTTGCAGGATTCCGGTGGCGAGGGAGGCGAGGGCGAACGGGATGATGACGAACGTCCCCAGCGGGTCCAACGCCAAGTAGGCGCTTCGGACCGTGAAGGGGTCGCTGCTGGTCGCTCCGACGAGCGCGATCGCGAGGAACGCGCCCACCGCGCCGAACCAGCCCACGGACACCAGGACGTGGACGGTGAGGGCGACTCGGCGAGCTCGCGGGCCGAGCATCATCAGTGATTCATCATCTGCGCCCCGCCGCCGGTGAGCAGGTGCACGACGATGAAGCCGATCGCGAGGACGACGACGACGACCATGAACACCTTCACCCAGCGGGGGCGCTCCGGGACGGGCGACGGCGTGCCAGACGGGTTGGAGTCACTCATGCGCTCAGCCTAGGCACCCGCCCAACCCATCCCGTATCGATGTGGTGCGTTGCCCCTGCCCCGACATCTTCGGTCAAGTCGGGAATCTTCCGCCCGATCACCCCGTTGTCTGATACCCCCGGGGGGTATACCGTCGGATCAGGCCGGAAGCGGCCGGAAGGAGTCATGATGGCGCAGCACCACCTGCACGATGACGAGCACGAGAGTGATCACCGCACCGTCGAAGCACGCGACGTCGACGCGGGAAGGACAGGTCATCACGTGAGTACGGCCCCTGACGGGCACGCCGGGCACCAGATGCGCGGAGAGCCTGATCCTCACGCAGGCCACAACATGACGGCGGGCGCTGCCGGCCACGGCGGCCACGGCGGCCACGGCGGCCACGGCGGCCACGGCGGCCACGGCGGCCACGGCGGCCACGGCGATCATGTCGGCCAGTTCCGGCGGTTGTTCTGGATCATGCTGGTGTTCGCGGTGCCGGTGGTCGTGTTCAGCGGCATGTTCTCGATGATCCTGGGCTACTCCCTCCCCGACGTTGCGGGAGTCGGCTGGATCTCGCCGGTGCTCGGGACGGTGATGTACGTCTGGGGCGGCCGGCCCTTCCTGCAGGGCGCGGTGTCGGAGCTGCGCTCGAGGACGCCGGGGATGATGCTGCTGATCGCGTTGGCGATCACGGTCGCGTTCCTTGCGTCGTGGGGTGCGAGCGCGGGGCTCGTGGATCACGAGCTGGACTTCTGGTGGGAGCTGGCGCTGCTGATCGTGATCATGCTGCTCGGGCACTGGATCGAGATGCGCTCTCTCGCGCAGACGTCCTCCGCGCTGGACTCTCTCGCGGCGCTGCTGCCGGATGAGGCGGAGCGGGTGCGCGAGGGTGAGGTGGAGAAGGTGTCTCCCGCGGACCTGGTGCAGGGGGATGTCGTGGTCGTGCGTCCCGGCGGCCGGGTGCCGGCAGATGGCCGGGTCCTCGAGGGCACCGCGGACGTGGATGAGTCGATGATCACCGGGGAGTCCCGTGCGGTCAGTCGCGGCCCGGGGTCGATGGTCGTGGCCGGCACGGTCGCCACGGACACGGCGTTGCGGGTGGAGGTGACGGCCGTCGGAGACGACACCGCTCTCGCCGGCATCCAGCGCCTGGTCACGGAGGCGCAGAACTCGTCCTCCCGGGCGCAGCGCATCGCCGATGTCGCTGCCGGGTGGCTGTTCTGGTTCGCGTTGGGCGCGGGAGTGATCACCGCGATCGTGTGGTCGCTACTGGGCAGCCCCGACGACGCGGTGATCCGCACCATCACGGTTCTGGTCATCGCGTGCCCGCACGCGCTGGGACTCGCGATCCCGCTGGTGGTGTCCATCGCGACCGAGCGCGCCGCGAAGGGCGGCGTCCTCGTCAAAGACCGTCTCGCGTTGGAGAGCATGCGCACGGTGAGCACGGTCCTGTTCGATAAGACGGGCACCCTGACCAAGGGCGAGCCCACTCTTGCCGCCGTGCACACCGTCGACGGGGTGAACGAGGAGCAGCTGCTCGCGGTCGCCGCGGCGGTCGAGGCGGACAGCGAGCATCCCCTCGCGCGGGCGATCGCGGGAGCCGCGACTAGCCGCGGCGTACAGGTGCCGGAGGCGACCGGCTTCCAAGCGTCGACCGCTGTCGGCGTCACGGCGCAGGTCGAGGGCCGCACGGTGAGCGTCGGCGGACCGTCGATGTTGCGCGCGCACGACGCGGTCGCGCTCGAGCAGACACGCGCGTGGGAGGCGGAAGGGATGATCATCCTGCACGTCCTCCGTGACGGTCAGGTCATCGGTGCCCTCGGGCTCGCGGACGAGGTGCGGGAGGAGTCCCGGCAGGCTGTCGACGCGCTGCACGCGATCGGTGTGCAGGTGGTCATGATCACCGGCGACGCGGAAGCGGTTGCCCGCACCGTGGGCGAGGAGCTCGGCATCGACCGGGTGTTCGCCGGCGTGAAGCCGGAGGACAAGGCCGCAAAGGTCATCGAGTTGCAGCGCGAGGGCCGACGAGTCGCGATGGTCGGCGACGGCGTCAACGACGCTCCCGCTCTCGCGCAAGCCGACGTGGGAATCGCGATCGGCGCGGGCACCGATGTCGCGATCGCATCCGCCGGGGTGATCTTGGCCTCCGATGACCCCCGGTCGGTGCTGTCCGTGATCGAGCTGTCCCGGGCGAGCTTCCGGAAGATGAAGCAGAACCTGTGGTGGGCGGCCGGCTACAACCTCCTCTCCGTCCCCCTGGCCGCCGGAGTACTGGCCCCGATCGGTTTCGTGCTGCCGATGTCGGTGGGAGCTCTGCTGATGTCCGCATCGACTGTCGTGGTCGCTGTGAACGCGCAGCTGCTGCGTCGGCTGGACCTCACCCCTGAGGCCAGCACGCGGTCAGCGCTGGCTCGAGGGGGAGACGGTGCCTCGCAGCCGCGAGCATCGCGCCACGAGGTCACCGAGCTGTCGTAGCCGCCTCAGTGAGAGCCGCAGCGTCCGGTCCGAGGGCCCGGACGCTGCGGGACCGCTCACACGGCTACGGCACGACGGCGAAGCAGTTCCCGAACCATCGGGTAGGCGGTGAGGAATCCGAGGACGAGGCCGATCTGCATGAGGAAGAAGAACCGGATGTCGGTCGGAGCTGGCATGAAGTTCCCGAAATGCATGAGGAGCATCCAGCCGCCCATACCGATATCGAAAGCCACCACCGTCAGTGCCGCCGCCACCAGCGCCACCCCGGCACGTCGTCCCGCGGTACCGCGGGACACGGGTGCGGCGAAGAAGTACTCGAAGACGAACAGCAGCCCGATCGCCAGCAGGGCGATGACGATGATCAGCACCCACAGGTTCGTGCCGGCGATGGTCAGGCCGCTCGCCACGACGAGCGGCACCCCGATGAAGTGCCCGACCGTCGCCGCAGCACCACCGGGCGTGCTTCCCGCGACAGCGTCGCGGCTGAGACGACCATCCGACCCGACCTCGGAAGGCGAGGACGGGGCGGAATGGTCCCTGCCCCATCTGCGGAACGCCCAGACGGCGGCCGGCCCCAGAAACAGCGCCGCGACGGGCCACACCAGGTTCATCGCACCGTTGCGTTGACGGTGCCGCCGACCGACGATCTCGTACAGAACCACGATCGCGCTCAGCACTCCCAGCGCGACGAAGAACCAGGACACGGGTGTCAGCCAGTCCGGGAAGGCAGGTTGCATGGACGTCATATCCATCATGTCGTCATTCATTGTCTTGGTTTCCTTTTCAGCTTCAGGCATATGAAGAATTCATAGCCGTGTAGTGGGTAAGAGGTAATTGGTTCCGCCGCGGTTGGCGAGGCAGGGCGGATGTTCTCGTTATGAGGACGGGCGCAGCACCGTCCAGGTGAGGCCGTAGTCGCGGCTGGCGACGATGCCGCGGTCATCGGCGGCGAGGACCCATCTCTCCTCGCCGTCGACGATCGCGAATGCCTCCGGGGTTCCCGTGAGAGTTCCGTGGCTCTTCCAGCCGCCGTCGGCGGTGCCCGTCCACACGGTTCCGTCGACGTCGACGCCGACCAGTTCGCCGGTCGCGCTGCTTTCCACGAGGTACAGCGCTGGAGCGTCGGGAACAGGCTGGAATGTGATCCCGGCGTCGTCGCTGACCTGCAAGCCCGTCTCGGTGGTCGCGAACACCCGGTCGGGGCGTTGCGGATCGGCGCTCAGATCGCGCAGCGCCAGTTGCGCCGTCGACGTCCAGCTCGTTCCCGAGTCGTCGCTGCGACGGATCGTGGCGTCACCCGCGTCATATCCGTAGACGCGGGTAGCTGTGTCGGTGAGGGCGACGGTTGCGAGGTCGTGGAAGTCCGTCTCCCCGCTGAGGGAGAGCGGCTCCCATGTCGCGGCCGCGTCGGTACTGCTGATCAGGCCCAGGTTGGGTCCTGCCGCTGAGCTATCCGCGGGGTCGGGATGCCCGGAGGCATAGAACACACCCTCCGCGGTGATCGTGAATCCCATCGTGTCCTGCGCCCGCCCACCGATCGGCCCCGTGCCCGAGCTTGCGTCGACACTTGCAGGAGGGGTGGTGGGGTAGGTGTCGGGGAGGGCGTCGGTGGGGATCACCCACACTCCCGAGTGCGCAGCCGCATAGGTGAGCCCCGTCACCGGATCCCAGCCCAGCCCGTGCACGTGCTCCAACTCGCCGTGTTCTGACGCAGGCGCGCCCGTCTCCTGACCTGCCGTGGTGGTGCAGCCGGTGAGCAGGGCCACCGTCAGGATGACGACGACGGCCCCCATGCGGGCGTGGCATGCGACTCAGCCAAGACCGACCCCCAGATCGCTCATGAAGCCTTCCGGGTCCACGGGGCTGCCGTCCACGCGCGTCTCGAAGTGCAGGTGACAGCCGGACGAGGCCCCGGTGGAGCCCACGAGTGCGATCAGGTCGCCGGCGGCGACCGTGTCGCCCACATTCACGAGCAGGTCGCTGTTGTGCGCATAGCCGGTCTCGATGCCGTCGCTGTTCTCCAGCAGGACCCAGTTGCCGTAGCTGCCGGCGTACCCGGCTTCCTCGACCGTGCCGCCGGTCGCCGCGACCACGGGGGTTCCGCAAGGGGCGGCGAGGTCGGTGCCCTTGTGGAACGCGCTCACTCCCGCGACCGGAGCATCCGGGCGAGGACCGAACGTGCTTGAGATGCGGCCCGCGACCGGCACCCGCCAGGCAGCAGCCGCGATACCGCTGTCCTCGATGGACGCGGCGGAATCTTCTGATGCGTCGTCCACGAGTTCCGTGGCGACGGCGGCGGTCACCAATACTTCGGGTTTAGCTTCGGCGCCGAACGCGTCCCGGGTGACGGTGAGCTGCACCGCGCCGGCCGCGACGAACGTCTGCGGCTGCACCTCGCTCGCGGCGGCCAGGGCCGCGGTCGTGGTCGGGGTGCTCTCGACGGCGAACGCGGGCATCGAGGAGGTCACCGCGATCATCGTGACGAGAGTCATCGCGGACATCCCAGCCAGACGCGGCCGCATCGTGGCCGTGCCCGGCGGGATCGGTCGCGGACGGGCCGCCGCGCGCGCGGCCTGCTGCAACGCGTGAGCGTCCGCGCGGGAGGGCGCCGTGTACGTCACCCGGCGTCCGAGCGTTAGCGCGGCCTGCCGCGGGGACGTTTCGCGGGTGCGGGTTCGGGTGCGGTGCAGGTCACGGCGGCGCGGGTCACTCATCGACGCGGCGTTCACCGGGCAGTTCCCGACCGAAGCGGACGAGGGTGAAGAGGAATGTGGTGCATGGGAAATGTTTCTGGTTCGAGCGCCCTCGACGGGCGCGAAGAAGAAAAGGGGCGGGGATCGCCAGGTACGGCGACCCCCACCGGGGCGCGGCGGTAGCGCGCGCGCTCGGGCGCGACGCAGCAGCGCTGCGCCCGCCCAAGAGAGGGAAAGGGGTGGAGAGGGGAGACGGGTCAGCGGGACGCGAGGAGATCCTGCATGGTCGCGATCTCCTCCGTCTGCGTCTGCACGATCATCTCGGCCATGTCGATCGCGTCCGCGTTCTGGCCCTCATCGACCTCGGTCTGCGCCATCTCCACGGCACCCTCGTGGTGCATCATCATCTGCTCAAGGAACAGCTTCTCCGCCTCGGCGCCGGTCGCGCTCTCCAGCGCAGACATGTCCTCGTCGGACATCATCCCGTCCATGCTGTGGTCCATGCCCGACATCGAGCCCTCAGCACCCCACGCGCTGATCCACTCCTCGAGCTGAGAGATCTCCGGCCCCTGCGCTTCCTTGATCTGCGTCGCCAGGTCGGTCACCTCGGTGCTGATGCCGTCCTTCGCGAGGATCATGTCGGCCATCTCCACCGCCTGCTCGTGGTGGGGCTTCATCATCTGCGCGAACGTCACGTCCTGGTCGTTGAAGTCCTCCGCCGACGACGCGGACGACGAAGACGGTGCGGCAGACGCGGACGAGCTGCTGTCGCTCATCCCCTCCATGCCGCTCGTCCCGGAGGAGCTGTCCGAGCAGGCGGAGAGAGTGATCGCGGTCGCCAGAGCGAGAGTCGAGGCGAGAAGAGTGCGCTTGGTGTTCATGAGTGTCGTATCCGTTCATTCGGTTGCAGAGAGTCGCCGGAACCGCACCCTGCGGGCGCGGTGATGAGGTCGCAGCGGACGCTGCGACGACAGGGCGAATCAGGTACGACTGATCGACAACACCGTCAACGACGGCAGATACACGTGGAACCTCGCACGCGGCACCAGCCGCGCCAGACGAGGACCGGCGTCCAGCACGCGTGCGAACAGCGCCGGCACCCGGGCCAGGAGGATCAGGGAGGCGAGGAAGAAGACGATGACGCACGTCGCCGCCATCAGAGCGCACCCCATCGCGCAACTGTCATCACACGGCACCATCGGCACGACCGCGCCCTGATCGGCGCCGGCCGCAAGAGCCATCCCGCCCGTCGACGCAGCTACCGGGTCGGCGTGAGCATCGGTCTGCGCGTGCGTGTGTCCTGCGGACAGAGAGGCGTCGGAATGGCTGCCCATCATGGAGTGCATCGCGAACACGCCCAGCAGCAGAGCGGCCAGCGTCAGCACCACGACCACCGCGCGCGTCAGCGGCGTGGACAGCGAAGAAACGACGTTGCCGCTCATCATCCACACCTCCGAAACCGCACGTCACTCGTTCGAAGGCATCAGAAGGGACACCCACGCATACCCCCCTAGAGTATGCAGAAAGCAGCCGGAGCGGCTGAAAAGCCCCTCCGTACCCGTCCGCCCCGCGCAGCAGCGGACGAGCTGCACCAGCACCAGGGGGATGAGGACACCGTGACCGAGCAGACGAGCGAGCAGGCCGATATCACCGGCGCCCACGGCTACATCTCCGACAAGGACCAGTACCTCCGTCGGCTGCGCCGCATCGAGGGACAGGCTCGCGGTTTGCAGAACATGGTCGAGGACGAGCAGTACTGCATCAAGATCCTCACCCAGATCTCCGCGATGACCAGCGCCCTCGAATCCGTCGCACTCGGTCTCCTGAACGACCACCTGAATCACTGCGTCCTCGAGGCCGCTGCCGCCGGCGGCGACGACGCGAAGATCAAGCTGCAAGAAGCCTCTGACGCCATCGCGCGGCTCGTCCGCTCTTGACCTCCAGCGCTAGTTGACCCGTCTGCAGATCGCCCCGGGACGTTGAATCTTGGGAAGTGAACCCGAGACCCGTCCGGAATGGACGCGGCACTCGAGCCTCGCGCGTTCAGGGTGTGATGTTGCACTCCGATGCTCACCGATTGCGCGCCGCCGCCGCGAGCCCACACCAACCCACGGCGTCCTGGACCACGAGTAGTGGCTCGTTAGGCTCGGCGAATGATCGATGCCCGCCCTCGTCCAACGCGTCGTCGGTGGCCGGTCGTGACTGCCGTCCTTGCGGCGGTATTCCTGTACGCGACGGTCGTGCTGACGTACGCAGGAGGGATTCGGGACTCCAGCGAAGCCTGCGAGACGGTCATCGCGGGCGATGACCCCGTCACGGTGAAGCTGCAGCCGGCAGAGGTGAACGCGGCCCGCCAGCGGCTGGAGTTCCAGATGACCCTGGTGCCGTCGGAAGGCCTCACCTCCTCCGATGGATACACGGCCACCGAGACGATCAGCCTGGTGACCTTCCCGGTCGACGGGGCGAGCGTCCTGACGTTCCCATCGGGCGAGGTACTCGAGAGCTCGGTGCAGTCGGACTACGCCGAGGGAACCGTCGAAGAGTGGCCCTTCGACAGCTACCGCGCCGACCTCACAACCTTCGCCTTCACCGGGGAAGACGACCATCAGGACGGCCACGAGCACACCGCTCTCCCCACCCGGGTCTGCCTCGACAACGCTGTGCCCGGATGGCAGTTGCACACCGGCACGATCGACCACCCCGCGAACACCGTGCCCACCGCTGACGGCAATCGACCGCTGCCCTCAGTGGAGATCACCGCGACCCGCTCGGCGAGCACGGTCGCCTTCGGGATCGTGCTGCTCGGGCTGATGGCGGTCACCCCTGTGCTCGTCCTGTTCGTCGCCATCAGCGCCTACACCGGCCGCCGGAGGGTGGAAGCCACCCTCACAAGCTGGATCGGCGCGATGCTCTTCGCGGTCATCCCGCTGCGGAACTTCCTCCCCGGCGCGCCCCCGGTCGGCTCCTGGATCGACTACCTCGTCGTGCTGTGGGTGATCGCAGGGCTCGTCACCGGACTCGCGATCTACATCGCGGCCTGGAACCGCTGGGGACACGGGGCTACCTCCGGGAAGTCGAGAGTCTTCGCGCCGGACAGTCCCTGAGATGCGACACGACGATCAGCAGCAGGATCCGCGCGAGCATCAGCAGCAGCGCCGTTGCAGGCAACCGGTCGGACGCGCCGCCGGCAAGCGCCCGCGAGGACGATGACGTGGCCAATGCTCGGCGTCAGCCGCACCAGCAGCATCCCGGACAGCAGAGCAGGACTGTCTGTAGCTCGTAGGGGAGACGAGATATAGACTGTCGGGGCCCGGGGCGTTGAGCCTAGGGAAGTGAACCCGAGACCCGTCCGGAATGGACGCGGCGCTCGGGTTTCGCGCATTCAGGGCGTGATGTCGATCACGTTGCTGATCATCGATTGCGCGCGCCGCCGCCAGTCGCCGCCGCGAGCCCACGCCCACCCCACGGCGTCTGGGATCGCGAGCAGCGGCTCGCTGGCCGCGGACTCATGCCAGTACTCCAGCGTGCCGACACTTCCGGAGCGGCGGGTCGCCTCGATCATGCACTGCTTGTCGCGCGCGACCAGCGTCTCATCACGCTCGAGGCAGAGGCGCCCTCCGGCGGGGCCGATGGTCCCGACGAGTTCCTCGAGGCAGCGTCGACGGCGGACAACCTCGCTGCCGAGGTCCCGCGGAGCGCGGAAGATCGTCACCGTTGTGTCCAGGGTGGCGAACGTGTCGAGCAGGAGCCGCTTTCGAGACTCGTTCTCCTGCTTCATGTGAAGGCGAGACTGCCCGGGAAGAAGCAGAGCGCGGACGGCCCGCCGAGATTCCGCAATGTCACGGGGAACGATCGCCGCTGCGATCAGCAGATAATCCTTTGCTTTCGACTCGTCGACGAAGACGGAGGCGGCACTCACGTCTCGTCCTCGGGAGGCCAGTCGATCTCGAAGTAGCCGGTCCTGTCGCGTCCACTGCCTGCCCCACCCCACAGCGTGACGATCGACCGTCCGAACTCATGCGGATCGACGGCGTCCTCGCCATCGAGGGGCGCCTCGATCGTGAACGTCAGCATGTTGCCCGGCTCGTTGATCATCGGAGGAGGAGCGGTCACCGTCGAAACGATCGACCTGCCAGCGATGCGGTAGTCCCGCACGAGCCAGACGAGCCATTCCGTGACCAGCCACCCGTCACCGGAGGGGCCAGCGGAGAAGATGTCGACGTGGCTGTCAGCCGACTTGATCCCCCACCAGAGAGTCCAGACCGGGCGCCCTCGGCGCTCGTCGATCGTCGCGGATGCTCTGATGCCGGGCATGGCATTGAGAAGCCTGCACGGCCACCGCAGCACCGCAGGAGTGTGCGGGTCGTCCTCCTCCGCCTCATTCGTGACGGGGGGTCGGGACCTCTCCAAGCCCGCCAACTCACTGAGGTATTTGGCGCGCTCGAAACCATCGTGGATCTTCCACCAGTGGTCATCGTCCGAATCGAACTCGGCCGCCTGGTACCACTGGCCAGACAGCTTGGCGATGATATGGGCAAGAACACCGACCGCGGTCGTACTCGCGAGCATCGCCTCCGCATGGGCGACGTCGGCATCTTCCTGGCTCCCGGCCTTGGCGGCGAGGACAAGGTCACGCAGCATCTCCAGATCGGCGCGGCGATACTCCGCCGACGCCTGCGAAACGGTCTTCGCGCTCACTCCCAACTCGGCCGCGACACTACGTCCCGTCGCTCCCGGCTTGAGCGTCGCCTCATAGATCGCCCGCCGCCGCACGACAGCCAGCTGCGAGTGAAGTCCCCGCACCTCTTCCCCCACGCGCACGCATTCACTCGCCCGCTCGACCGGATCCGGGATCGCCGACACGGACGCGACGAGTTGCCGCAACAGCCCATCTGCATCGCGCTCTTCGGTCTCGGCCACAACACGACACTAGCAGGACGTTACCCCTGGGGGGAACGCAAGAACCGGCAGGAGTAACTTCGCCGGGATAGGTGGCCGCAAGCCGTCTTCCGCTGGTGGCTTGGCATCAGCACGTGACCACCCAGCCGGGGATGACCGTCCGATTCCAGACGTTCACCCCATAGGCAGGCGATGTCTACCCACTCAGGTCCCTCACAGCGGTGTGCTTGGAGGTGCCCCTTTCGGGGCTCCCCCATATCTTCAAGGAGAACACGACGTGACCCGACTGTTCCGCTCCGCACCCCGCGGACGTTCCGCGGTGGCCCTCTCAGCCGCCGCACTGATCTGCGGAGCGGCCCTCGCCGCTCCGAGCATCGCCACCGCCGCCGGCAACGCCGACTTCAGCACTACGGGCGGAGCCGCCCGCATCTCCCCGGTCGACGCCGACCTCTCCGACTCGCTCCGCGCCGAGATCAAGGAGCAGGACGCGAAGAACGTCATCCTCCTCATCGGCGACGGCATGGGCGACTCCGAGATCACCATCGCCCGCAACTACGAGTACGGCGCCGCCGGCCGCCTCCCCGGCATCGACGCCCTCCCCATCACCGGCCAGTACACGACGTACTCCCTCTACCGGGCCGACGACCCGGCCACCGGCGCCGTCAAGGGCGCTCCGGACTACGTGCCCGACTCCGCCGCTACCGGCAGCGCGTGGGCCACCGGCACCAAGACGTACGACAACGCGGTCTCGGTCGACATCGACCAGGAGCGCCAGGACACGCTGCTCGAGATCGCCAAGGCCAACGGCCTGAAGACCGGCAACGTCACCACCTCCGAGGTCCAGGACGCGACCCCCGCCGTGCAGGCCGCGCACGTCGACGCGCGCAGCTGCTACGGCCCCGACAGCCCCACCTGCGGCAACGACGCGCTCGAGAACGGCGGACTCGGCTCGATCAGCGAGCAGATCCTCGGCACCCGCGCCGACGTCACCCTCGGCGGAGGCTCCGCGAGCTTCGCGCAGGTCGCGAAGGCCGGCGACTGGGCAGGTCGGACCCTCTTCGACCAGGCCGCTGACCGCGGCTACCAGGTCCTCGGCGACGCGACCACGGCCGGCACCGCCGCGCAGCTCGAGGCCCTGACCGCTGCCGACCAGGACGCACCCGTCCTCGGTCTCTTCGGCGCGGGCAACCTCCCCGTCCGCTACGCACCGACGCCCGCCACGGTCGGCGGCGGCGACGCGGCCCCGCAGACCTGCGTCGCCAACCCCGCCCGTCCCGCCGAGCAGCCCACGCTGCGCTCGATGACCGAGAAGGCGATCGACCTGCTCAACACCGGCGACAAGGGCTTCTTCCTCCAGGTCGAGGGAGCCAGCATCGACAAGCAGGACCACGCCGCCAACGCGTGCGGCCAGATCGGCGAGACCGTCGACCTCGACGAGGCCGTCCAGGCCGCGCTCGCCTTCGCGAAGGCCGACGGGAACACCCTCGTCATCGTCACCGCGGACCACGCGCACTCCAGCCAGATCGTCGACTCCACTCCCCCGACCTCGCTCAGCACCGCGCTGAAGACCGCCGACGGCAGCACCATGAAGGTGTCCTACGGCACGGCCGCCGAGGGCGGCTCGCAGCAGCACACCGGCTCGCAGCTGCGCATCGCCGGCTACGGACCCGGCGCGGCGAACGTCGCCGGCCTCACCGACCAGACCGACACGTTCTTCACCATCTCCAACGCGCTCGGCCTGGACCGCGACATCCGCAACCTCAGCTTCAACGCCACCGCGAGCCTGTCGGGTACGTCCTTCACGCCCGGTGAGGAGATCACCCTCACCGCGGCCGACTTCAACGGCGACACGCAGCTGATCGGCTCCGCACCGCTGTTCACCGACCGGACCGCGACGCGCGACCTCATCGACGGCGGCCTCACCGTCACCGCGAAGGCGCCCACCACCCCGGGCGACTACTCGGTGACCGTGACCGGCGATCAGACCGGCAAGGCCATCACCCTGCCCTTCACCGTCACCGAACCCACCAAGACGACCACCACCAAGGAGAAGGCCGCGGACATCGCCGGCAAGGTCCTCGAGCAGATCCGCAACCGCTGATCCGCTGATCCCACCTCGCCCGCTGCTGCGGCGCGTGGACACGAGAAGGGCCGCCCCTCGAGGGCGGCCCTTCTTCGGTTTCCCGCTCGGAGCTCAGTCCTTCACGGGCACGCGGATGATCAGCCCTGCGGCGACGGCGATGCCGATTCCGATCAGGTGCAGCGAGGACCAGATGACGTCGGGGAACGCGAACGGAAGGACCGGGTTCCACAGGGCCACCATCGGGATCAACCCGATCAGCCACCACCATGCGCGAGCCTGGATCGCAAACCAGGACATCACCGCGGCGAGGATCGCGACGGTGTAGAGCACGAAGACGTACTCGTCGGTGCCGACCAGCGCGAGACCCGCGAGCAGGACGATCGCGAGGATGATCCCCGGCGCGAGAGCCATCTTGGCCCTGCTGCGATCGGGGTACCGGGAGGTCTGGGTCCGCAGAGAGTTCTGAGGGGTGCTCGGGCGAGGAGCGGTCGCGTTCCTGGGACGGCGCCGGCGTTTGTTCGGTCGGCTCATCCGGCGATCCTATGTCGGCCGCAACAGTGCACCGTCCCTTTCCTAGCCCCCGGAGCGCACCGCTCACATGACAGCGCTTGCTGTATGGTCAGCGTATGCTGACTATTGCTTCGCGTGTGGACGTCATGAACCGGTTGGGTCGGGCGATGGCGGATCCGACCCGTTCTCGGATTCTGCTCTCTCTCATCGAGCAGCCGGGTCATCCGGGCGAGCTGGCCGAGTCTCTGGGGCTGACGCGCTCGAACGTGTCGAATCATCTGACGTGCCTGCGCGGGTGCGGGATCGTCGCGGCGATCCCGGAGGGTCGGAGTACTCGGTACGAGATCGCGGATCCGCATCTCTCGAAGGCGTTGCTGGCGATGCTGGATGTCGTCTTGGCGGTCGAGAACGGCGTCGAGTGCGCGGACGAGAACTGCGATGTCCCGCTGTGCTGCGGGGTGTCCGAGTGAGCGCGGAGTGCTGTGGCGGCGACGAGCCGACCACACCGCGCCGCCCTCTGGTGGTGCGTCCTCGTCGCACCGAGGACACGTGCTGCGCCGTCGACGACGCGCCGGTCGCCCTGACACTCGGCGCGCGTCCGACCGAGCAGACCGGGCATCACGAGCATGAGACTGCCGGTCACGAGGCAGCCGGTCGCGACGACGAGCACGACCATGGCGGCGAGCCGGAGGAGTCGGTGCCGTGGTGGCGGGACCTGAACGTCGTGATCCCGGTCGCGGCCGGTGTGCTGCTGCTCATCGGGTACGTCCTGGAGTGGACGGGATTCGAGCTCGCGGGAACGATCGTGCTCGGCACGAGCCTGGTCGCGGGAGCGTCGACGTTCGTTCCCGGCGCCGTGCGGCGGCTGCTGCGCGGGAAGCTCGGCGTGGGTCTGCTGATGACGATCGCGGCAGTCGGCGCGGTCCTCCTGGGGCATGTCGGGGAAGCGGCGGCGCTGGCGTTCCTGTTCTCGATCGCGGAAGCGCTCGAGGACCGCGCGATGGACAAGGCCCGCGGTGGCCTGCGCGCGCTCCTGGATCTGATTCCGGACACCGCGATCGTGTCGCGTCTGCACGGCGAGGTCACGATTCCCGCCCGCGAGTTGCGGGAGCTCGACATCCTGGTCGTCCGCCCCGGCGACCGGGTCGCGACAGACGGAGTGGTCGTATCCGGGCGCAGCAGCGTGGACACGTCCGCGATCACGGGCGAGTCGATCCCCGTCGAGGTCGGTCCCGGTGACACGGTGCCCGCAGGGGCGATCAACGGCGGCGGCGCCTTACAGCTGGAGGCCACGGCCGCGGGGACGGACAACTCCCTGACCACGATCGTGCACCTGGTCGAGCAGGCCCACGCCCGCAAGGGCGATCGCGCCCGGCTCGCGGATCGCATCGCCAAGCCCCTCGTCCCGGCCGTGCTCCTGCTCGCCGCCGGAATCGCCCTGTTCGGCGTCCTTATCGGAGACCCGACTACGTGGACCGAGCGGGCCCTCGTGGTCCTGGTCGCGGCGTCCCCGTGCGCTCTGGCGATCGCAGTGCCGGTGACGGTCATCTCCGCGATCGGCGCGGGCAGTCGCTTCGGGCTGATCATCAAGTCCGGGGAGGCGTTCGAGCGCCTCGGTACGGTGCAGGTCGTCGCGTTCGATAAGACCGGCACTTTGACCGCGGGCCGCCCGAGTGTCACCGACGTCGCGACCGCCCCCGGCGTCGCCCGCGAGGACGTACTCGCGGTCGCCGCCTCCCTGGAAGCGCACAGCACCCACCCGCTCGCCGCGGCGATCCTCGCCGCATCACCGGCACCGGCGCCGATCGAGGATGTCACCGAGCATCCCGGCGACGGCATCACTGGCACCCTTGCGGGGACCCCGGTCCGGATCGGCAGCCCCCGCTGGATCCCCGGCGCGCTGACCGCGCAGAGGGAAACGATGGAGGCCGCGGGAATGACGGCCGTCGTCGTGGAACGCGCCGGCAGTGTTCTCGGGGTGATCGGGATCCGGGACGAGCTCAAGCCCGAGGCAGCCGAGACGATCGCGGAACTCAAGCGCCACCACATCGGCGCGCTCATGCTCACCGGTGACAACACCCGCACCGCGAGTGCACTCGCCGCTCAAGCAGGGATCTCGGAGGTGCGTGCGGAGCAGAAGCCCGCCGACAAGGCGGCCGCGATCGAGCAGTTCCGCCGGCACCGGCGAGTGGCGATGATCGGGGACGGCATCAACGACGCTCCCGCGCTCGCGAGCGCGGACGTCGGGATCGCGATGGGCGCGACCGGCTCCGCCGCCGCAATCGAGTCCGCAGACGTCGCGTTCACCGGCACCGATCTTCGCCTGATCCCCGCCGCGCTCCTGCACGCCCACCGGGGCCGGCGGATCATGACGGCGAACCTGGTCCTCGCGCTCGGCGTGATCATCGTCCTATTCCCCCTCGCGCTCTTCGGGGTCCTGGGCCTGGCCGGAGTGGTCCTGGTGCACGAGCTCGCAGAGGTCGTCATCATCGCGAACGGAGTCCGAGCCGCCCGCCGCGGTAGCCCGCTCGTGTCCGCGAAGGCAGACCAGGACGCGACCAGCCGGGCTCTGAGTTCGAGGTCATGACCGGGACCCTCGAGGCGGCAAGAGGCCTTCGGGTGAGGCCAGTACCCTGTTGCGGTAGTGGCAGGGCGCGACTCGGCGGTCCTGCCGCTCCAGCGGACGGGTGATGTGATGACGACGCGCAGCTCGCGGACCGTCCGCGGTGTCATCGCCGCGCTCGTCGCGACGTTCGTCGCCCTTTTCTCTCATTCCGTCGCCGACGGAACGGCTCCGAGCCGTGTCGGGGTGCTCCTCGCGCTGGCGTTCGCGGTCCCGGTCTGTGTCGCTCTCGCCGGGCGCCGGCTGTCGCTGGTCCGGCTGAGCGTCTCGGTTCTCTCCAGCCAGTTCGCGTTCCATGCGACGATGATGCTGGGAAACCCGGACACCATCCCTGCTCCCCGGTCGGGCACGGTCTCGGCGGGGCACCACCAGGACGCGAGCGTGCCCGTCCTGGATCTCGCGACCTCGGTAGCCCACACGGACCACGACACCGTCATGTGGGGAGCGCACCTGCTCGCCGCGATCGTGACGATCTTCGCGCTTCGCCAGGGTGAGCGGGCGTTCTGGAGCATCCTGGCCCGGCGCCGATTCGAGACGGTCCGGGCGCTCCTGGCCGGCCCGAGCGAGCCGACGCCGCGCCGTGAACTACCGGCATTCAGTTCGTCCGCGCGCACACGTCCGCGGCTCGTGTCCTTGTCCGTGATGCGGCATCGGGGTCCGCCGGTCGCTGCTGCCTGAGCGCAGCCACCGCCGCACCTTCTTCTCACCCTTCTCGGGACGCTTCGGCGCGCCCGCATCACGGAAAGCCTTCCTCTTGTCGACACGAACCACCCTCACCGCGGTGACCGCGATCACCGCCGGCATCGCCCTGGCGCTGGCCGCGCCGCTCACGGCGACCGCGCACGTCAGCATCACCCCGAACACGGCCGATCCGGGCGCGTCGGAGAACTTCACCTTCAAGGCCGTCAACGAATCCGAGACCGCCGTGACCACGGCGGTCACCGTGTCACTGCCGACCGGCACCCCGATCGTGTCGGTGCGCTACCTGCCCACCCCGGGGTGGAGCACGTCCGTCGTGGAGAGCACACTGCCGGAGCCGGTGTCCGTCGGCGGGAACGAGATCACCGAAGCGCCGACCAGCATCGTCTTCACCGCCGAAGCGGGCAGCGAGATCCAGCCCGGTCAGTTCATGCAGTGGACCGTCTCGCTGGGTCCGATCCCGGAGACGGGGAGCCTGCTGCTGCCGGCCGTGCAGTCGTACAGCGACGGGACGAGCGTCGACTGGGTCTCGACCGCGGAAGAAGTCGAAGCCGACGCCTCTCTGAAGTCCGCTCCGGTGCTCTACGTCCAGGACGAGCCGGCTGAGGACCACCACGCAGGATCGGCCGCTACCGATCCTGCCGACGCGGACGCCGCCGCGGCGACCACCGAGGCGCCGGGCGTGGAGGCCAGCGTGGCTCTCGGGCTGAGTATCGCGGCCCTGCTGCTGGGAGTCGTGGGCGCCGCGCTGGGCGCGATCGCGCTGTTCGGCCGGAAGCGGGCGCGCGGATGACCCGTCGCTTCGCGGGGCGGGCCGCGATCGCGACGGCCGTGATGCTGCTGCTCGGTGTGGCCGCGGCGACTCCCGCGGCCGCCCACGACTCGGTGCTCGAAAGCAGCCCCGCGCCGGACGCGACGGCCGCGGAGGTAACGAGCGTGTCCTTGACCTTCAACGACACGCTGCTGGATCTGGGAGGCACGAACACCGCGTTCGCGATCCAGGTCATCGGCCCGGACGGCCGCTACTACTCGGAGGGGTGCGTCGCCTTGGACGGATCCTCGGTCTCGGTGCCGGCGGCTCTGGGCGCGGCGGGCGAGTACGAGGTCCTGTGGCAGGTGGTGTCCTCCGACGGTCACCCCACCTCCGACAGCTACACCTTCGACTACGCGCCCGACGCGGCAGCCTCCGCCGCTGAGGGAACGGAGACGGCGCCCCGCTGCGGAAGTGACGGCGAGAGCGACACCACGACCGACGCGGCACCCGCCGCCTCCTCCGGGGACGGGTTCGACGCGACCGGGCTGCTCGCTGGGTTGTGCATCGGAGCCGCAGCGATCGCGGTCGCCACGGCGGTCACGGTCTTCGTGATCGGCCGGATGCGACGGCGCAGTTGACCTGCGGGTCCGCCTCGTCCCGTCGGGGCGGGCCCGCCTTCGCGATCGACCGACAGAGGAGGGCACGCTGATGACGATCCCGCCGATCCTCTCGCGCCTCCCGGACGCGCCACCCTCGATGGACACCTTCCTCACGGTGTCCGCGAGCGCGTTCTGGTTCTGGGGGCTTCTCGGCATCCTGCTGGCCGGCGTCTACGCCCTCGGGGTCGCGCGGCTCCGGCTGACGCGGCGGCGGTGGCCGTGGTGGCGCGCGGGGAGCTTCCTCGCAGGGTGCGGACTGCTCGTGGCGACGATGGCCAGCGGGCTCGAGGACTACGGCCGGGAGATGTTCTCGGTGTTCATGTTTCAGCAGCTGACGCTGATGATGGCCATCCCGCCGCTTCTCGTCCTCGGCTCACCCGGCACGCTTCTGCTGCGGACGACACCGCACCGATGGCCGGGACGGATGGTGCTCGTGACCGCGTTGGGTCTGCTGCGCTCGCGCGCCGTTCGGGTGCTTCTTCATCCGGGGTTCACGATCCCGCTGTTCCTGCTGCTGTTCTACGGCCTCTACTTCAGCGATCTCGACGATCTCCTGCTGGACAGCGCGGCCGGTCACCTCGCGGTGGAGGTGCTGTTCCTGGCGGCGGGAGTGGTGTTCGCCGTTCCGCTGCTGTCAGCGGATCCGCTGCCGGTACGGCAGACGCATCTGGGGCGGATGTTCGACCTGTTCGCGGAGATGCCGTTGCATGCGTTCTTCGGGGTCATCGTGATGATGTCCGCGACCGCGTTCGTGGGTGCGTTCCAGGCTCCCGCGTCGTGGGGAGTGGACCCGATCGCGGATCAGCAGATCGCCGGCGCTCTCGCCTGGTCGTACGGCGAGCTGCCGAGCCTGCTGATCGTGCTGCTGCTCCTGGTGCGGTGGCAGCGTGACGACACCCGGGCAGCTCGCGCCGCCGACCGCGCTGGGGATGAGCACGGAACCCCTGACCTGGACGCCTACAACGCCTACCTGCAGGAGTTGAACCGGCGAGGAAGCGACCCTCAGACACCCTCCCCGCGCTGACGCAGGCGCGTGAGCGTCAGGAGAGCCCCGGTCAGCAGTGGTGCGAGCGCGCTGAGCGCGATGGCACCTCCGATGAGGGTGCGCAGGGACATCGCCGGGGTGACGGCAGCGCTCAGAGGCACCGTGTCGGTGAACGCGCCGGGCGTGAACGCGGGGATCCGGGCTCCGGTGGACCCGTCGGGGAGGATCGTCTGGCTCTGCCCGACGGTCGAGACGTTCACGATCGCTCGTCCGGTCTCGATCGCCCGGACGCGGGCGATCGAGAGCTGCTGCGCGGACTCGTCGGTGCGCCCGAAATCGGCGTTGTTGGTCTGCGCAAAGATGACCTGTGCGCCTCCAGCGATCATCTCGTCGAAGAGATGGTCATCGACGATGTCGAAGCACAGCGACACCCCGGCGATGGTGCCTGCGACGGCGACAGCCGGGGAGAGTGCACCGATCTCGTAATCGCGTTGCACGAGACCGATCAGATCCGGTGCAAGGCGTGACCAGAACGCGCGATCGGGAACGTACTCCCCGAACGGCACAGGATGCTTCTTGTCGTAGAGACCGTCGGGACCCTCCGGAGTCCACACGAGGGAGCTGTTGTAGTAGCGGTCATCGCGACGGGTGATCGCGCCGATGACCAGGGGGGCGTCGAGGGTCTCGGCGAGCTCGGAGAGCCGGCGCGATGTCGCCGGGTCGGCGAGCGGGTCTTCGTCCATGCTGTTCTCCGGCCACAGCACGACATCAGCGACCCCCGCCTCCCGCGGGGTCGCGTCGATCTGCGCGGACAGCAGCTCGCCGGGTCCTCGCCGGTCGAAGTAGCCGGCGGGTCCCGCGCCCTGCACAGCGGTGACCCGCAGCTGCCCGGTCGGCGCCGCTTCCCACACCGGCACCGCCACCCATACGAGCGCGATCGCCGTCGCCGCCGCTCCGAGCGCAGCGGGCCGGTCGGGCAGGAACTGTCGCAGCTGCAGCAGGAAGGTGAGGCACGCGACCAGCACGAAACTGAATCCGGACACGCCGACCCAGGCGATCAGCGGAGCGAGCGGGCTCTCGGACTGCGAGTAGGCCAGGCGGCCCCACGCGAAGCCGCCGTACGGCCAGGACCCGGCGATGACTTCCCTCGCCACCCATACGCCCGCGACGCCCGCCGGTAGCAAGAGCAGCCGCCCCGCTGGGGTCGGCCAGAACCGCTCGATCGAAGACCACATCAGGGTAATCGTCGCTGCACCGGCCGCGAAGAACGCCGCCTCGAGAAGCGACAGGGCCAGCCACGGGACAGGGCCGAGGTACTCCGAAGTCCATGAGACGTGGGTGAGGTAGAACACCGTCCCCGTGACAGCGCCGAGCAGAGCGCCGACCCGGACCGTCCGGCCGCGCAGCAGCGCCAGCAGCAGTGCGACGCCGAGGAGAGTCGCCGGCCACAGACTCAGGCCGGGGAATCCGGCATCAATGAGCGCACCGGCGAGAGCCGCCGCGCACAGCGCGGCGGCGCCGACTCGGGTTACCGCCGGCTGAGGACGCCGGCGACCGGTTGGTTGACCGCTCACTCCGTGGTCGGCGGTTCACCGCCGGACCCGGCGGGGCGCGGTGCTGCCTGGCGGACGAGGAAGAGGACGACGACCGCGAGGAGCGCGAAGAACGCCAACGCGATCCCGACCAGGACGATGGTGGGGATGGGAGCTTCGTAGGGGGCGAACAGCGACTCCGGCGCTCCCGACGCGGACGTGTCGCCGCCGCAGACGGGAGGCTGGGAGACGCCGGTCTTCGCCACGGCATCCGCAGGCCGGTCGTAGGTGAAGCCGTACTCGGCGGTGGAGACGTGCCCGTCCGCGGTCACGATCTTCGCCGCCACCAGGTAGCGGCCGCTCTCCCCCAGCGCGACACCGGTCGTCACCGATTCGGCGTCGACCTCGGCGCAGCCGTTGGAGTAGAACAGGTCATCCCCTTCGCGTACCACCTGCACGAGCGAGACGTTGTTCGTCGGGTCGGAGCCCACCTCGTGCCCGAACGTCAGAGTCACCTCCGAGGGCGCCACGGTCACCGTCGCATCCGCGGACGGGCTGCTGGATTGCACGCCGGTGTGAGCCGCTGCGGGCGCGACGGGAAGGACCAGGCCCAGCGTCGCCGCTGCCGCCAGAGCGACGCCGAGCAGGACGGGGCGGTGCAGTCGGGCGGGGAGAGGGAGCGGCATCAGAGTCGTCCTGTTTCATCATCGGGGGGCGCCCCCGAGGAGGGAGACGAGGAGACGGGAGCGACTGACGATCCGCCTCGCTGATGATCTTCGAGCCTGAACCTCGTAGCCACCAACAGGTGTTCTTGGTACGCTACGTCGAAATTTGCCTGCCTACACCGCAGGCTTCTTCGACGCCACCGGGAAGATGCCATCGTGACGAACCTGCAACCAGACGCCTCGCGCGCTGGTGTGCAGCGAACCCTCACGCTGCTCTTCCTCGTCGTCCTGACCGCGCTCGCGCTGCTACTCGGGCATCCTCTCGAGCGCCTCCACGACGCGGTCCCCGCCGACACCACGGTCACCGCTGCCGCGACGACGGCGGGGGACGCCGAGGTTCTCACTTCGAGCGTGGCAGCGCTCACCGATGCGGCGACGCTCGGTGGTGTCGCTGAGCTGTGCGCGCTGCTGGCGGTCGTCTGCGCGGTCATCGTGATCGTCGTCGCCCTCGCCGCCCGCGCACGGCCCGGGCAGGGCTCCATCGCCAGCACGGCACCGCCGGCGTCCGCACCGTCGTTCTTCACGACCGCTGCACGAGCACGGCTGAGCCTCTCCGCCAGCTGCGTCCCTCTTCGGCTGTAGGCCGTCGCCGCCGATCTGAGCCCCGTCTCGATCGGCGCGCACTTGCGCGCCCGCGACACGGAGTCAGGTCACGACGACCGACCTCTCGCCGACCCTGGACGTGCAATGCCCCTCTCTTCCTCCGTTCCCCCGCCC
>NZ_PSTL01000024.1:0-40487 GCF_002930845.1 Rathayibacter sp. AY1A7 | reverse complement strand
GCCGAGGATCATCCCGACGAGGCTCAGCGTGCGGGGGACGACGGGCGCCGGAGCGGCCGCGTCGCAGCCGTCGGTGCCGCTCGCCGACTCCGCACCGCCGGCCTACGGGTCGCCGCCGCCGCCCGCGTACCCCTCGGCGCCCGCCTACTCCTCCGCGCCCGGCCACCCCGCCGCCTACGCGGCCGCTCCGGCGCCCGTCGTCCCCCGCACGCTGAGCCTCGTCGGGATGATCCTCGGCATCGTCGGCCTGGTCATCACGCTCTTCGCCGCCGGTTTCGGCTTCCTGCTGTCGGCTCCGGCCGTCGTGCTCGGCTTCCTCGGACGCCGGCGCGAGCCGGCCGCGCGCGGCTTCGCGCTGACCGCGATCATCACCGGGTTCGCCGGCATCGCCGTCTCGCTGATCTACCTGGCGGTCTTCCTCGTCTTCGTCGTGGTCGCCCTCGCCGCCGGCACCTCCGGCTACTGAGCCGGCGCGGGCCGCTCGACGCGCTCCGCGAGCAGCGCGCGGTGGCGCCCGGCGATCCGCGTCAGGATCAGCACCGCGCTGTCGGTGCCGGAGAGGCCCAGCCGCTTGCGGAAGCGGGCGGGGTCGACGTCCACCCCGCGCTTCTTGATCTCGAGCACGCCGATGCCGCGGGTGCGCAGCTCCCTCGCCAGCGTGCGCTCGTCCAGCGGCAGCTCGGCGAGGACTCGGAAGCTGCGGAGGAAGGGCGAGGCGGCCGCATGGTCGCCGGTCAGGTAGGCGATGCCGGGCGAGAGCATCCGCGAGTCGCTGGAGCGCGCGAGCTCGCCCAGGAGGCGCGCGCGGATCGCGGAGCCGTCCGGCTCGTGCACGAACGCGCCGAGGGGGCCGACCTCCTCGTCCTCGCTGTCGCCCGCCGCGGTGAGCTCGGAGGAGCCGGTCGCGCCGAGCAGCAGAGCGGAGCGGCGCACGCCCGCGCGCGCCAGAGAACCGAACCAGAGCCCGGTCTCGACCAGCTCCCCGTCGACCGAGACCCACTGCGCCTCGGCGTCCCGCGGCAGGCGCTCGCGGTCGAAGCCGGGACCCACCTTCACGCCCACGGGACGATGCTCGGCCAGGCCGAACGCGAAGTCGAGCGAGGGGGAGTAGTCGTCCGGATCGTCGAGCCGGCGGGTCTCGCGGTGGCCCGCCGTGCGGCGTGCCGGGTCCAGGTAGACGGCGTCGAAGCCGTCGAGGTCGAAGGCCTCGGCCGTCGAGTGCACGGCGCTCGCCGCGGGGAACGGGGCGAGGTTGAAGCTGGCCAGGGTCGCGGTGACCTCGTCGGCCTCGACGGCGGTGACCGCCAGGTCGATCGCGGCCATCGCGAGGGCGTCGCCGCCGATCCCGCTGCCGAGGTCGGCGACGCGCGCCGCTCCCGCCGCGGCGAACCGGCCGGCGTGCAGGGCGGCGACGCGCAGCCGCGTCGCCTGCTCGAGTCCCGCGTCCGTGAAGAGCATCGAGCGGGCGAACTCGCCGAACTTCGCCTCCGCCTTCTGCCGGAGCCTCGCCTGGGTGAGCACCGCGGCGACGAGGACGGGGGAGTGGCCGGCGGCCCGGAGGCGTGCCACGGCCCGCACCAGGTCGTCGGACCGGTAGCCGTCGAGGGAGTCGAGGAGCCGGAGGCCCTCGGGGGAGAGGAGCTCGACCAGCTCGTCGCGTCGCATCCGGCCATGGTAGGCCACGGCCTCCCGGCGGGTCCGCCGCCCCGCTTGGCACTCTGATTGCACGAGTGCCAGCGGAGCCCCTACGATGGATCTAGCACTCTCGGAGCGTGTGTGCCAGAACCGCGTTCCGCCCACATCGTCGTCAAGAAAGAGGTCAACCGTGTCGGTGTCCATCAAGCCGCTCGAAGATCGCATCGTCATCAAGCAGGTCGAGGCGGAGCAGGTGACCGCTTCCGGTCTCGTCATCCCCGATACCGCCAAGGAGAAGCCGCAGGAGGGCGAGGTCGTCGCCGTCGGACCCGGTCGCATCGACGACAACGGCAACCGCGTGCCGCTCGACGTCGCCGTCGGCGACAAGGTGATCTACTCCAAGTACGGCGGAACCGAGGTCAAGTTCGGTGGCGAGGACCTGCTGGTCCTCTCCGCTCGCGACGTCCTCGCGGTCGTCGTCCGCTAGGCAGCATCCCTCGGAAGGGTCCGTCGACCTCGGTCGGCGGGCCCTTCCGTCGTTCCCGGTCCTCCTCGCGACCAGTGGCCTGATCCGCCCGCTGCGGGGCCGTCCTCCCACCCCGCGCCTGCGTAGCATCGGGGGAGTGACCAGCTCCCGCACCCCTGCCGAGGCCGTCTCGCCGTCCCCTTCGGACGTGCCCGTCGGCGAAGGAGTGGAGGCGCTCGGAGCGGCGGGACGCCCGGGCGGGATGTCCGGCACGGGGCTGCTGTTCGCGTTCTCGGCCTACCTGCTCTGGGGTGCGATGCCCCTCTACTTCATCGCGATGGCGCCGGCCTCGCCGTTCGAGATCGTCGCGTTCCGGGTGCTCTTCTCGCTCGTCTTCTGCGTGATCCTGCTCACGGTCCTCCGCGGCTCGCGCTCCTTCGGCGCGCTGCTGCGCCGCCCCCGCCTGCTCGGCGTGATGGCGATCGCGGGCGTGCTCATCTACGTCAACTGGCAGGTCTACGTGATCGCCACGACCACGGGCCACGTCATCGAGGCGGCCCTGGGCTACTTCATGAACCCGCTGGTCACGGTGCTGCTGGGCGTCCTGGTGCTGCGCGAGCGCCTCCGGCCCCTGCAGTGGGCCGCGATGGGCGTCAGCGCCGTCGCGGTTCTGGTCATCGCGGTGGGCTACGGATCCTTCCCGTGGATCTCGCTCGCCCTCGCCTTCTCGTTCGGCCTCTACGGCCTGGTGAAGAGCCGCGTCGGCGGCACGGTGGACGCGGTCGGCGGGCTGACGCTCGAGACGCTCTGGCTGACGCCGCTCGCCGTGGTGCAGCTGGCGGTCGTCGGCTCCACGGTGGGGCTGACCCTGACGACGGAGGGGACGGGGCACGCCCTCATCCTCGCCTCGGCCGGGATCGTCACGGCCGTCCCGCTGCTCCTGTTCGCGGGCGCCGCCCGGCGCCTCCCGCTGTCGATCGTCGGCTTCGTGCAGTACCTGACGCCGTTCCTGCAGTTCCTCGTCGGGGCCTTCGTCCTGCACGAGGAGATGCCGCTCGAGCGCTGGATCGGCTTCGCGCTGGTGTGGGCCGCCCTGGCGATCTTCTCAGGCGACCTCGTCGCCGCGGAGCGCAGACGGCGCCGATCCTCCGTCTGATCTGCGGAACGCGTCGTCCTGGCGCGGCGCGACAGCGGAATGGTAACGATCCGGTCGCGAAACGTATTGGTAACACCCCTGTATTGTTCACGGCTGCTTCGAAGGTTAGGTTGGCCGAGCGGTTGCCACCGGCGCCGCTCCCACTGACACACACCTCTCAAGGAGCAACATGGGCGTTTACGCGAAGGCCGGCTCGGCCCGCGCGCGGTCCCTCCGGGCAACCCTCGGCGGCGTCGCCATTCTGGGCGCCAGCGCTCTCGTCCTCGCCGGCTGCGCCGGCGGCGGCGACAGCGGATCGAGCGGCGACAGCGGCTCGGGCGACCTGTCCCTCAAGATCGGCACGATCCTCCCGCAGACCGGCACCCTCGCCGTCCTCGGCCCGCCCGAGATCGCGGGCGTCGACCAGGCGGTCGTCGACATCAACGACGCCAAGGCCGGCATCACGATCGACGTGGAGCAGAAGGACTCGGGCGACACCACGACCGACATCGCGACGCAGTCGGCCACGTCCCTCATCGCCGACAACGTCTCCGCCATCATCGGCGCGGCGTCCTCGGGCGTCTCGAAGACCTTCATCGACCAGGTGACCCAGGCGGGCGTCGTCCAGATCTCGCCGGCCAACACCTCGCCGGACTTCACGACCTACGACGACGACGGCTACTACTGGCGCACCGCTCCCTCGGACGTGCTCCAGGGCCGAATCCTCGGCAACAAGATCCTCGGCGACGGCAAGACCAACGTCTCGATCCTGTACATGAACGACGCGTACGGCACCGGCCTCGAGAAGAACATCAAGGAGACCCTCGAGGCGGGCGGAGCATCCGTCGCGGCCGAGGAGATCTTCGAGCCGGCCTCGACCGACTTCAACTCGGCGCTGACCTCGGTCCTCGCCCCGAACCCCGACGCGCTGGTCGTCATCTCGTTCGACGAGATCAAGACCATCGCGGAGCAGCTCTCGGCCAAGGGCTTCGACTTCTCGAAGCTCTACGGCACGGACGGCAACTACGGCGTCATCGGCGAGTCCGACACCAACGTCGACATCGCCGGCGCCCAGTTCACCAACCCGGGCGTCCAGGCGTCCGAGGACTTCCAGGGCAAGCTGCAGTCGCTCGTCGAGTCGCAGGGCAACGACGCGCTGACCGTGTTCAGCTACGCGCCGGAGTCGTACGACGCCACGGTCCTGACCGCTCTCGCCGCGCTCCAGGGCAAGGCGACGGACGGTGCGACCATCCGCGACAACCTCATGTCGGTCTCGGAGGGCGGCACCAAGTGCACGACCTTCGCCGACTGCGCGAAGCTCATCGCCGACGGCGAGGACGTCGACTACGACGGCCTCTCCGGCCCGATCTCGTTCGACGAGAACGGCGACACCAGCGAGGCCTCGGTCTCGATCTACAAGTACGGCACGGGCAACACCACCTCCTTCGAGGAGACCGTCGAGGGTTCGCTGAACTGACGACGCGGTGACGCGGCTCCTGCCGCATCCCTGAGGGGCTCGGTCTTCGGACCGGGCCCCTCCGCCGTTCCCGGAGCGGAGAGCAGGAGACGCGCCGGTCGTGCGGACGCAGCGAGGCGCGGCGGTCGTCCGGGAGGGTGGCCGCTGTCGGGTGCGGGCGGACGGCTCCGCGGCGTCCAGGGCCCGGCGTGGCGTCGAGGAGCCACCCGGGAGGAGGAGCGGCTCTGACGGCCTGTACGCGCCTCCGAGCGCCTCTCCCGGCCTCGAGGGGGCGCCCTGCCGAACCGCGGGCGGGAGCGACGACGTCGAGCGGGAACGCAGAAGCGCGCGCCCTCCAGTGGGAGGACGCGCGCTCGTGGAGTGCGGAGGGCCTAGGAGGCGCGGAGCAGCTCCGCCTCCTGCGCCAGGCGGTACGTGACGAAGGAACGGCTGTAGTTGCGGCGCTTGCCGCCGGTGGTCTCGGCGATGACGACTTGGGCGTAGACGCCGACGACGCGCCAGCGCTCGTAGTCGCCGATCGCACCGGTGCCGAAGCCGGCTCCGAGTTCCACAGGGGCGGGGGTGTATCTCTTCATGGTCGGCTCCTTCGAGGCGGACGACGCGGCGCTCGAGGCGCTGCGGGGAGGGGAGGAGATCGGCGGCCGATCTCGGTCCCTACCGGGGGAGAGGGGAGCGGGACGTCCCCCTGCAGGGCTGTCCCGTGTCCCCAAAACTACGGCAGGCAGGGCGATATCCTGTCCCCCTCGTGGGTGTCGCTGGTGCGGAGAGACTCTCACTGTCCTGCCCCCGTCCCGCGGACAGGAGACCGAGGGTCTGGCCCGCCGTTCCGCCGACTTCCCGGGGGTTCGGCGGGCATCGCGGAGAGACCGGTGAAGGCCTGTCCGCGCCGGGAGAGCGGCCCCCCGCCTCCCTTCTGCGGCACCCCGTGCCGGCGCGTCTCCGGGCACCGAGCCGCCTGCCTTCCCGCCCTGCTCGGAGTGGTCTCCGAGCCGCCCGGCGCCCTGCGCGAGCGGCCCCGCCTCCGCCCCGGAGCCGCACCGGCCCCTCGGCCCGCTCGCGCCCGCTCCGCGCCCCGGCAACGACGAAGGGCCCGCCGTCCGGAGACGACGGGCCCTTCGCAGCGGGGGTCAGCCGCCGACGGTCGGGGTGCTCGTGGTGACCTCGTTGGTCGTCGCGAGCGTGCCCAGGTAGAGCTCGATGACCTTCGGATCGTTCATCAGCTCCCGGCCCGCGCCCTCGTAGGCGTCGCGGCCCTGGTCGAGGACGTAGCCGCGGTCGCAGATCTGCAGCGCCCGCCGCGCGTTCTGCTCGACGATCATGATCGAGACGCCTGCGCGGTTGATCCGCTGCACGTTGACGAAGGTCTCGTCCTGCCGCATCGGGGACAGGCCGGCGCTGGGCTCGTCGAGCAGCAGCATCGACGGGTCCATCATCAGAGCCCGCGACATCGCCACCATCTGGCGCTCACCGCCCGAGAGCGACCCCGAGCGCTGCTTGAGCCGCTTGCTGAGCTCCGGGAAGAGCTCGGTGACGAACTCGAGCCGCTCCTTGTACAGCTTCGGCTTCTGGTACATGCCCATCTCGAGGTTCTCCTCGATGGTGAGCGACGGGAAGACGTTGTTGTTCTGCGGCACGAAGCCCACGCCCTTGGACACCAGCTTGTCGGCCTTGAGGCCGGTGATGTCCTCGCCGTTCAGCAGGACGGTGCCCTGGCGGATGTTGACCAGGCCGAACATCGCCTTCAGCAGCGTCGACTTGCCTGCACCGTTCGGGCCGATGATCCCGACGAGCTCGCCGCGCTTCACGTAGACGTTCGAGCCGTTGAGGATGTTGACCCCCGGCACGTAGCCCGCGTGCAGATCGTGCGTCTCGAGGGTGTTCGGAGTCGTCGTGTCGGCGGTCATCTCTCGTCCTTCTCGAATTCGACGGCCGGGGCGTCGGTCGTCGGGGCGACGCTCGTCGGCGCGGAGGCCGACGGGGACGCCGTTCCGGCCGCCGGAGCGTCGTGGCCGGGCGTCGGGATGCCGGCCTGCTCCGCCTGCCGCTCCACGTCCTCGCGGACGAGGTCGGAGTCCATCTCCTCGGCGATCTCGAGCTGGCCCTCGATCGTGCCCAGGTCGGTGTCGTGGTGCGCGCCGAGGTACGCGTCGATGACGGCCGGGTCGTTCATCACGGTCGAGGGCGGGCCCTCGGCGACGACCTTGCCCTCGGCCATCACGATCACCCAGTCGGCGATCGTGTTGACCATGTGCATGTCGTGCTCGACGAAGAGCACGGTCATGCCCTCGTCCTTCAGGTTCACGATGTGACCCAGGAGCGACTGCGTCAGCGCCGGGTTCACGCCGGCCATCGGCTCGTCGAGCATGACGAGCTCGGGCTCCGACATCAGCGCCCGCGCCATCTCGAGCAGCTTCTTCTGGCCGCCCGACAGGCTCGACGCGTAGTCGTCCCGCTTGGTGTCCAGCTTGAACTTCTCGAGCAGGCGGATCGCGCGCTGCTCGATCGAGTCCTCCTCCTTCGACCACAGCGGGCGGATGAGCGAGGTGAAGATGTTCTCGCCCTTCTGCCCCTTCGCGCCGAGCAGCATGTTCTCGAGCACCGTCATGCCGCCGAGCGCCTTGGTGAGCTGGAACGTGCGCACCATGCCCATCCGCGACACCCGGTAGGCCGGGACGTTGGCGAGGTTCTTGCCCTTGAAGTTCCACTTGCCGGTGTTGGGCTTGTCGAAGCCCGTCAGCAGGTTGAAGAACGTGGTCTTGCCGGCCCCGTTCGGGCCGATCAGGGCGGTGATGGATCCGCGGGGGATCTCGAGGTGCTCGACGTCGACTGCGGTCAGGCCGCCGAAGCGGCGGCTGACGTTGTCGGCGACGACGATGGGGTCCTTCTTCCTGACCCCGGGGACGATTGCTTCCTCGGTGATGTCCGAGACCGGCGTCTTAGGCAAAGTGCAGATCCTTCTTCTTGCCGAAGATCCCCTGGGGTCTGAAGATCACCAGGAGCATGAGGGCTACCCCCACCACGATGAACCGGATGGGTCCGGTCTGCACGGTGGTGAGGCGGATGAGGTCGTTGTTGAGGACCCCGGTGTCGATCCCGAGCGTGAGCAGTCCGTCGGTCAGACCGAGGACGACCCAGAAGATGATCGAGCCGACGACGGGTCCGAAGACCGTCGCGGCGCCGCCCAGCAGCATGATCGTGTAGAGGAAGAACGTGAGCTGGGTGCCGTAGTTGTCGGGCTGGAGCGAGCGGGGGAGGATGAACAGCGCTCCTGCGAGGCCTCCGAGCACGCCGCCCAGGATGAGCGCCTGGATCTTGTACGAGAAGACGTTCTTGCCGAGCGAGCGCACGGCGTCCTCGTCCTCGCGGATGCCCTTGATGACGCGGCCCCAGGGGCTGCGCATCAGGAGGAACACCAGGAGGCAGGCCAGGAGCACGAGGCCCCAGCCGACGATCCGCACCCACCACTGGTCCTGGCTGTAGGTGAGGACGCCGATGCCCCAGCGGCCCTCGGGGAGCGGGTTGAGGTCGTTGAACGCCTTCGCCGCGCCGTTGATGCCCTCCGAGCCGCCGGTGATCGCCGAGAACTCGGGGGTCTTGACCGAGAGCCGGATGATCTCCGCCGCCGCGATCGTCACGATCGAGAGGTAGTCGGCCCGCAGCCGGAGCGTCGGGATGCCCAGGATGAGCGCGAAGACGGTCGCCGCGACGATCGTCGCGAGGAAGGAGCCCCAGACGGGCCATTCGAACTTGACCGAGGTGATGGCGAAGGCGTAGCCGCCCACTGCCATGAAGCCGGCCTGTCCGAAGTTGAGCAGCCCCGTGAATCCGAAGTGGATGACCAGGCCGATGGTCGCCAGCGCGTACGCGGCGACAGTGGGATCGACGATCTGCCCGATCGCCAGCCAGATGAAGTTGAGGTTCATGGTGTCCTAGCCGATCCGTTCCTTGCGGCCCAGGATTCCCTGCGGCCTGACCAGGAGGATGATGATCATGAGAACGAGCGGAGCCACGTACTTGAGGTTCTCCGGGATCCAGATCGTCGAGATGTTCATCATCAGTCCGATGATGAGCGAGCCGACCAGCGCGCCGTAGGCGGAGCCGAGTCCGCCGAGCGTGATCGCCGCGAAGATCAGCAGCAGGATCGACGCTCCCGTGTCCCAGCGCAGCGACTGGTAGTAGCCGATGTAGACGCCCGCCAGCGCGGCGAGAGCGCCCGACATCACCCAGACGACGCGGATGACGCGCTCGACGTTGATGCCCGAGGCGGAGGCGAGGGCCCGGTTGTCCGAGACCGCCCGCATCGCCTTGCCGATCTTCGTCTTCGTGAGGACGTAGGCCACGGCGACGATGCAGACGACGCCGACGACGGCGCCGACGATGTCGGTGAACTTCAGGCTGATCCCGAGCTCCGGCACCGTGAAGAACGGAGCGGTGCTGTTGGGGAGCGAGAGGCGGTCGGCTCCGAAGAAGAAGACGAACACGTAGCGCAGGGCCAGCGAGAGGCCGATCGTCACGATCATCAGCGGGATGAGCTGGATGCCCTTCTTCCGCAGCGGCTTCCAGAGCAGTCCGTCCTGGACGAAGCCGAAGGCCCCGCCGAGGATCACCGCGATCGGGATGGCCAGCAGCGCCGGGAGTCCGAAGACCCCGGAGAAGAGGTACGCCATCAGCGCGCCGAAGGTGACCAGCTCGCCGTGGGCGAAGTTGTTCAGGCCGGTCACGCCGTAGATCAGCGAGGCGCCGATCGCCGCGAGGGCGATCAGGAGCCCGAAGATCAGGCCGGTGACGACCTTCGGCCAGAAGATGATCCAGAACGTGTCGGCCGACACCGGCTGGTTCACCGCATTGGACGTGCCGTCGGGGTTCGTCGCGTCGTTGCCGGTCGTGCCCTCGGTCGCGGGGCTCGTCGGAGCCGCGGAGTCCGTCGGGACCGGGACGGTCGCTCCGGAGCCCTTCGGGTTGGCCGTCGAGACGATGAAGTTCACGATCTGGTTCTGCGAGGCGACGATCTTCACCTGCTTCGGGTTCTGACCCGCGGCGGGGTAGCCCTTGTCGACGGGCAGGGACTCCTCGTCGACGGTCACCGTGTAGGTGCCCGCGGCGTCGAGGGGGAACGTGGCCCGGCCGTCCTCGCCGGTGGTCACGGTCGCAGAGGCGTCGCCGCCGATCTCGACGGTCACCCCCGTCAGGTTCTCGTTCGTCCCCTGCACGCGGACCCAGGCGATGATCGACTGGTCGGCGGTGGTGGCGGCGAGTGCGGCGGGGGCCGCCGCGGCGATCCCGGTGAGGGTCGCGGCGAGCAGACCCAGGGCCAGGAGCCGGTCTCGGAGCCTCGGGCGTCTCCTATCCACGGGGCGCCTCCCGGTCCGTCGGATGCAGGGTCGTCGAGCGCTGGCGGCGCATCGAACGGCTGGCTGTGAGCAAGACGTCTACCTCTCGTCAGGGTGCACAGACGGATGGGGTCTCCGGGCACGCCCGAATCGCCGTCGTCAAACAACGTTGGTTGACCATACGTTCCGCATGTGTCGGCGGTGTTTCACCGTCCGCACTTACGCGTGACGACATTATGAGGGAGAGGAGAGCGCTCCAGCGCCCATCCGCGGCCCGGCGGCCGCGCCGTCGAGGAATACCGCGAGCCTCACGGCGCTTAAGATCGAACAACCGTGGCGCTCGTGAGCGGACTCCTCCCGTCCTCTCCGGGCTCCCGCACTCGACCTGCTAAGGGGCATTGATGGACCAGCCGGATCCCTTCGGATTCCTCGGACTCACCTACGACGACGTCATGCTCCTCCCGGGGCACACCGACGTCATCCCGAGCGAGGCCGACACGGCCTCCCGTCTCACCAAGCGCATCAGCGTGGCGACCCCGCTGCTCTCCGCGGCGATGGACACCGTCACCGAGGCGCGCATGGCGATCGCGATGGCCCGCCAGGGCGGCCTCGGCGTCCTGCACCGCAACCTCTCCATCGCCGACCAGGCCGACCAGGTCGACCGGGTGAAGCGGAGCGAGTCGGGCATGGTCTCGAACCCCGTCACCACCACCCCGGACGCCACCGTCGCCCAGGTCGACGACCTCTGCGGCCAGTACCGGATCAGCGGCCTCCCCGTCGTCGACTCCACCGGCGTGCTCGTGGGCATCATCACCAACCGCGACATGCGCTTCGTCTCGCCGTTCGAGAAGGCGACCACGCTCGTCCGCGACGTGATGACCAGCACCGGCCTGATCACGGGCCGCGTCGGGATCCCCGACAGCGAGGTCATCGCCCTCTTCGCGCAGCACAAGATCGAGAAGCTGCCGCTGGTCGACGCACAGGGCAAGCTCGCCGGCCTCATCACGGTCAAGGACTTCGACAAGTCGGAGCAGTACCCCAACGCCACGAAGGACGACGAGGGCCGCCTCCGGGTCGGCGCCGCGATCGGCTTCTTCGGCGACGCCTGGCAGCGCGCCACCGCCCTGCTCGACGCGGGCGTCGACGTGATCGTCGTCGACACCGCCAACGGCGACTCCGCCGGCGTGCTCGACATCATCCGCCGCCTGAAGTCCGACTCCGCGTTCGCCGGCGTCGACGTCATCGGCGGCAACGTCGCAACCCGCTCCGGGGCGCAGGCACTCGTCGACGCGGGCGCCGACGCCATCAAGGTCGGCGTCGGCCCCGGCTCGATCTGCACCACCCGCGTCGTCGCCGGCGTCGGAGTCCCGCAGGTCACCGCGGTCTACGAGGCGTCCCTCGCCGCGCGCGAGTCCGGCGTGCCGGTGATCGCCGACGGCGGCCTCCAGTACTCCGGCGACATCGCCAAGGCGCTCGTCGCCGGCGCCGACACCGTGATGCTCGGCTCGCTCCTCGCGGGCTGCGAGGAGAGCCCCGGCGACCTCGTGTTCCAGAACGGCAAGCAGTTCAAGACCTACCGCGGTATGGGCTCCCTCGGCGCCCTGCAGACCCGCGGCGAGCGGACCTCCTACTCGAAGGACCGCTACTTCCAGTCCGACGTGCCCACCGACGACAAGCTGATCGCCGAGGGCATCGAGGGCCAGGTGCCCTACCGCGGCCCGCTCGCGAACGTGGCGTACCAGCTCGCCGGCGGGCTCCGCCAGTCGATGTTCTACGTCGGAGCGCGCACCATCCCCGAGCTGAAGGAGCGCGGGAAGTTCGTGCGCATCACGGCGGCCGGGCTGAAGGAGTCGCACCCGCACGATGTGCAGATGGTGGTGGAGGCGCCGAACTACCGGCGCTGAGGGGGTCTGGTGGGGCCGGCGGCGGATCGGGATCGCGGCCCCTCTGCCCGATGGGCCTGCGGCCCATACGCCCACCACGCCGGAGGGGCCGCGATCCCGATCCGCCGCCTCCCTCCGGGAGACGAGCGCCGGTCCTCGGCTGAGGGGCGGGGGACGCAGCGCGAGCGGCGCGAGGCGCCGCCGCGACTGCGGGGGGAGGCTTCCGCCTGTGCCGTCGCGGGGGAGTGGTCATGCACCGCGCGCGAGCGCGACGGAGTGGGGACGGGCTTCCCGCGTTGCAGCGAATTGTGGTGGCGGCCGCGCAGGCTTCACCTGCTGGTGGAGTGCGCCCGCTCGCGTCGATCGCGGCCCGGTGAGGAGCCCGGTAGGAGCGGTAGCAGGCGATCCGCTCTCCAGCGGATCGTCGTAGCGCGGACGCGACCCGCTCTTCGGAACGCGACCATCCGCTGGGGCCGACCGCGGGCGAGCGACGAGCGGAGCGAGGAGCGAGCCACGGCTGACACCGCTCAGCGGTAACCGGCGATCCGCGTGCGAGCGGATCGTCGTAGCGCGGACGCGACCCGCTCTGCGGAACGCGACCGCCCGCTCGGGCCGACCGCGGGCGAGCGACGAGCGGAGCGAGGAGCGAGCCACAGTAAACTCAGCGTCATGGAGATCGAGATCGGGCGCGCCAAGCGCGCCCGCCGCGCGTACGCCTTCGACGACATCGCCGTCGTCCCGAGCCGCCGGACGCGCGACCCCGAGGTCGTGTCGGTGAAGTGGTCGATCGACGCGTACCAGTTCGCGACGCCGATCCTCGCCGCGCCGATGGACTCGGTGGTGTCGCCGGCGACGGCGATCCGGCTCGGGCATCTGGGGGCGCTGGGCGTCCTCGACCTCGAGGGTCTGTGGACGCGGTACGAGGACCCGGAGCCGCTGCTCGAGGAGATCCGCCGGCTTCCGGCCGAGACCGCGACGCAGCGGATGCAGGAGATCTACTCCGCTCCGATCCGCTCCGAGCTGGTGACCGCGCGCCTGGCCGAGATCCGCGCCGCGGGCGTGACCGTCGCCGGGGCCCTGTCGCCCCAGCGGACCGCGGAGCTGTACCAGACCGTCGTCGACGCCGGGGTCGACGTGTTCGTCATCCGCGGCACGACCGTCTCGGCCGAGCACGTCTCGCGCGACACCGAGCCGCTGAACCTCAAGAAGTTCATCTACGAGCTCGACGTGCCCGTCATCGTCGGCGGCGCCTCCACCTACACCGCGGCCCTGCACCTCATGCGCACGGGCGCCGCGGGCGTCCTCGTCGGGTTCGGCGGCGGTGCCGCCTCCACCACCCGCACGACGCTCGGCATCCAGGCTCCGATGGCGACCGCGGTCGCCGATGTCGCCGGCGCTCGCCGCGACTACCTCGACGAGTCGGGCGGACGCTACGTGCACGTCATCGCGGACGGCGGCCTCGGCACCTCCGGCGACATCGTGAAGGCCGTCGCGGTGGGCGCGGACGCCGTGATGCTCGGCTCGGCGCTGGCGCGCGCGACCGACGCTCCGGGCGGCGGCTGGCACTGGGGCGCGGAGGCGCACCACCCGCAGCTGCCGCGCGGCCGCCGCGTCGAGGTCGGCACCGTCGGCACCCTCGAGCAGGTCCTCTACGGCCCGGCGACCGGCGCCGACGGCACGGCGAACCTCATCGGCGCCCTGCGCCGCTCGATGGCGACGACCGGCTACTCCGACCTCAAGGAGTTCCAGCGGGTCGAGGTCGTCGTCGCGCCGTACCAGCCCAGCTGACGCTCACCGACCGAGGCGATCCTGACCGTCGAGGCCACCGCGAACAGCGGGCTCCCTCGACGGCCCGGGAGTCCCTGGACGCGGCGGACGCCGGCGCGGGCCGGCCGGACGTGCTGGCGTCGTAGGCCTCGCGCCAGCCCGGCGGACGACACTGCGGACCCGCGCGCGCGAATACGGTCTTCCCGGCGCTTCTGGGCGAGAAGCACGTGCTCGGGCGAGCGGCCCCCGAGGAACGCCGGGTCGGTTCGGATCGACGGCGGTCTGCGCGAGATCCGAGACGGCGAGTCCGTCGATCAGTGCGGGTGAGGGCGGACGCGCGCTCCGCGACGCCGTTCCACGTCCGGCTGCCCGGGTCCGTCGCCCCTCGACATGCACGGTCTCCGCAAGAGGCTCGACCAAGGGGCGTCCCGGACCGCCGCCGCCGCCGACTCGCGGAGGACGAAGGGCGCGCTCCAGGTCGCGGCCACGGCGTCGATCCGCGCCCGCTGCCGCTCGTCCGCGGAGGCCCTCGCCCACTCGCCGGTCCGCGCGTACCGCGGCGCAGCCGCACGGACTCGTCCGACCGGCGGCACGCCCCGTCTCGACAGATCCCCACTGCACGCTTCCGCCCCCCTTTCCCTCCCTCCGCTCCTCCTGTGGAGACTCCCCCCACCCCCTGTGGACAGTGAGGGACGCAGGACCGCCGAGGCCGCCGGGAAACTGCGGGATCCCTCGACGGGTCGGGGTTCCCTCGGCAGGAGGGCTCCGCACGCGCCTAAGCTGGAAGTCCCGAGTGGGAGCGCCGCACGGCGCGGAGGGAGCACGCATGGTCGAGGTCCGCAGGGTCAAACTGCCCGGTGTCGGCGTTCTGCACACGTTCCTGACGGCCGACGGCGGCAAGGTCGGCGTCATCGCCCACCGCTCCGGCCACAGCGACCTGATCACGTTCGCCGAGGGCGACCAGGACGGCGCCAAGGTGTCCCTCCGCCTGAGCGACGACGAGGCGCACACCCTCGCCGAGCTCCTCGGCGGCACGCAGATCACGGAGTCGCTGACCGCGCTCGACCAGATCCCGGGCCTCTCGATAGACTGGTTCACCGTCGACTACGACGACCACATCGCCGGACAGCAGCTCGGCAAGCCCGCCGACCGCGGGATCGTCGGGCTGACCGTCGTCGCCGTGGTCCGGGGTGACGCCGCCAACCCGGCGCCGGCCCCCGACTTCCGCGTCTTCCCCGGCGACACCCTCGTGGTCGCCGGCAGCCCCGAGAAGGTCGCCAAGGCGTTCGCGTTCTTCCGCACCGGCAGCTTCGCCAAGACGGTCGACGCCCCGCCCGGAGCCTGAGGATGCACCACGGCGAAGACCTCATCGTCCTCGGCGTCCTGTTCGTCGTCGCCTACGTCCTCGGCCGGCTGGGGAGGACGATCGGGCTCCCGGCCATCCCGATCTACATGGTCGTCGGGCTCCTCGCGAGCCCGAACTTCCACCTCTTCCCACTCGACTTCGAGTCGAGCTACATCGAGCTGACCGCGGTCTTCGGGCTGATACTCCTGCTGTTCAACCTCGGCCTGGAGTTCGACCAGGACGAGTTCTTCGGGAACGCCGGCCGCCTGATCCTCTCCGGCGGCTCCTACATCGCGGTCAACATGGCCGTCGGCCTCGGCTTCGGCTTCGCGCTGGGCTGGGGGAGCCGCGAGGCGCTGATCATCGCCGGCATCACGGCGACGAGCTCGAGCGCGATCGTCACCAAGCTGCTGATCGAGCTCAAGCGCCTCGCGAACCCCGAGACGCCGATGATCCTGGGCGTCACGGTCGTCGAGGACATCTTCATCGCGGTCTACCTGGCGATCGTGTCCGTCGTGCTCTCGGGCGAGACGGAGCCGTGGCCGGTGGTGCTCAAGCTCGTCATCGCGTTCGCGTTCCTCGTGGTGATGTTCGCGATCGCCCGCTGGGGCGGGAAGGTCGTCTCCCGCTTCTTCCGCACTCGCGACGACGAGCTGTTCACGATCCTGTTCTTCGGTCTCGCCATCCTGTTCGGCGGCATCGGCGAGGTCCTCGGAGTGACGGACGCCATCGGCGCGTTCCTGATCGGACTGGTCATCGGAGCGACGCGGTTCCGGTCGAGGGTCGAGCACATCGCGATCCCGCTGCGCGACGTGTTCGGAGCCTTCTTCTTCGTCAACTTCGGTCTCGGGCTGGATCCCGGCGCGTTCCCGAGCGTCGTGGTCCCGGTGCTGATCGCCGCGGTGATGACCATCGTCCTGAACCTCGGCGCGGGGCAGTTCGTCGCGTGGCTCAACAAGCTCGGACCGCGCGCGGGCCTGAACGCGGCGTTCATCCTGCACAACCGCGGCGAGTTCGCGCTCATCCTGGCGACGCTCTCGCTCTCGGCGGGGCTCGACGAGCGGATCCAGCCCTTCGCCGGCCTCTACGTGCTGATCATGGCGATCGTCGGGCCGATCCTCGCCTCGCGCTCCGAGAGCATCGGCGCGTTCCTCTCGCGGCGGCGGCACCGCCCGGCACCCGCAGCGGCCACGGCCATGGACGAGGAGGACTTCGCGCTCGTGGAGGCGGCGATGGCCGCGCCCGCCGTCTCCGCGGAGGAGGCCCCCGCTCCTCCGAGGCGCCCCGCGGAGCCGGACGAGCTCGACGACGAGTTCCCCGATCCGATGCGCCAGGCGCTCATCGACCAGGCGATGCAGCAGTCCGACGGCGCCGACGACGCCCGGCCCCGCCGCCCGAGGGAGCCCGACTACTGATCCCACGGAGCTCCCACACTCACGGGTTAGGCTCGATCCGGCCCGCGGGACACCGCACGGATCGAGGGCGGACGAGGGACGAATGACGCAGAGCACGGTCGGGCAGGTGGCCCGGCGCCCGCGCTGGATCGCCGCGCTGGCGCTCGCACTCCTGATCGCCGGGCTCTTCGCCGCGCTCGGGCAGTGGCAGGTCGGCCGCGCGGTCGAAGCCGCCGCGCCCGACTCCGGAGTGTCGGAGACGACGCTCCCGCTCGCCGAGGTCGCGACCCCCTCCCGCTCGATCACGGCGACCGCCGACGGACAGCGCGTGGAGGGCTCGTCCGTCTTCGTGCCGGGCGGTGCCGAGATCCTCGGCGGCCGCCTGAACGGCGAGCAGCCGGGCTGGTGGGTCATCGCCCGCACCCGCACCGCCGACGCCGACCTGGTGCTCGCCTACGGCTGGACGCAGGACGAGGCGCAGGCGCAGTCCGTCGCGGACGCGCTCAACAGCGGGAGCGAGCAGGCGCCCTCCTCCTTCACCGGCCGCCTCGTGGCCAACGAGGCCGCGGAGGTGCCGGCGGAGGGCCTGGACCCCGCCACCCTCACCGCGCTCTCCGTCCCCGCGCTGATCAACCGCTGGCCGGACCCGCCGCAGGACGTCTACCAGGGCTACGTCGTCGTCGACGAGCCGGTCGCCGGCCTCGGGGCCATCGACTCCCCGGCGCGCGTGAGCGACGTCTCGCTGAACTGGCTCAACGTCTTCTACGCGATCGAGTGGGTCGTCTTCGCCGGCTTCGCCCTCTACCTCTGGTTCCGCCTCGTCAAGGACGCGTGGGAGCGCGAGGCAGAGGAGGCGCTCGACGCCGAGGAGCGCGCCCGCGCCGACCTGGGCGACCGGGCCGAGGCCCCCGCCCCCGCACCGTAAACTGGTCGTCATGCCCCTCGAGCCCAAGCCCGCGCAGTTCCCTGCGATCCGGAGCGCGCTGCGCTTCTACCGGGTGACCTCGATCATCACCGGCGTGATGCTGCTCCTGCTCTGCGCGGAGATGCTCCTCAAGTACGTCTTCCACCTCGAGCTGTTCGCCTTCGGACAGCAGGGAGTCCTGCACTTCGCCCCGATGTACGAGGCGCCCGGAGGCGAGTTCACGTCGAGCGGCACCGGCGCGAACCTGTCCACCGGCATCCTGATCGCGCACGGCTGGTTCTACGTCGTCTACCTCTTCGCCGACTTCCGCCTGTGGAGCCTCATGCGCTGGCCGTTCACGCGCTTCGTGCTCATCGCGCTCGGCGGCGTGGTGCCCACCCTCTCCTTCTTCGTCGAGACCCGCATCGCCCGCGAGGTCGAGCAGTACCTCGAGCGCCGGACCGCCGGCACCGACCCGAAGACCCCGACCGACTCCGTGGAGGCCCCCCATTAGCGAGCAGCCCACCGCTCCCCAGCCGCACCTGGCCGCGCAGCCCGTCCTCGTCGTCGACTTCGGCGCGCAGTACGCGCAGCTGATCGCCCGCCGGGTCCGCGAGGCGAACGTCTACTCCGAGATCGTGCCCTCCAACGCCACGGCCGCCGAGATCGCCGCGAAGTCGCCCGTCGGCATCATCCTCTCGGGCGGCCCCTCCAGCGTGTACGAGGAGGGCGCCCCGCAGCTCGACCCCGCGATCTTCGACCTCGGGATCCCGGTCCTGGGCATCTGCTACGGCTTCCAGGTGATGGCGAAGACGCTCGGCGGCGAGGTCGCCAACACGGGGCTGCGCGAGTACGGAGCGACGGACGCCGCCGTCTCGACCGACGGTGGCGTGCTCCTCGGCGAGCAGCCCGCCGACCAGACGGTGTGGATGAGCCACGGCGACTCGGTCGCACAGGCGCCCGAGGGCTTCGAGGTCCTCGCCTCCACGAGCTCCACCCCGGTCGCCGCCTTCGGCAACGACGAGCGCCGCCTCTACGGCGTGCAGTGGCACCCCGAGGTCAAGCACTCCGCCTACGGCCAGGCCGTTATCGAGAACTTCCTCCACCGCGCCGCGGGCATCCCGGCCGACTGGAACTCCTCCAACGTGATCGACGACCAGGTCGCCGTGATCCGCGAGCAGGTCGGCACCGGACGCGTCATCTGCGGCCTGTCCGGCGGAGTCGACTCCGCCGTCGCCGCTGCGATCGTGCACCGTGCCATCGGCGACCAGCTCACCTGCGTCTTCGTCGACCACGGACTCCTCCGCAAGGACGAGCGCCGCCAGGTCGAGGAGGACTACGTCGCCGCGACCGGCGTCCGCCTGGTCACCGTCGACGCGCGCGAGCAGTTCCTCGACGCACTCGCCGGCGTCAGCGACCCGGAGCAGAAGCGCAAGATCATCGGCCGCGAGTTCATCCGCACCTTCGAGGCCGCCGCCGAAGCGCTCGTGCTCGAAGCGCAGGGCGAGGGCGAGACGATCGACTTCCTCGTCCAGGGCACGCTCTACCCCGATGTCGTCGAATCCGGCGGCGGCACCGGCACCGCCAACATCAAGTCCCACCACAACGTGGGCGGACTCCCCGAGGACCTGCAGTTCGCGCTCGTCGAGCCGCTCCGCACCCTCTTCAAGGACGAGGTCCGCGCGATCGGCCGCGAGCTCGGCCTGCCCGAGGTCATCGTCGGCCGCCAGCCCTTCCCCGGACCCGGCCTCGGCATCCGCATCGTCGGCGAGGTCACCCAGGAGCGGCTCGACCTCCTCCAGGACGCCGACGCCATCGTCCGCGCCGAGCTCACCGCCGCCGGCCTCGACACCGAGATCTGGCAGTGCCCTGTCGTCCTCCTCGCCGACGTCCGCTCCGTCGGAGTCCAGGGCGACGGCCGCACCTACGGCCACCCCATCGTCCTGCGCCCCGTCTCCTCGGAAGACGCGATGACCGCCGACTGGACCCGCCTGCCCTACGACCTCCTCGCCCGCATCTCCAACCGCATCACCAACGAGGTGAGCGGCGTGAACCGGGTGGTGCTGGATGTGACGTCCAAGCCCCCCGGCACCATCGAGTGGGAGTGATTCCGCGGGTCTCCGCACGGTCATCTGCGGCGTTGTCGGCGGTTGCGATACCTCCGGTATCGCGCCCTTCTCCGCCTTGCAGCTGACCGCGCGGAGACCCGCGGAACGTCAGGAACGGCTCCCTTCGAAGGGGGCCGTTTCTTGTTGAGGGGAGCGGGTGGGGGAACGAGCCCCTGCGGGGCCGTTCCCGGGTGCAGGTAGAGGGAACGAGCCCCTGCGGGGCCGTTCCGGGTGCAAGTAGAGAGGAACGAGCCCCGAGGGGGCCGTTCCCGGGGTGCAGGTCGGGGAACGAGCTCCGGTGGCTGTTCAGGGAACGGGTGGCCGCGGTGAGGTCGGAGAATCGGTCAGGGGCGACCGGTTCCTCGCGAGGTGTACCGAGTGGCGGTCAGGGGAACGAGGCCGTGCGGGGACGTTGCAAAGGTTCCGCTCGAGAGGCGAGCTCCTGCCGGGTGATCGGGGAACGCGGGTCTGCGCGGCGGTCCGGGCGTCGGGGCGCAGGCGGAGGGCGGCAGGCGCGCGAGCGCGGGTCAGGCGGGGGTGTCGAGCACGCCGATGAAGCGGGTGCCGATGCCGTCGTACTCGTCGCGGCGGTGGCCCTCGGGGTGGTGCGGCCAGGAGGCGGGGGAGTGGTCCTCGCAGACGAGGAACGTGAACTCGGGCCACCACTTCTTCGGGCGGGCGGCCTCGGAGCGGCCGCAGACGGCGCAGTCGAGGGTCACCCACACGGGACGCCTGCCGGTGCGGTTCGCGCGCGACTGGACGAGCCAGGCGGGCGGATCCTGCTCGAGGGCGGCGAGCTCCTCCTCCGACAGACGGGTGGGGATGCCGTGCCGCGTCGCCATCTCGAGGGGGATGTCGAGGCGCTGAGCGGCCTCGCGACGCGTGATCATCCGGCCACCCTAACCCAGCGCCGGACGCGGACCCCGAGGCCGCAGCGACGCGCGCGCGAGCAGCCACTCCAGCGGGCCCTGCCCCACGAGCCGCCTCCAGAGGAGAGCGGCGACGATCGAGCCGACCACGAAGACGCCGAGCAGCGCCCAGCTGCGCCACGCCTCGAAGTCGAACGGCTCGTACGGGACCAGGTACACCGCCAGCGCCACGAGCTGCAGCGAGTAGATCGTCAGCGGCATCGCACCGACGGCCGCGATCGGAGTCGCCGCCCGCGCCAGGAGCGGCAGCCGCTGCAGCAGAGCCGTCAGCGCGCCGAGGACGACGCAGGCGCCCCCGCCCGCCCCGAGCAGCTCGGCAGTGGTGCTGGCGTGCGCCTCCACCGCCTCCGGACCCCCGAGCAGCAGCCCGCCGCCGTAGCCGAGCACGGCCGAGACGGCGCCGCCCACGACGACCCGGCGCTGGGTGGTCGCGGACCGGATGTCGCAGCGCGCGATCAGGAGGCCGAGCACCACGTACGCCAGCCACGACGGCACCGGGTAGTACTGGGTGAGCCAGATGAGGGGCTGCGCGGCCAGGAGCGCCTCGTCGGGCGACAGGGTCGAGAGCCAGGAGCCGCCGGCGCTGGTCAGCGCGTCGACCGCGAGGGGCCCGGCGATCGCCGCGACCGCGACCAGCAGGGCGAGGACCGCCCGCGGCAGGAAGAGCAGCAGCGCCGCGACGAGGAACATCACCCCGTAGTGCGGCAGGATCACCGCGATCGGCGTCCCGAGCAGGGTGAGGGCGACGCCGATGACGAGCAGGTACAGCCCGCGGAGCAGGATCGATCCCGTGTCCTGCCAGGGCCGCGAGGAGCGCTGTGCGCCGCCCGTCATCAGCCCGATCGACACTCCCGCCAGCACGGCGAAGAGGACGGAGCTGCGGCCGTTCCAGAGCATCTCGCTCTCGACGGGGGCGAGGTGGGCGGCGAACATGCCGAGGACGGCCAGGCCGCGTGCGACGTCGAGGCCGACGATCCGGGAGTCTGCGGCGCTCATCCCTCCATCGTGCCAGGCGCTCCCGGCAGTGCACCGGGAACGACGCTGGGGCCGGGAACGACGACGGGCGCCCGACCCGGAGGTCGAGCGCCCGTCGGACGTGGTGCGCCGTGCTACTCGCGGAAGATCGCGACGAGGCGCAGGATCTCCAGGTACATCCAGACGACGGTGACCAGGATGCCGTAGGCGCCGGTCCAGCCGTAGATGCGGGGGAGGCGGTTGCGCACGCCCTGCTGGATGAACTCGAAGTCCATCACGAGCGAGTACGTGGCGAGCGCGACGGCGATGAGGCCGATCACGATGCCGATGAAGCCGGTGCGGAGACCGAAGCCGCCGCCGACGCCGAAGAGGCCGAGGCCCAGGTTCACCAGCGAGAACACCGCGTAGCTGATCATTCCGATGAAGAAGATCTTGTTGAGCTTCGGCGAGGTGCGGATCTTGCCGTTCATGAACAGCGCCAGGGTGACGCCGATCACGATGACGGTCGCCATGAGGGCCTGGACGACCGCTCCGGCGTACGCGCTCTCGAAGAACTTCGAGATCGCGCCGACCGCGATGCCCTGGGTCGCGGCGTAGCCGAGGATCAGGGCGGGCGACGGCTGCTTCTTGAACGCGTTGACGATGCCCAGCACCAGCGCGACGAGCACGGCGGGGAGCATCAGGCCCGGGACGAACCAGCCGACGGCCGCACCCGCGAGGAGCACGACGAAGGCGAGGGCGGTCTTGGCGAGGGTGTCCTCGACGGTCATCCGGTCGGTCTCGACGGAGCCGGCGGCCGGACGGGAGTACATCTGGTCGAGCGTGCCGGGGGAGACGTCCGGGAGGTCCTGCACGCGGCCGGCGTAGCCGCGGTTGCTGAACTCCGGGCGTCCGAAGGCCGGATTGTTGCTTGCCATGGTTCCTCTTCTCTCAGGTGCGCTGGTCTCCGAGGGAACTCGCGGATCTGAGTCGCTGTGGGTGCGGGGTGCGCCGCGGATCCGAGAGGACTGCGACGATGGACACCACCATATCTGAGAGCACCTCTCAGAGTCTGGCTGTTCTCTTCGAGCGGACCTCGACTCCGCTGCGAGCCGCGCAGTGCCGCCCGTAGGATCGCGGCATGCCCGCGCGTCAGTCACCGCTCGTCATCGGCCACCGCGGAGCGAGCGGCTACCGACCGGAGCACACCCGCTCCGCCTACGAGCTGGCGATCGCGCTGGGCGCCGATGCGCTCGAGCCCGATCTGGTGGCGACCCGCGACGGCGTGCTCGTCCTCCGCCACGAGAACGAGATCTCCGGCACGACGGACGTCGAGAAGCGCCCTGAGTTCGCTGCGCGCCGCACCACCAAGCGGATCGACGGCCGCGAGATCACCGGCTGGTTCACCGAGGACTTCACCTGGGACGAGCTGTCGGAGCTGCGGGCCCGCGAGCGGCTGCCGGCGGTGCGCGGCTCCAGCGCCACGTTCGACGGGCAGTTCCCGCTGCTGCGCTTCAGGGAGCTGCTGGCGCTGCTGGACCGGGCGGCGGAGGACGATCCGCTCGCTCCGCCGGGGCTCGTCGCCGAGATCAAGCACGCGACGTACTTCGCCGGGATCGGGCTGCCGCTGGACGTGCTGCTGCGCGAGGAGCTCGCCGCCGCGGGCTGGGGTCCGCGCGACCCGCGGCTCACGATCGAGAGCTTCGAGAAGACCGTGCTGGAGCGGCTCGCGGTGAGCGGAGTCGGCACCCGCCGGATCTACCTGCTCGAGTCGCGCGGCGCCCCGCCCGACCTCGTGGCCGCCCACGGCGCCGACGCGGCCCCCTACTCCGCCTTCACCACGCCGGCGGGACTGCGGAACCTCGCCGGAGCCGTCGACGGGATCAGCGTCGACAAGAGCATGCTCTTCTCGCGGGACGCGGCCGGCCGGGCGACGGGGACCGGTCCGCTCGTCGAGGACGCGCACGCGGCCGGGCTCGAGGTCTACTGCTGGACGCTGCGCGCCGAGAACCGGTTCCTCGAGAAGGTGCACCGCCGCGGGAAGGACCCGGCGGAGTACGGCGGCTGGCAGGAGGAGTTCGCGATGATCCTCCGCTCGGGAGTGGACGGCGTCTTCGCCGACCAGCCCGATCTGGCGATCGAGGCGCGGGCGGCCGAGCAGGAGCGCCTGCTCCGCGGCTGACCGGCCCGCCGATCGGGTTCTCGTCCGGCGCGTGCCGAGCGGACGCGGAGGCTGCGCTGGCATCATCGGCTCACCACCGCCCGCCCGACCCTCGAGAGGAGGCCCCGTGTCCACCCGAGAGCGCATCACCCGCCGCTGGATCACCACCGCCGTCCTCGCCGTGATCGGCGTCGCCGCCGTCTACTGGCTCGCCGTGCTCACCCCTCAGGGCCAGGGCGTCGAGAACTCGGGGCTCCGGGGCGCCGACCTCGTCTTCGGCCGGGCCACCGGCGCCGCCGCGGGGGCGCTCGCGGACGTCACCCCGCTCTCCATGGTCGTCGGCGCCCTGCTCGTCGCGGCGATCGCGCTGATCCGGAGGCGCCCGGCGCTGGCCGTCGCCTCCGTCGGCTCGATCGTCGTCACGGCCGGGCTCACCCAGCTGCTCAAGAACGTGGTCCTCGAGCGGCCCGAGCTGGTCGACACCGACTCCTGGTACACCGGCGGCAGCTTCCCGAGCGGGCACACCGCGGCGGCCGTCTCGGTGGTCTTCGCCCTGGCGATGGTCGTCCCCGGGCGCGCGCGGACCGTCGTGCTCGCGCTGGGCGGCGCGGTCGTGGTGCTGGTCGGCAACCTGACGATGGCCGCCTCCTGGCACCGGGCGAGCGACGTCCTCGGGGCCGACCTCGTCGCGCTCGCCTCCGCCTCCGCCGCCTGCGCGTGGCTGACCACCAGGGCCCAGGTGGGCCGAGCGCCGAAGAGGCCCGCGCGGCGCGGGGTGAACCGGCTGCTCCTGGTGTGCTCGGTGATCGTGGTGGTGCTGCTCGCGGCTCTCGCCGTCCAGGGCATCCAGTACTACCCCGACGACACGAAGGACCTCACCGCCTTCGCGCTCCTGCAGCTCCTGGCGGTGTCGACGTCGGCGCTCGCCGTGCTCGGCTTCTCCCTCGCGTGGCGCGGACTGGACGTCGGTGGGGCGCTCACCTCGCCCGCGCCGCGTCAGCGGACCGCCTGACCGCTCCCGGTGTCGGAGGGGCGATCTACACTCGGAGGGACATGAGCTTCCTCTTCGATCCGAGCGACTCCCGCGCCACCCCGGTCATCGTCGATCCCCCCGGCGGCCCCGGGGACGCGCCCCGCACCGACCCGGCGCACGAGCAGCTCGTCGCGGGGCTGAACCCCCAGCAGCGCGAGGCGGTCGAGTACCGCGGAGACGCGCTGCTCATCGTCGCGGGTGCGGGCTCGGGCAAGACCAGCGTCCTCACCCGGCGCATCGCGAGCCTCCTGGGCAACGGCGAGGCCTGGCCGAGCCAGATCCTCGCGATCACGTTCACCAACAAGGCCGCGGCCGAGATGCGCGAGCGCGTCGAGAAGCTGGTGGGGCAGAGCGCCGAGGGGATGTGGATCTCGACGTTCCACTCCGCGTGCGTGCGGATCCTGCGCCGCGAGGCCGAGAACTTCGGCATGACCAAGTCGTTCACGATCTACGACTCGGGCGATCAGCGCGCCCTGCTCAAGCGCATCGTGAAGGACCTCGAGGCCGACTCGCTCGGGATCACCGTCGCGAGCGCCTCCGCGAAGATCTCCAAGCTCAAGAACGAGCTCGCCGACGTCGACTCCTACGCCCGCACCGCGAACCTCAGCGACCCGAACGAGGAGATGTTCCTCCAGGTCTTCCGGGCCTACTCGCGGGCGCTCGAGGGGGCGAACGCGTTCGACTTCGACGACCTGATCGCGCAGACCGTCTACCTCTTCCGCGCTTTCCCGCACGTCGCCGCGAAGTACCAGCGGCGCTTCCGCCACGTGCTGGTCGACGAGTACCAGGACACGAACCACGCCCAGTACTCGCTGATCCACGAGCTGACCCGGCCCGTGCCGCCGGCGACGATGGCGGCGGCGCAGTTCGACCGCCCCTACCGCGGACCGGTCACGGCCGACGGCTCCATCCCGGGGGCCTCGCTCACCGTCGTCGGCGATTCGGACCAGTCCATCTACGCGTTCCGCGGCGCCGACATCCGCAACATCGTCGAGTTCGAGCGCGACTTCCCGGGCTGCCGCGTGATCCTGCTCGAGCAGAACTACCGCTCGACGCAGAACATCCTCTCGGCGGCCAACGCCGTCATCTCGAACAACTTCGACCGTCGCGCGAAGAACCTCTGGTCCTCCAGCGGCGACGGGGAGAAGATCGTCGGCTACACCGGGTACTCGGGTCACGACGAGGCGCAGTTCGTGGTCGACGAGATCGCCCGCCTGCACGCGGCGGACACGGGCTACGACGAGATCGCGGTCTTCTACCGCACCAACGCGCAGACCCGCGCGCTGGAGGAGATCTTCATCCGCTCCGCGCTGCCCTACCGGATCCTGGGCGGCACGAAGTTCTACGAGCGCGCCGAGATCAAGGACGCCCTGGCGTACCTGATCACGGTGGCGAACCCGGCCGACGTGCTGGCGCTGCGGCGCATCATGAACACTCCGAAGCGGGGCATCGGCCCCGCGACGGAGGCGCAGCTGCAGTCGTTCGCCGACACCAACGCGGTGACCCTGCGCGAGGCGATGCGCAACGCCGGCTCACTCGGGATGGGCCCGAAGGTGACGAAGGCGATCGTCGACCTCGCGACCCTCCTCGACGAGTGCGCGCTGATGCTCGACCCCGCACGGGAGGGCGGCGAGGCGAAGGTGCACGAGGTGCTGACGGCGCTCCTCACCCGCAGCGGCTACCTCGACATGCTCCGCGCCAGCCGCGACCCGCAGGACGAGGCCCGCGCCGAGAACGTCGACGAGCTCATCGCCGTCACCAAGGAGTTCGCGCGCAACAACCCGGACGGCGGGCTCGTGGACTTCCTCACCGAGGTCTCGCTGGTCGCCGCGGCCGACGACCTCGACGACGACTCCGGCACCGTCTCGCTGATGACGCTGCACACGGCGAAGGGCCTCGAGTACGACGCCGTGTTCCTCACCGGCATCGAGGAGGACCTGCTCCCGCACCGCATCTCGGCGAACGAGCCCGGCGGCCCGGCCGAGGAGCGGCGGCTGTTCTACGTGGGGATCACCCGGGCCCGCAAGCGCCTCTACCTCTCGCTCGCGATGACCCGCGCGCAGTACGGCGAGACGTCGGTCGCGATGCCGAGCCGTTTCCTGCAGGAGATCCCGGGAGAGCTGATCCAGTGGCGCCAGTCGCCCGGCGCGGCGACCTCGCGCGGCGGCACGCAGCCCCGGGCCCTGAACGCTCAGCGGCCCGGCTTCGGCAAGTCGCGATCGAACACCGAATTCCGGGAGGCGCTCGCCGCGGCGCCGAAGGCCAAGGGCGAGTTCCCGAACCGGATCACCGGCATGGTGCGCGACAACGGCGACCTCGAGCTGATCCCGGGCGACCGCATCCGGCACACCGACTTCGGTGAGGGGCGCGTGAACGCGGTGACGGGCGAGGGCTCGAAGCGCGTCGCGCACGTGCTCTTCGACCAGGTGGGCGCGAAGAAGCTGCTGATCAAGGTCGCGCCGATCGAGAAGATCTAGTCCGGTGGCGGCCGGATCGGCGGCCGCGCGGCTCGCGACGGAGGTGTTCTCCCCGGCGGTCCTCGCGGTGCTCGTGCCGGTCGTGGTCGGCGCGCGCGTCGCGGATCCGCCCCTGCTCGGCGTCGCCTGGGGAGCGCTCGCGGCGCTCTTCGTCGGCGTGGTGCCCTACCTCGTCATCCGCCTGCTGATGCGCACCGGCCGGATCCACGGCGACCATCACGTGCCCGACCGGCGCGAGCGGGCGCTGCCGATCGCGCTGGCGCTGGTGTCGATCGCGGCCGGCCTGGTACTGCTCGCCGTGCTCGGCGCTCCTGCCGCGGTGACCACGTTCGGCGTGGTGACGGTGGCCGTGGTGCTCGCCGTCGGCGTGGTCAACCTGGTCTGGAAGCTGTCCGGGCACGCGGCGGTGGTCGCCACCTGCGCCGTCGTCGTGCTGATCGCCTACGGACCGCTCTCCCTGCTGATCAGCGTGCCCATCGTCCTCTGGGTGCTCTGGTCGCGGGTGCGCCTCGGTGCGCACACCCCCGCTCAGGTCCTCGCGGGCGCCGCGGTCGGCACCGTCCTCGCCGGGACCGTCTGGTCCCTGCTCGGCTGACGTCCGTCCCTTCCCGTGTGCCCTCTGGTCGCCGTCCGCGAGATTCCACTCGAGTGGGAGGCACGCCGTGGCGGGCTCACCCGAGTGGCATCTCGCGGAAGGGGTCAGCCGGCGTAGCGCGCGACGAGCTCCCGCTTGAGGATCTTGCCGCTGGGCCCGAGCGGGAGGGCGTCGACGAACTCGACGCGGCGGGGGAACTTGAAGGCGGCGAGGTGCTCGTTCGCGTAGGCGATCAGCTCCTCCGCGGTGGCGGTCGCCGACGGGGCGAGGATCACCGCGGCCATCACCTCCTGGCCGTGGCGCTCGTCCGGGATCCCGAAGACCGCCGCGTTCTGCACGGCCGGGTGCCCGATCAGCACCTCCTCGACCTCGCGCGGGTACACGTTGTAGCCGTTGCGGATGATCATGTCCTTCGTGCGGTCGAGGATGCGGACGTAGTCCTCCTCGTCCTTCGTGCCCAGGTCGCCGGTGCGGAACCAGCCGTCGATCACCGCCTCCGCGGTCGCCGCCGGATTGCCGAGGTACCCCTTCATCAGGTTGTGCCCGCGCACCACGATCTCGCCGAGCTCGCCCCGGGGGAGCAGCTCGACGCGGTCGGTCACGTCGGGGCGGGCGACCTCGACCTCGACGCCCCAGATCGGCGTGCCGACCGTGCCCGGCCGCGGCGGGACTCCGACGTGGTTGAAGGTGGCGACCGGGGAGGTCTCGGTGAGCCCGTAGCCCTCGTAGATCTCGACGCCGAACACCTCGCGGAAGCGCTCGATCACGGCGACGGGCAGCGCGGCGCCTCCCGAGACCGCGTAGCGCAGCGGCGGCCGGTCCTCGCGCCGGGTCGCGGCGTCGAGCAGGGCGACGTACATCGTGGGCACGCCCTCGAAGACCGTGCAGCCGTGGGCGATCATCGCCTCGAGCGCGGCGTCGCCGTCGAACTTCGGCACCAGGACGACCGTCGCGGCGGTGCGGAAGGCCGTGTTCATCGCGCAGACCTGCCCGAAGGTGTGGAAGAGCGGCAGCGCCCCGAGCACCACGTCGCCGCGGTGCAGGTCGAACGTGTTCATCAGCAGCACGTCCGACTGCGAGACGATCGCGAAGTGCGTCCCCTCCGCCCCCTTCGGGCGGCCGGTGGTGCCGCTGGTGTAGAGGATCGTCGCCGTGTCGGAGGGGGAGCGGGGCACGTAGCCGTCGATCGGGGTCGCCTCCGCGGCGAGGTCCTCCAGGCGCGGGAGGGGCGAGGCGGTGCCGTCGGGCACCATCACGCTCAGCACGGGAACGTCGGCGAGGTCCGCTCCGGCGGCCCCCTCGGCGAGCAGCGGAGCGGCGCACACGAGCGCGACGGCTCCGGAGTCGCGCAGGACGTAGGCGATCTCGTCGTGCTTGAGCAGGGCGTGCACCGGGACCACCACGGCGCCGAGCGCGAGGACGGCGAAGTAGCCGCGGGGGAAGTCGGGGACGTTCGGGACGAGCAGGGCCACGCGGTCGCCCGGTCCGATCCCCTGGGCGCGCAGGGCTCCGGCGTAGGCACGGGTCTGCCGCCAGAGGGTCGCGTAGTCGACGGCCTGCTCGCCGACGCGGATGGCGATCGTGTCAGGGGTGCGCCGCGCCGCCTCCGCCAGGATGGCCGCGACGGAGAGGGTGCCGAAGCCGGCGGCGGGCGGGGGAGCGGCGGGGGCCTCGGCCGTGCGGGGTTCGGTGATGCTCATCAAGGCTCCAGTCGTCGTTGACCGCCGCGGCGGATGCCGGGTGCTTCACCGTAGATCCGCCGGGCGGCCGCGTCGAGCGATCCGCACCGGATGTTCAGCACGGACGGGCGGGGAGTGCGCATCCCGGCGCCGAGCGGAAGGGGGTGCGGGAGGCGCGGGCGGCTGCCTACAGTCGGACTGCTGCGGCCCGGTTCGCGGGTCGGACGACGGGAGGCGCGATGCGCGGCGAGGCGACGCTCTACACGGACGCGGTGGTGACGGCTCCGTTCGCCCTCGCGGTGATCGCGGAGGCGACCGGCTCGCGAGTGGTCGGCGCGCGGACCGCGGACGCGCACGTTCCGCTCTACAGCGGTCCGACGAGCGCGCGGGTCGAGATCGCGGGGTTCGGCGACAGCGTGCCGGTCACCGTCGACGTGCGCGACGAGCGCGGGATCGACGAGGCGCGTGCGGCCGCGCAGGCGCTCGGGCTGGAGCTCGCCGCCTACGCGGGCTGGGAGGTCGTGGCCGGCTTCTGAGCGTCGCGTCGGACCCGGGCGAGGTAGTAGCGGCTGGGCGCCGTCCTCACGATCGCGGGAAGCAGGCGGTAGACGGCGAAGGTGCGCGAGAGCGCCCGCTCGAACCGCGCCTCCTGCCGTGCGGTCCAGTGGAAGCCGAAGGGCTCGCGGAGCGCCGCCGGGAGCAGGCCGGCGGTGATCAGGCGGAGGTAGGGGCCGAGCGGGCGCAGGTACCAGGCGGCGATGCTCGGGCCCAGCAGGTCGTGGGCGACGCGGCGGGCCGCGGGCGTGACGTCGAGGCGCTCCAGCTCCCGCTCCCAGTAGGCGTCGAACGCGGTGCGGGAGTCGGGCCAGAGGTCCGCGGGCATCTGCAGGGCCGCACCGACGACGACGGAGCGGCGCACGATGTCGTCCGCCTCCTCCTCGCTCAGCGCGCCGAAGGCGCCCTCGTAGAGCTGCAGCATCGACTGGGTGAGCGTCGCCGCGACCCAGCGCTGCAGCTCCGGGTCGAAGGCCGTGTAGCCGGGGCCGCGCACGGGCACGTGCGCCCTGTTCACGCGGCGGCGGACGGCGCGGACGTCCTCGGGAGTGCCGTAGTGCAGGACATAGAGGTAGGAGAGCGTCCCGTGCAGGCGGTTCACGGCCCGGTGCACGAAGTCGGAGTGGTCGGCGACGCCCTGCCCGACCGCCGGGTGCGCGATCTGGAGGAGGATCGCGCGCGCCCCCGCCAGCAGGAACACGCCCTCGCGGAAGACGTCCGGGGTGCGGGTGGCCGACGACATGGCTCCACGCTACGCGGGAGCGGCGGGCATAGGAGGAGCCGGTGCCCCCGGCGGGCGTCCGGCGGGCGCGGAGCGACCGCACGGGAAGCCCCCGGCGGGTGCGGAGTAGACTCGGCGCGGCCCAGGGACAGTGCCGAGACTCCGGCGTCGTCCGGGCCACCTCGAACTCGAAACGCAAGCGCGCTCGGCGCGGAATGGGAATGCAGCGTGGATCTCTTCGAATACCAGGCCCGTGATCTGTTCGAGAAGTACGGCGTCCCCGTGCTCCCGGGCATCGTCGCCGACACGCCGGAGGAGGTGCGCGCCGCGGCGGAGAAGCTGGGCGGCGTCACCGTCGTCAAGGCGCAGGTCAAGATCGGCGGCCGCGGCAAGGCGGGCGGCGTGAAGGTCGCGAAGACCCCCGAGGACGCGTTCGCCGCGGCGCAGTCGATCCTCGGCCTCGACATCAAGGGCCACGTCGTCAAGCGCGTCATGGTCGCCGGCGGTGCGCGCATCGACCGCGAGTTCTACTTCTCGGTGCTGCTGGACCGGGCCAACCGCTCCTACCTCTCGCTCACCTCCTACGAGGGCGGCATGGAGATCGAGCAGCTCGCCGTCGAGCGCCCCGACGCCCTCGCGCGCGTCGAGGTCGTCCCCGGCCAGGGCATCGACCAGGCCAAGGCCGAGGAGATCGCCCGCGCGGCGAAGTTCCCGGAGGAGCTGATCGCCAAGGTCGCGCCCGTCCTGGTGAAGCTCTACGACGTCTACACCGGCGAGGACGCCACGCTCGTCGAGGTGAACCCGCTCGTGCTCACCGAGGAGGGCGACATCGTCGCGCTCGACGGCAAGGTCTCGCTCGACGAGAACGCCGGCTTCCGCCACGCGGACCACGCCGCGCTCGAGGACAAGGACGCTGCCGACCCGCTCGAGGCGAAGGCCAAGGAGAACGACCTCAACTACGTGAAGCTCGACGGCGAGGTCGGCATCATCGGCAACGGCGCGGGCCTGGTCATGTCGACCCTCGACGTCGTCGCCTACGCCGGAGAGAGGCACAACGGCGTGAAGCCGGCCAACTTCCTCGACATCGGCGGCGGAGCCTCCGCCCAGGTGATGGCGAACGGCCTCGACGTGATCCTCGGCGACGAGCAGGTCAAGAGCGTCTTCGTCAACGTCTTCGGCGGCATCACCGCGTGCGACGCGGTCGCCAACGGCATCCTCCAGGCGCTCGAGATCCTCGGCGACTCGGCCACGAAGCCGCTCGTCGTCCGCCTCGACGGCAACAAGGTCGAGGAGGGCCGCGCGATCCTCCAGGCCGCCGCCAACCCGCTCATCACGCTCGCCGCGACCATGGACGAGGGCGCCGACAAGGCCGCCGAACTCGCCGCCGCGTAACGGACCCGACGACTCAAGGAATCAGAGAACAAGCATGTCGATCTTCCTCACCAAGGACTCCAAGGTCATCGTCCAGGGCATCACCGGCGGCGAGGGCACCAAGCACACCGCGCTGATGCTCAAGGCCGGCACGAACGTGGTCGGCGGCGTCAACGCCCGCAAGGCCGGCACGACCGTCACCCACGGCGACGTCGAGCTCCCCGTCTTCGGCACCGTGAAGGAGGCGATGGAGGCCACCGGCGCCGACGTCTCCATCGCGTTCGTGCCGCCCGCCTTCTCGAAGGACGCCGTCATCGAGGCGATCGACGCCGAGATCGGTCTCCTCGTCGTCATCACCGAGGGCATCCCGGTGCAGGACTCCGCGGAGTTCTGGGCGTACGCGCAGGAGAAGGGGAACAAGACGCGGATCATCGGCCCCAACTGCCCCGGCATCATCACGCCGGGCGAGTCGCTCGTGGGCATCACCCCCGCGACGATCACCGGCAAGGGCCCGATCGGCCTCGTCTCGAAGTCGGGCACCCTGACCTACCAGATGATGTACGAGCTGCGCGACCTGGGCTTCTCGACCGCGATCGGCATCGGCGGCGACCCGATCATCGGCACGACGCACATCGACGCGCTCGCCGCGTTCGAGGCCGACCCCGAGACGAAGGCGATCGTGATGATCGGCGAGATCGGCGGCGACGCCGAGGAGCGCGCCGCGGACTTCATCAAGGCGAACGTCACGAAGCCCGTCGTCGGCTACGTCGCGGGCTTCACCGCCCCCGAGGGCAAGACGATGGGCCACGCCGGCGCCATCGTCTCCGGCTCGGCCGGCACCGCGCAGGCCAAGAAGGAGGCCCTCGAGGCCGCGGGCGTGAAGGTCGGCAAGACGCCGTCCGAGACGGCCGCCCTGCTCCGCGAGGTCTACGCGGCGCTCTAGCGCCCGTCCTCCCCGCACCACCGTCGGAACGGACGGTGCCCCTGCTCCGGCGGGCGGCGCCGTCCGTTCCGTCGTCGGGGCGGGTCCGGCCGGAGTAGCGTCGCAGTGTGACACGCCGCCTCGGACTCGACCTGCTGACCTTCGTGCCGTACCCGGAGGGCCCCGAGCAGCCCGGCGACGCCGCGCGGAGCCTCGAGGACGGGCTGGCCCTGCTCGAGCTCGCCGAGGAGCTCGGCTACGGCACCGGCTGGGTCCGCGTGCGGCACTTCGAGCGCTACCTCGCGTCTCCGATGACCTTCTTCGCGGCCGCCTCCCAGCGGACCCGCCGCCTCCGCCTCGGTACCGCGGTCATCGGCGCCCGCTACGAGTCGCCCGTGCGCCTCGCCGAGGACGCCGCGACCGTGGACCTGCTCTCGGGCGGACGCCTCGACCTCGGCGTCAGCAGCGGCTTCGCGCATCTCTCCTCCGTCTTCGACGGGGTGTTCGGGCAGGCCGAGCGCGACTTCCGCGAGGAGGCGCAGGAGCGCATCGCGCGACTCCGCGAGGCGCTCTCGGGCGCCGTGCTCGGCGTCGCGGAGTCGGCCCTGATGTCGGTCCCGGTCGGCGCTCCGCTGGTTCAGCAGCCGCACGCGCCCGGCCTCGCCGACCGGCTCTGGTACGGGGCGGGAACGGTGTCCTCCGCGGTCCGGGCAGGCGAGCAGGGCATGCACCTGCAGGTGTCCACGCTCAACACGGAGGAGACGGGCCTGCCGTTCGCCGAGCAGCAGGCGGTGCAGATCCGCGCCTACCGCGAGGCCTTCGCCGCAGCGCACCCGGGGCGCACGTCGAGGGTGACGGCGGGCCGGATCGTGCTGCCGCTGCTCGACGCCGCCGACGAGGAGGCGCACCGCCCCTTCATCGAGGGCTACCTCGCGCGGATGGACGACGAGGGCCGCCCCCGCACGGCCGACCGGTCGATCATCGCCGCCCCGATGCGCTTCAGCCCCCTCCATGTCGGGAGCCCGGAGCGGATCGTCGCATCGCTCGCCGCGGATCCGGCGCTCGCGGAGGCGGACGCGCTCACGGTGACGCTCCCGGCGGTCGGCGGGGTGGAGTCGCACCGGCGCATCCTGCGCGCCGTCGCCGAGCGCATCGCCCCGCAGCTGGGCTGGACGCCCGGCGCTTGAGGATCAGCGCCGCGCGAGCAGTGCCCGGACGGGCCGCTGCAGCAGGAGCAGGAGCAGCCACCAGAGCCCGACCGACGGGATCAGCAGCGCCAGCCCCAGTGCGACGAGGAGCAGCGCGAAGGGCAGCAGGGCGGGCGCGAGCGGCAGGGGCCCTGCGCCGGGCCGCCTGAGCTCCGGGTGCCGGGAGAGGCGCAGCTCGATCAGGACCAGCGCCCCGCTCATCGCGGCCATCGTGCCGATGTAGAGCCCGATCGTCGCCCGGGAGTCCGGGAACAGCGCCAGCGCGCTCGTCGAGAACGGGAAGAACGCCAGCGCGGCCAGCCAGAGCAGGTCCAGCCACACCAGGGCGCCGTCGTAGTCCCCGGCGATCTCGAAGACGCGGTGGTGGGGGATCCAGAAGACGGCGATGACCGCGAAGGAGAGCGCGAAGGCGAGGACCGAGTCCAGGTGCTCCGCGAGCAGCGCCGGGACTCCGCCGCCCTCCCGGGCGACCTCGGGAGCCAGCTGCACCAGCGGCAGGACGAGGACGGTGATGGCGATGGCGGCGGTCGCGTCCGAGAAGTTGACGAGCCGGTCGAGCCCGCGCTCCGTCCGACGGTGGGCCGCGCGTCCCCCGGGGCGCCCGCGGTGCACCAGGCGCTCGATCGGACCCGAGAGCAGGAGCAGCAGGAGCGCGAACATGTTGACGGCCGGCACCGCGACGGCGAGCACGAGGGCCGCGAGGAGGACGCTGATCACGATCAGCGACCTCGAGAGGGAGCGCCGCGGCTCCGCCCCCGGGGCCAGGAGATCCGGATCGCGGCGCACGATGAGCTGCATCGCGAGGGTCGCCGCGCTCGCCGCGATCATCGTGCCGATGTAGAGCGCGATGACGCTGCCGTCGGTGTCGAGCACGTTCGAGATCAGGTTCGCCGCGAAGGGGAGCAGGACGACCGCGGCCAGCCAGACGAAGTTCGCGACGACGAGCGCGGGCGAGTACCGGGCCACGCCCTCGAAGACGGAGTGGTGGACCGCCCAGAGCCGCCCGATCACGGCGAACGTGATGAAGAAGGCGGAGAGGGTGCCGTAGTGCCCGGTGAGGAGGGACCCCAGATCGGCCGCGCGGCCCTCCTCGACCACGTCGACCAGGGGGAGGACGAGGAACGTGATGGCGATGGCGACGACGGCGTCCGAGAAGTTCACGAGGCGGTCCAGGCCGCGCTCCGTCCGTGCGTCCGAGGTCCCCGTCATGGCTCCGACACTAGAGGGCCGGGCGGCGCGCCCCTGACCCGCCTCCGAGCGCGCCGCCGCTAGGCTCGTCAGGCCCATGAACCGGATCACCGTCGCCCTCCTCGCCGCCTTCGACGCCGCGCTGTCGGCGCTGATCGGGATCGCGATCCCGCTCGTCCCGCTGACCGTCCTCTGGGCCGTGCAGTACGACACGACGGTCGACTTCGGCGTGTTCTGGCGGGTCGCCGCCGACGCCTGGCTGCTCGGCCACGGGGCCGACCTGCAGGCGGCGCTGGCCCCCGACTCAGCCCTCGCCGTCGCGCTGCCCGGAGGCGCGGACGCCTTCCCGGTGACGATCGCTCCGCTGGCCTTCGCACTCCTCACCGTGCTGCTCGGCGCGCGCACCGGCCGCCGCGCCCAGGAGTCGCCGTTCCGGGCCATCGGCGTCCTCGTCGCGATCGCGACCTACCTGGCGATCGCGCTCCTGGTCTCGCTCGGATCCGCGGACCCGGCCGCCACCGTCGATCCCCTGCAGGGGACGCTGCTGCCGCCGCTCGTCTTCGCGCTGGGGGTGCTCGTCGGAGCAGCGCTCCACTCCGCCCGCAGCGACGAGGCCGACCCCCTCGGCGAGCTGGCCGCCTCCGCGCTCGACCGCGTCCCCGCGCCGGGGCCCGGGCTCGTCCTCGCGTCGCTGCGCGGGGGAGCGCTCGCCGCGGCCGGCGTGGTCGGAGTCGCGGCGGTGCTCGTCGCCGTGCTGCTGGTCGTGCACTACACCTCGGTCGTCGCGCTCTACGAGAGCCTCGGCGCCGAGGCGCTCGGCGGCCTGGCCCTCACTCTCGGGCAGCTCGCGTTCCTCCCGAACCTGGTGATCTGGGCGGCGAGCTGGCTGATCGGCCCGGGCTTCGCCCTCGGCACCGGCTCCTCCGTGAGCGCGGCCGGAACGCTGCTCGGACCGATCCCGTCGATCCCGGTCCTCGCCGCACTGCCCGCAGGGGACTCGGCCTTCGGATTCCTCGGGCTGCTCGTGCCGCTGCTCGCCGGGTTCGCCGCGGGATGGCGGCTGCGGCGCGGCGTGATCGAGGCGCTCGACGGACGCTCGCTGCTGCGCTGGGGCGCGGCCGCGGCCGGCGGGATCGGCGTGGTCGGCGGCCTGCTGCTCGGGCTCCTCGCCTGGTTCTCGGCGGGCGCCGCCGGGCCCGGGCGGCTCGCCCAGGTGGGCCCGGACCCGCTCGTCGTCGGGGCGGTCGCCGCCCTCGAGCTCGCGCTGGCCGCGGGCCTGGGCCTCGCCGCGGGCCGCAGCCGGCGCGGCTGACGCCGGCGGAGGCGTCCCCCTAGACTTGCGCAGTGCTGAAGTTGGTCGTGCTCCTCTCCGGCGGCGGATCGAACCTCCGCGCCCTGCTGGACGCCACCGGCGACGAGGGCTTCCCCGCCCGCATCGTCGCGGTCGGCAGCGACACCGACGCCGAGGGCTTCCGCCACGCCGAGGAGCGCGGAGTCCCCGCCTTCACGGTCGCGCCGCGCGGCTTCTCCTCCCGCGACGAGTGGGGCGCCGCCCTGCTCGGGCGCATCCGGGAGTGGGAGCCCGACCTCGTCGTCTGCGCGGGCTTCATGCGCATCCTGCCGCCCGTGGTGGTGGACGCGCTCAGCCCGCGGATGATCAACACGCATCCCGCCCTGCTGCCCCTCTTCCCCGGCGCTCACGCCGTCCGCGACGCCCTCGCCGCCGGCGCGACCGAGACCGGCGTCACCGTGCACGTGATCGACACCGGCGTCGACACGGGCCCCGTCATCGCCCAGGAGAGCCTCGCCGTGCTCCTCGGCGAGAGCGAGGACGCGCTGCACGAGCGCATCAAGACCATCGAGCGTCGCCTGCTGGTGCAGACGGTGCTCGACATCGCCCACGGAACCGTCGACCTCGAGGAGCTCGCCCGCGCATGAGCATCACCGCCCACGACCCCAGCAGCTACGACGACCGCGACCGGGTCCCCGTCCGCCGGGCGCTGATCTCGGTCAGCGACAAGACCGGCCTGCTCGAGCTCGGAGCGGCGCTCGCCGCGGCCGGCGTCGAGCTCGTCTCCACCGGCTCGACCGCAGCGACCCTCCGCGGCGCCGGCCACGAGGTCACCGACGTCTCGGCCGTCACCGGGTTCCCGGAGTCGCTCGACGGCCGCGTGAAGACGCTGCACCCGGCCGTGCACGCGGGCATCCTCGCCGATCTGAGGCTCGCCTCGCACCGCGAGCAGCTGGAGCAGCTCGACATCGCCGCGTTCGAGCTGGTCGTGGTGAACCTGTACCCGTTCCGCGAGACCGTCGCCGGCGGCGCCGACGCGGCGACCGTGGTCGAGAACATCGACATCGGGGGCCCGGCCCTCGTCCGCGCCTCCGCGAAGAACCACGCCAACGTCGCGATCGTCGTCGACCCGGCCGACTACTCCGGGATCGCGACCGCCCTCGCCGACGGCGGCACGACGCTCGCCGCTCGCCGCACCCTGGCGGCCCGCGCCTTCGCGCACACCGCCTCCTACGACTCCGCCGTCGCCGCCTGGTTCGCCGGGCAGGAGGCGGCCGAGGGCGTCGAGGGCTCGGTCGAGATCCGCGGGACCCTGCAGCAGGTCCTCCGCTACGGCGAGAACTCGCACCAGAAGGCGGCCCTCTACGTCTCGCCCGACGGCACCGGCATCGCGCAGGCGACGCAGCTGCACGGCAAGGAGATGTCCTACAACAACTACGTCGACGCCGACGCGGCCGTCCGCGCGGCCTACGACTTCGTACTGCCCGCCGTCGCGATCATCAAGCACGCGAACCCGTGCGGCATCGCGATCGCGAGCTCGAAGGCGATCGACCCCATCGCCTCCGCCCACCGCCGCGCCCACGAGTGCGACCCGGTGTCGGCCTTCGGCGGCGTCATCGCCGCGAACCGGCCCGTCACCCTCGCCATGGCCGAGACGGTGAAGGAGATTTTCACCGAGGTGCTCGTCGCCCCCGGCTTCGAGCCCGAGGCGCTCGAGGTGCTGAAGACCAAGAAGAACCTGCGCCTGCTGCAGCTCCCCGACTTCTACGCCCCCGTCGAGCGCGAGTTCAAGCAGATCTCCGGCGGCCTGCTGCTGCAGGAGCCGGACCGCTTCATCGGCGGCCCCGGCGAGGTCAGCTCCGGCTGGCAGCTCGTCGCCGGCGAGCCCGCCGACGCCGACACGATGCTCGACCTCGAGTTCGCGTGGAAGGCCTGCCGCGCCGTCAAGTCGAACGCGATCCTCCTCGCCAAGGGCGGCGCCTCCGTCGGCGTCGGCATGGGCCAGGTCAACCGCGTCGACTCCTGCCACCTCGCCGTCACCCGCGCCGGCGACCGCGCCCCCGGCTCCGTCGCCGCCTCCGACGCGTTCTTCCCCTTCGCTGACGGCCTCGAGGTGCTCCTCGCCGCCGGCGTGAAGGCCGTCGTCCAGCCCGGCGGGTCCGTCCGCGACGCCGAGGTCATCGACGCGGCCGCCCGCGCCGGCGTCACGATGTACACGACGGGGGAGCGGCACTTCTTCCACTGAGTGACGGGCGCGGAGCGCCCGCCACTCGGTGGAAGAAGTGGTGTTCGATCTCACCGCCGCTCCCTGCGCGGCGGGGCGCGGTCGGCTCGGCGACGGGGCGCGTTCCGTAGAGCGGGTCGCGTCGCCGGTCGCGGGAATCGCTTGGCACGGGACGCCGCTGAAACTGCTCTGCCCTGCGGCGGGCGGCTCTTAGGGGGCTGCTAGGGGATCGACAGGCGGGGCGCGGGCGGGGGCGCGTAGGGTCACCGGGTGCCTTCCGACTCGACGCCCGCGTCCACTCCCGACACCCCGACCGCCGCTTCCACGATCGCCTCGAACCGGGGCCGCGCGCCCGGGACGGGCCGCCGGATCCTCGTCGCGCTGCTCGCCGCCGCGGCGACCGCGCTCGTGGCGCACCTCGCCAACCTGCTGGCCTTCTTCATCGGCAACCAGCTGCAGCCCGGCTCCATCCCGCAGGTCAACGCCTACTTCCTGCTCTCGAGCGTGCTCGGCTTCGTGGTCGTCCTCGTCCTCGCCGTCGCGGGGATGCTCGGACGCACCTGGAGCGCCGCGCTCGCGGGACTCGTCGCGGGTGTGGTCGGAGCCGTGTTCGGCACGCTCGTCCAAGCCAGCGCCACCGGCGAGGCCGTCACGGGCGCCGTCTGGGCCTCCATCTTCCAGACCTTCGCCGGACTCAACCTCGTCTTCCTGCTCGCGTTCACCGTCTCGGCGGCGAGCGTCGGCCGCGCGCTCTGGAACCGCCTCCGCACCACGGGCGCTCCGGCCGCCGTCGTCACCGACCGCCGCATCGCGATCGTCCGGGCCCCGGCCGCCGACCTCTCGGCGGGCGAGCTCACCCACCTCGAGCGCGTCCCCGTCGACCAGCAGCGCGCCCAGCAGCAGTGGGAGGCGTACGTCGACCTGCTCGAGCGGGCCGGCTGGGAGACGGTCGAGGCCGCACCGGCGCCCGGACTCGCCGACTCCGTCTTCCTCGAGGACGCGGTCGTCGTCTTCGGCGACCACGCTGTGATCGCCCGGTCCGGAGCGGAGTCCCGCCGTGGAGAGACGGCGGGCGCCGAGGAGGCCGTCCGCGCCCTCGGCCTGACGGTCGACCGCATCGAGGAGCCGGGCACGCTCGACGGCGGCGACGTCCTCAAGGTGGGATCGACGGTCTACGTCGGCCGCGGAGGCCGGACCGACGCGGCGGGGGTCGCCCAGCTGCGCGCGATCCTCCGGCCCCGCGGGTACGACGTCGTCGCGGTCCCGCTGACGAAGGTGCTGCACCTCAAGAGCGCCGTGACCGCGCTGCCCGACGGCACGGTCATCGGCTGGGAGCCGGTCGTCGACGAGCCGCGCCTGTTCCCCTCCTTCCTGCCGATGCCTGAGGAGGCGGGCGCCCACGTGGTCGTCCTCGACGACGACACCCTCCTGATGGCCGCCTCCGCTCCCCGGAGCGCCGAGCTACTGCGGAGCCTGGGCTACCGCGTCCTCACCGTGGACGTCTCGGAGTTCGAGAAGCTCGAGGGCTGCGTCACCTGCCTCTCGGTCCGCGTCCGCTGACGGCGGAGGCGGGGGAACCGCCGGATCGCGGCGGCCGCTGGACGGAGCACATAGCCGGGGTATAGCCTTCAAGGCTGCCCGGAGCTCTCCGGCCCGGTGGCACCTCCCGCCTCCCCGCCCACCCGGCAGGGGAGGCCCCGCCCTCGTCGCGAAAGCCCTCCGCCGTGTCCGCTCC
>NZ_PSTL01000023.1:0-50704 GCF_002930845.1 Rathayibacter sp. AY1A7 | reverse complement strand
CGGTCTCGGAGGGGGTCGGGGCGGCGGAGTCCATGGTCGCGAATCTAGCCCGGACGGCCGACACGGAGGGGCCCGCCGCACCGCTCGCCGGCGCGAGTCGACCCCGCCGGCGGCGCCCGTGTAACGATCTGGTGAACCGCGCGCGACCCGGCGGAGTGGCGGCTCCGGCGCTCGGATACTCTCTCCCCTGGCGGGACCCGAGCCGCCGCAGGGAGAGTGGTGGCGTGCCCAGGGACAGGACCGGCGCCGTCGTGCGGGCTCCCCGTCACAGTGCCGTCCCGCTCCCGCCCGCGGCCTCCCGCGCAGCCTCCTCGAGCGGCGTCCTCGCCGAGACCGGCCCCGTCGAGCCGACCGCCGTCGCACCCTCGCACCGCCGGCCGATGGGCGACTCCGGCCACGATCTCTTCCCCTTCGTGCTCGACGCGGCGGCCCTCGGCCGCGACGACGGTGCCGCGCTGCTCGAGCGCTACGCGGCGTGGGGCGGCAACGGCGTCGTCGTCACCGACTCGAGCCTCGCGGAGGGCGTCGGCGGCTGGCCCGCCGGACACCGCGACCGGGACCGCTTCCTCCTGATCGGCCGCTTCGCCGCTCCGGTCGGCGCGCCCGCGACGCCGCGTGCGCTCGTGGACCGTGTCGAGGGGGCGCTGCGCCGCCTGCGCACCGATCGCCTCGACGTGCTGGCGGTCCGCCCCGACGGGGCCGGGCGCCTCGACGAGCTCCTCAGCGCTGTCGACGTGCTGCTGGCGCGCGGGCTGGTGCGGTCGGTGGTCGCCTCCGGGTTCTCCCCGGAGGAGCTGTTCGAGGCGCGCGTCCTGGCCGCCCACGGGCTGCCCCGCCTCGCCGGCGCGGAGGTCCGCTGGAACCTGCTCGAGCGGCCCGGCTCGGAGGGCGATCTCGGCCTCGTCGCCGCCGGCCAGGGACTCGCCCTGCTCGCGACCGTCCCCCTCGCCCACGGGTTCCTCCGCGGCGCCGAGCGCACCCGCCGCGAGCTCGGCCGCCTGCCCGACGGGGCACTCGCCGCCGCCCACCTCGGGCGCCGCGGACGCCGGGTCCTCGCCGTCCTCGACGCGATCGGTGCCGAGCTCTCGGCCGCTCCCGCCGCCGTCGCCCTGGCCTGGCTGCTCGGCCGGCCGCGGCTGACCGCCGCGACGGTCGCCCCGCGCTCACCCGCCGACGTGGACGCGCTGGTGCGCGCGGTCTCGCTCGAGCTCGACCCCGGACACCTGGCCGCGCTGGAGCGCGCGCGCCGCTGACCGCGCCCGTCCGCGACGCCCCCTGCACCTCTCCCGCCACGGCGCGACAGCCCGGCTCGGGGCGCCGTCGCGGTGGCCTAGGGTGGGCACGATGAATCACGGAGTCGCACTGCCCCTCGACCAGCCGGAGACGTCAGTCCGGGCCGCAGGCGGATCCACGGTCCGCCGCTCCGTCCTCCCGAGCGGTGTCCGCATCCTCAGCGAATCGGTGCCCGGCGCCCGCAGCGCCACGATCGGCTTCTGGGTCGCCGCGGGTTCGCGCGACGAGCGGCCCGGCCGCCCCGCGACTGCGGGCGAGCCCGCCGTGCCCTCCAACGTCGGCTCGACGCACTTCCTCGAGCACCTGCTGTTCAAGGGCACGCAGAAGCGGTCCGCCCTCGACATCGCCGTGTCCTTCGACTCCGTGGGCGGGGAGCACAACGCTCTCACCGCCAAGGAGTACACCTGCTACTACGCCAAGATCCAGGACCGCGACCTCCCGATGGCGGTCGAGGTGATCGCCGACATGGTGACCTCGAGCCTGATCGATCCGGACGAGTTCGAGACCGAGCGCGGGGTCATCCTCGAGGAGCTGGCGATGGCGGACGACGATCCGGCCGACGTGGCGGGCGAGAAGCTGTTCGAGGCCGTGTTCGGCGACCACCCCCTGGGCCGCCCGATCGGGGGCACCGCCGCGACCATCGGCGAGGCCACCCGGGACGCGGTCTGGGCGCACTACCGCGCCGCCTACCGCCCGCGAGACGTAGTGATCACCGTCGCCGGCGCCGTCGACCACGAGGCGCTCGTCGCGCTGCTCCAGCGGGTCCTCGTCGCCGACGGCTGGGACCTCGGCACGGCGGCCCCGCCCGTCGAGCGGCGCGTCGGCGGCCGTGCGTCCTACACCCGCGGCAGCGCCCTGTCGGTGGTGCACCGCCCCACCGAGCAGGCGAACCTGCTGGTCGGCTTCCCCGGTCTCGCCGCGGGCGACGAGCGGCGGATGACGATGGGCGTCCTCAACTCGATCCTCGGCGGCGGCATGTCCTCGCGGCTGTTCCAGGAGGTACGCGAGAAGCGCGGCCTGGCCTACTCCGTCTACTCCTTCGCCCCGTCCTACTCGGACGCGGGCCTCTTCGGGCTCTACGCCGCGTGCACCCCGGCGAAGGCGGGGACGGTCGCCGAGCTCCTGCTCACCGAGTTCCACCGCCTCGCCGAGGACGGCGTCACCGACGACGAGCTCGCCCGCGCCCGCGGCCAGCTCTCGGGAGCGGCGGCGCTCGCGCTGGATGACTCCGACACCCGGATGTCGCGCCTCGGACGCGCCGAGCTGACCTTCGGCGAGTTCGTCGACCTCGACGAGAGCCTGCGCCGACTCGCCCTCGTCGGCGCGGAGGACGTCCAGGCACTCGCGGCAGACTTGGCCCGGGGGCCGTCGTCGATCTCGGCCGTCGGCGCGGTCGACGAGTCGGCCTTCGCCGGGATCGCCGGGATCGAGAGCGCCTCCGCGATCTGATCCGATCGTCGAACGCCCGCTGACCGCGCACCGCCGCGCCGCACCAGGGAGGACCCCGTGTCCCACTACATCTACCTCGTCCGCCACGGCGAGCAGCAGGACGCCGAGCACGGCATGCCGGACGGCCCGCTCTCGGCCCGTGGTGAGCGCCAGGCGAGGCTCATCGCCGAGCGGCTCGGCGGAGTCCCCTTCACCGGAGCGTGGCACTCGCCGCTGCGCCGGGCCGAGGAGACGGCCGCGCGCTTCCAGACGCTTCTGCCGAGCCTGCCGCTCCAGCCGTCCTCGCTGCTGTTCGACTGCATCCCCTCGGGGCCGACCCCGGACATGCCCAAGGCGTTCGAGCCCTTCTTCGGCAGCGTCACCGCGGCCGAGATCGAGGCGGGGCACGCGCAGATGCAGGACGCGGTGGCCGAGTTCCTGGCGCCGTCGCGCGAGGACCGCCACGACCTCCTCATCACCCACAACTTCGTGATCGGCTGGTTCGTCCGCCACGTGTTCGACGCTCCGGACTGGCGGTGGCTGGGGCTCAACCAGGCCAACTGCGGGCTGACGATCATCCGCGTCCGCTCCCGCAAGCCGCCGGTGCTCGTCGTGCACAACGACCTCTCGCACCTGCCCGTGGAGCTGCGCACCGGCCTGCCCGAGGCCCAGCCGTACTGAGCTGCGGGCTACGCTGAGTCGGTGACTACCTCCGTCGCCGTGGTCGGCGCGTCCGGCCGACTCGGCTCGTTCACCTGCTCGCTCATCGAGGCGTCGAGCGAGTTCTCGCTCGTCGCGCGGCTCGGCTCGCGGAGCGATCCCGCCGAGATGCTCGCGGCCGACGTCGTCGTCGACATGACCGTGCCGGCCGTCAGCCAGCAGATCGTCGACTTCGCCGTGGCCAACGGGAGGAAGGTGCTCGTCGGCACCTCCGGCTGGACCGGCGACCGGATCGCGGCCCTCCGGCGCAGCGTCGCCGAGCAGCCGGAGGCCGGCGTCGTGATCATCCCCAACTTCTCGCTGGGCTCGGTGCTCGCGACCGCGCTGGCCACCGTGGCCGCGCGCTTCTTCGACGCCGCCGAGATCGTCGAGACCCACGGCGCCCGCAAGGTCGACTCGCCCTCCGGGACCGCGGTCCGCACGGCCGAGCTGCTGCTGCGCGCCCGGGCCGAGCTCGGTCCGGTGCAGGCTCCGCACACCGACCAGCGGGCCCGCGGCCAGCAGGTCGCGAGCGTCCCGGTCCACAGCCTCCGCCTGCCCGGAGTGGAGGCGCGCCAGGAGGTCGTCTTCGGCGGCACCGGCGAGACGGTCACCATCCGGCACGACACCACCTCGCAGGCGTCCTACGAGCAGGGCGTCCTGCGCGCTCTCGACGCGGTCCGGACGACCTCGGGCGTGGTAGTGGGCCTCGACGCGCTGATCGACCTGCGCGCCGCCTTCGACGCCGCGCCTCTCGCCGAGCGGCCGGTCGACGAGCAGCCCGTCGTCGACCGGACTCCGTCCGGCCAGGCCGCTGCAGCGACGAGCACCCCGTGAGGACCCGCGTCGGCGTCGTCCTGATGGCGGTCCTGCTGGCCCTCTATCTGTTCGTCTGCCTGCAGTACTCCGTCGTCGCCTTCGCCGCGGCGACGGTGCCCGGCATCGTGATGGGCGTCGGCCTGCTGATCCTCGGCGCCGTCGGCGTCTGGGGGCTCGTGCGCGAGCTGCTGTTCGGGCTCCGCGCCGAGAAGCTGGCCCGTCGGCTGGAGGGCGAGAACGCGCTGCCGCAGGAGGTCCTCGACTCGCGGGCCAGCGGGCGTCCGCTCCGGGAGGAGGCGGACGCGCTGTTCCCGCAGTACGCGGAGGAGGTCGACGCGCAGCCCGGGAGCTGGCGCGCCTGGTACCGCCTCGGCCTCGCCTACGACGCCAGCGGCGACCGCAAGCGCGCCCGAGGCGCCATCCGCAGGGCCATCGCGCTGGAGCACGAGGCTCCGGCCTGACCGCTCGGCCGCGACTCGAGCGCGGCTCTCCGGGCGAGGACCGCTCGGGCGCCCGGGATCAGGCGAGCACCCACTCCAGCGCCGCGCCGACCGTGCGGTGGCGGAACTCGAAGCCGTCGTCGAGCAGCCGCTGGGGGACCAGGCGCTGGCTCGAGAGCAGGAGCTCGTGCCCGGCGTCGCGCAGCGCGAGCTCGATGATCTTCTCGGGGACGGCCAGCTTGAACGGGCGGTGCAGCTGCTCGGCGAGGGTGCGCATCACGTCGTTCGCGGTCGCCGGCACCGGTCCGGCGAGGTTCACCGGGCCCGAGAGCGAGGACGTGAGCAGGTGGCGGATCGCCGCGGCCTCGTCGTAGAGGCTGATCCAGGGCCAGGCCTGATTGCCGCTGCCGAGGGGTCCGCTGAGACCGAGCTTCGTCAGGGGCAGGAGCGGCTTGAGCGCGCCGCCGTCGCCGAGGACGAGCCCGGTGCGAGCGGTGACCACCCGCGTGGCCTCGGGCGCGAGGTGGGCGGCCTTCTCCCAGCGGTCGACGACATCGGCGAGGAATCCGTCGCCACGCGAGGACTGCTCGGTGAGCTCCTCGCCCGGGCGGTCTCCGTAGTAGCCGACCGCGGAGGCGTTGATCAGCGTCGTCGGCGGGGTCGAGGACATCCGCATCGCGTCGGTGAGGGTCTGCGTGGACTGGATCCGCGAGTCGAGGATCTCCCGCTTGTAGGACGCGGTCCACGGCAGGCGGCTGATCGAGGCGCCGGAGAGGTTGATCACGGCGTCGACGCGGTCGAGCACGCTGAAGTCGAGCATGTGCGAGGTGGGCGCCCAGTGGAACTCGTCCGGACTCGACGGCGCGTGGCGCACCAGGCGCAGGATCTCGTGCCCCTCGGCGCGCAGCTGGCGGGTCAGCTCGGAGCCGATCATCCCGCTGGCGCCCGAGATCAGGACGCGGAGCCGGGGAGCGGACGCGTCCGGCCGGGCCGAGGGCAGCTCGGACGGCGTCGACACGTGCTCGCCCGGCGTGCGCGCGGCGCGTCGCGGCGAGCCGGAGTCCGTGGTCCCGTCGTGGTCGGAGTGCCGTGCGGATGAGTCGCTCATGGTGCCTCCCGGAGCCGGTCGCGGGCCGCCCGCGAAGCGGACCCAGCCTAGAGCCTCACGCCCGGGAGCCGGCCGAGCGCCCGACCAGGCCGGCCCGCGCGAGCACGAGGTAGAGCTCGCAGCCCAGGCAGAGGCCGAACACGGCGTTGAGGAAGGCGGCGAGGAAGGCGACGGCCGCGGCGACCGGAACCGATCCCGGGACGCCGGCGACGTGCAGGAGGACGCCGGCGCCGGTCACCACCAGGCCGATCAGCTGGGCGAAGCGCGGCGGGCGGGCGTCCTCCCACTCGCGCGGCGGTGCCAGGTGCGGCCGGACCACCCGGCGGAACAGCACCGCCCAGGGGCCGGAGCCGACGCCGCGCGCGGCCGACCAGGCGAAGAGGGCGGCGAGCGCGAGCAGCAGGAGGAAGCCGGGCTGGGAGAGCCGGCCGTCGAGGTCGGCCCGGGCCGCGGCCGCGAGCCCGAGGCCCACGGCCGTGAGGAGGAGTGCGGCGGTGACTCCGGCGGCGACCCTCGGGCCGCGGGGATCGACGGTGCCGGACGGGGGAGTGGCGCCGGTGGTGGAGGGGGAGCGGGTGCTCATCATGTCTCCTGGAGTCGGTCGAGCTCGATGGTCAGGGCGGCGCGGGTCGGAGCGCCGCCGATGCGGCTGCGCGGCACTCCGTCTCGATCGAGCAGGAGGAGCGTGGGCGTCTGCCGGACGCGGAAGCGCGCCGCGAGGTCGGGGCGGTGCGTCAGGTCGACGTCGAGGTGCGCCAGCCCGGGCCGCTGCTGGGCGAGCTCCCCGAGCATCCGTCGCACTGCAGGGCACCGCGTGCAGACGTCGGTCGAGAACTGCACGACTGTGGCCCGGGTCCCGAGCACTGCGCCGGGGACGAGCTCGCCGGGGTCGATCGCGGGGTCCTGGCGCGAGGGGGCGCTCGCGACGCGCCCTGAGCGGGCCCGATGGACAGCCCCGAGGACGACGCCCAGCACGACGAGGCCGAGCAGTGCGGCGAGGATCGTCACGGGCTCCATCCGAGAAGCGTAGGTCGGCGCGGGCGCTGCGCGGACGACTGTTTCGGGATGTGACGACGGCCGCGGTCGGAGCGTGGTCTAGGTTCGATCCGTGACCGAACAGAGCAGCCTCAGCGCAGACCCGAGTAGTCCCGTCTTCCGCAGCGATGTCGTCGTCGAGCTGGTCCGCGCGAGCGCCCACGACTCCGACGTGCTGTTCGCGGCCCGCGTCTCGACCCAGGGCGAGAAGACGCTCGCCGAGGCGCTCGACGGCGAGGAGTCCGACGCCGAGTTGCAGCGCAAGCGCGACCGCGGCCTGATCAACTACCTCATGCGCGACCGCCACGGCTCGCCGTTCGAGCACAACTCGATGACCTTCTACGTGCAGGCGCCGATCTTCGTCTTCCGCGAGTTCATGCGGCACCGCATCGCCTCCTACAACGAGGAGTCGGGCCGCTACCGCGAGCTCCGTCCGGTCTTCTACGTGCCCGGCCCCCGCCGCAACCTCGTGCAGGTCGGCAAGCCCGGCGCCTACTCCTTCGAGCCGGGCACCCCGGAGCAGGCCGAGCTCGTCGCCGAGGAGACGCGCCGCGTCAGCACGCAGGCCTACGAGTCGTACCGGCGGATGCTCGGCGAGGGCGTCGCCCGCGAGGTCGCCCGGATCGTCCTCCCGCTGAACATCTACTCGTCGATGTACGTCACGCTCAACGCCCGCTCGCTGATGAACTTCCTCTCCCTGCGCACCAAGCGCGAGGACTCGACGTTCCCCTCCTTCCCGCAGCGCGAGATCGAGATGGCGGCCGAGCAGATGGAGACGCACTTCCAGGAGCTGATGCCCCTCACGGCCGCCGCCTTCACAGCGAACGGCCGCGTCGCCCCGTAGCCCGCCGCCCGGCGAGGACGAGCGGGCCGTCCCGCCTGATCCGCCTGCTGCCGTCCGCGCGGGCGGCTCCGGGAACCTCCTCCCGGCGGCGCGGCGGCGACCCGCTACCCTGGCAGCGTGTCAACTCCGGAGAATCCCTTCGGCCAGGTCCTGGTCGCCCTGGTCACCCCGTTCACCGCCGACGGCGAGGTCGACTGGCCCGGTGTCGAGAAGCACATCGACGACTGCATCGCAGCGGGCGCGGACGGCATCGTGGTCACCGGGACCACGGGCGAGACCAGCACCCTGACCGACCCGGAGAAGATCCGCCTCGTCGAGGTCGGCCGCTCGGTCGCCGGGGGCCGCGCCAAGATCATCACGGGAGGCGGCTCGAACGAGACCGCCCACGCCATGCAGCTCGCCCGTCAGAGCGAGAAGGCCGGCGCCGACGGCAACATGATCGTCACCCCGTACTACAACAAGCCCACGCAGGCGGGCGTGCTCACCCACTTCCGGATGATCGCGGATGCGACGGACCTGCCGGTCATCCTCTACGACATCCCCGGCCGCACCGGCGTGCCGATCCGCTACGAGACGATCCTGCGGGCGGCCAAGCACCCGAACATCCTGGCCGTGAAGGACGCGAAGGGCGATCTCTCCGAGGTCAGCCGCGTGCTCAACCAGACCGACCTGATGTACTTCTGCGGCGACGACGCGAACGTGCTCCCCGAGCTCGCCATCGGCGCCACGGGGCTCATCGGCGTCACCGCGAACATCGCCGCCGCGCCGTACCGCACGATCGTCGACGCCGTGAACGCGGGCGACCTCCACGCGGCCACCCGCGCGCACCAGCAGCTCGAGCCGCTCGTGCGCGCCGTGATGACGCACGTCCCCGGGACCGTCGCCGCGAAGTACATCCTGCACGGCCTCGGCCGCATCTCCTCGCCGCGCGTGCGGCTGCCCCTGGTCGGCCCGGAGGAGTCGGAGGCGGCGCTCATCGAGGACGAGCTCGGCCTGGTCCGCGACATCCCGGGCGTCGACTTCCGCAACTTCCGGCCCGACCGCAACGCCGCGGCCGGCGGCGCCCTCCCGAAGGTCGCCGGCACCACCCGCTGAGCCCGAGCGGCACGTCCCGAGAAAGCACCGCTGGAGAAGGAGGGCGCATGCCCGGTCCCGTGATCATCCCCGCCCCGCTCGCTCCGGGAACGCTCCGGATCATCCCTCTCGGCGGCCTCGGCGAGATCGGCCGCAACATGACCGTCTTCGAGATCGACGGCAGGCTCCTGGTCGTCGACTGCGGCGTGCTCTTCCCGGAGGAGGACCAGCCGGGCGTCGACCTGATCCTCCCGGACTTCACGCCCATCCGGGACCGGCTCGACGACATCGTCGGAGTGGTCCTCACCCATGGCCACGAGGACCACATCGGCGCCGTCCCCTACCTGCTCCGGCTGAAGCGCGACATCCCGCTGATCGGCTCCACCCTCACGCTCGCCCTCGTCGAGGCGAAGCTCAAGGAGCACCGGATCACGCCGTACACGCTCACGGTGAAGGAGGGCGACGTCGAGAACCTCGGGCCCTTCGAGCTCGAGTTCGTCGCCGTGAACCACTCGATCCCGGACGCGCTGGCCGTGTCGATCGTCACCGACGCGGGCTCGGTGCTGCACACCGGCGACTTCAAGATGGACCAGCTGCCGCTCGACGGCCGGATCACCGACCTGCGCGCCTTCGCCCGCCTCGGCGAGGAGGGAGTCGACCTGTTCATGGTCGACTCCACCAACGCCGACGTCCCCGGCTTCACGCCGAGCGAGCGCGACATCGGCCCGGTCATCGAGAGCGTCATGGCCAGGGCGACCCGCCGCGTCATCGTCGCGAGCTTCTCCAGCCACGTGCACCGGGTGCAGCAGGTGCTCGACGCGGCCCACGCCACGGGCCGCCGCGTGGCGCTGCTCGGCCGCTCCATGGTCCGCAACATGCGCATCGCCGCGGATCTCGGCTACCTGCACGTCCCTCCGGGAGTCCTGGTCGACATGAAGAAGTCGGGCGACGTCCCCGAGGACAGGATCGTCTACATGTCCACCGGGTCGCAGGGCGAGCCGATGGCCGTCCTCAGCCGGATGGCCAACCTCGATCACCAGATCGAGCCGGGGGAGGGCGACACGGTGATCCTCGCCTCCAGCCTCATCCCCGGCAACGAGAACGCGGTGTACCGGGTCATCAACGGGCTCACGCGGCTCGGAGCGACCGTCGTGCACAAGGGCAACGCGAAGGTGCACGTGTCCGGGCACGCCGCGGCCGGCGAGCTCCTCTACTGCTACAACATCCTCAAGCCGCTAAACGTGATGCCGGTGCACGGCGAGTACCGGCACCTGGTCGCGAACGCGCAGCTTGCGCGCGAGACCGGGATCGCGGAGGAGAACACGATCATCGCCGAGGACGGCACCGTGATCGACCTGCTCGACGGCAGGGCGACCGTCGTCGGACGGCTCGACCTGGGGTTCGTCTACGTCGACGGATCGTCGGTGGGCGAGATCACCGACGCCGACCTCAAGGACCGGCGGATCCTCGGCGAGGAGGGCTTCATCTCGATCATCGTGGTGGTGGAGGCGGGCACGGGGCGGATCGTCGTCGGCCCCGAGATCCACGCGAAGGGCTTCGCGGAGGACGACAGCGTCTTCGACGAGGTCAAGCCGCGGATCGCGGCCGCGCTCGAGGAGGCGGTGCGGAACGGGGCGAGCGATCAGCACGCGCTCTCGCAGGCCGTCCGTCGCGTCGTCGGCCGCTGGGTCAACACCTCCTACCGCCGCCGGCCCATGATCGTGCCGCTCGTCATCGAGGCCTGAGCCTCCCGGCCGGCGGCCGATCGGCGCCGGCCGTCGCGGCGCGGGTCACCGGCCCTGACGGGGGCGGCGGGTACGGTGGCCTCATGGCGACCAGTACCAAGACGACCTCGCGCGGGCGCGGCAGCGCGACTCCGCGCTCCGGCGCGCCGCGATCCGGCCGGGGCTCGGGCAAGGCGGCCGCCGAGACGAAGACGGTGGCCTTCGAGTCCGCCCCGCGCACCAACCCCGCCGTGCGGCTCTGGATGGCGCTGGCCCACCTCGCGGGCGGCGCCGCCCGCGCCCTCGGTCCCGAGCGGCTGGCGAAGGAGGAGCGCCGCGACGGCGTCCCCTTCCTGCTGCTGCTGCTGGCCGTCGCGGGCGCGGTCGTCGAGTGGTTCCTCGCGACCGACCCGGTCGCCCTGGTGCTCGACGCGTGGAGCTTCGGCGGCTTCTTCGGCCGTGTCGCCTACGTGCTGCCGGTCGTCCTGCTCCTCTTCTCCCTCTGGCTCTTCCGGCACCCCCGGTCCGTCGACGACAACGGACGGATCGGCGTGGGCGTCATCACGCTGCTCGTCGCCTCCGCCGGCATCTGCCACGCGCACCTCGGCCTGCCGCAGCCCGGCCAGGGCATCGAGACCATGGCGGCAGCGGGAGGCGTCCTCGGCTGGCTGGTGGGCGCTCCGCTCGCGGCGATCGCCACCGTCCCCGGCGCGACCGTGCTGCTGTCGCTCGTGATCCTGCTGTCGCTGTTCATCATCACCAAGACCCCGCCGAACCGCATCGGCGCGCGCTCGCGGGAGCTCTACGGCTACCTCTTCGGCGCCCCCGTGCTCGACGACGAGGAGCGCGCCCGCCTCAAGGCCGAGCGGGCCGCCGCCAAGGCCGCGGCGAAGGCGGAGGCCGAGCAGGAGGAGGACGCGCAGCAGGACGGCGGAGAGCTGCCCTGGTGGCGGCGCACCGAGTCCGGGCGCGAGGACGAGCCGACCGTGCAGACCGAGCTCCCGATCGACTCCTTCACCGAGGTGCTCGAGGGCACCGCGCCCGCCCGCGGCCGCGCGAAGGGCTTCGACACCGCGCTCGAGGAGCGCGACGACGAGGCCCACCCGCCGACCCGCTCCTACGCCACCGAGGTGCTGGCCGAGGCCGAGACCGCCGAGGCGGCGCTCGCCCGCTTCGAGCAGACGGGCGCTCCCCGCGGCGCGACCGGCGTGGTCGACGACGACGCGACCGAGGTCATCCGGCTCGACCGCCTCGATGTGGCGCCCGCCGTCCCGATCCCGCCCGTCATCGAGACCGGCCCGATCGCGCCCCTCGCCGAGGAGGATCCGACCGCCGGCTTCGACTCCTCGTTCGAGGACGACGCGCCGTACCGCCTCCCCTCGGCGGCCGCCCTCTCGACGGGCACGCCCTCCAAGGCGCGCTCGGCGGCCAACGACGAGATGGTCCGCGCCATCACCGAGGTGCTGCAGCAGTTCAACGTGGACGCGACGGTCACCGGCTTCTCCCGCGGCCCGACCGTCACCCGCTACGAGATCGAGCTCGGCCCCGGCGTCAAGGTCGAGCGCGTCACCGCGCTCAGCAAGAACCTCTCCTACGCCGTCGCCAGCAACGAGGTCCGGATCCTCTCCCCGATCCCGGGCAAGAGCGCGATCGGCGTCGAGATCCCCAACACGGACCGCGAGATCGTCTCGCTGGGCGACGTCCTCCGCTCGCCGGCCTCGACGACGTCCACGCACCCGATGACCATCGGCGTCGGCAAGGACGTCGAGGGCGGCTACGTCGTGGCGAACCTCGCCAAGATGCCGCACCTCCTGGTCGCCGGCTCCACCGGCTCCGGCAAGTCCAGCTTCGTCAACTCGATGATCACGAGCCTGCTGATGCGCGCGCGCCCGCAGGACGTGCGGATGGTCCTGATCGACCCCAAGCGCGTGGAGCTCACCATCTACGGCGGAGTGCCGCACCTGATCACTCCGATCATCACGAACCCCAAGAAGGCCGCCGAGGCGCTGCAGTGGGTCGTGAAGGAGATGGACATGCGCTACGACGACCTGGCTTCGTTCGGGTTCCGTCACATCGACGACTTCAACGCGGCCGTCCGCGCGGACGAGATCAAGCTCCCGGCGGGCAGCAGCCGCGTCCTCAAGCCGTACCCGTACCTCCTCGTGGTGGTCGACGAGCTCGCCGACCTGATGATGGTCGCCCCGCGCGACGTCGAGGACTCGATCGTGCGGATCACCCAGCTCGCGCGCGCCTCGGGCATCCACCTCGTGCTTGCCACGCAGCGGCCGAGCGTCGACGTGGTGACCGGCCTCATCAAGGCGAACGTGCCCAGCCGCCTCGCCTTCGCGGTGACCAGCGTGACCGACTCGCGGGTCATCCTCGACCAGCCGGGAGCCGACAAGCTCATCGGGCAGGGCGACGGCCTCTTCCTCCCCATGGGCACCAACAAGCCGATGCGCGTGCAGGGCGCCTGGGTCCGCGAGGACGAGATCGCGAAGGTCGTCGAGCACGTCACCCGTCAGGCGCAGCCCGAGTACCGCCAGGACATCACCGTGCAGGCGCAGCGCAAGGAGATCGACTCCGACATCGGGGACGACCTCGAGCTGCTGGTCGCGGCGGCCGAGCTCGTCGTCAGCACGCAGTTCGGCTCGACCTCGATGCTGCAGCGCAAGCTCCGCGTCGGCTTCGCCAAGGCCGGCCGACTGATGGACCTGCTCGAGTCGCGCGAGGTCGTCGGCCCCTCCGAGGGGTCGAAGGCCCGCGACGTGCTGGTCACCGCCGAGCAGCTGCCGGGCGTCCTCGCGCGGATGCGCGGCGAGGACCCGGGCGAGGGGCCGGCCGCGCCGTCCTCGGTCGCCCCGGATCCGTATGCGGATCCGCTGGCCGAGCCGACGGGGCCCGCCGCCACCGACTACCACGACGACGACGAGGGGTCCGGCGAGGACGCCTGGACGCTGACGGGACGCGAGTGACCGTCCCGGTCGCCCGCACTGCGAGGAACGGCGGAGCACGATGACCCACCCCACCGCACCGGCTCCGGCCGCGTCGGGCAACTGGAACCTGCCGAACGCGATCACGGTCCTCCGGATCCTGCTGGCGCCCGTCTTCTTCTGGCTCCTGCTGGCCGACGGGGGGCAGGACGGCGGGATCCGGATCGCCGCGGCGCTCCTCTTCATCGTCGCGATCGCCACGGACGGCATCGACGGGCACATCGCCCGGAGCCGGGGCCTCGTGACCGATCTCGGCAAGCTCCTGGATCCGATCGCCGACAAGGTGCTGACCGGTGCGGCGCTCGTCGGGCTCTCGATCCTCGCGGAGCTGCCGTGGTGGGTGACGATCGTCATCCTGGTGCGCGAGATCGGCATCACCGTCTTCCGGATGGCCGTGCTCTCGGACCGGGTGATCCCGGCGTCACGGGGCGGCAAGCTCAAGACGATCGTGCAGTCGATCGCGATCTCCCTCGCTCTGCTGCCGCTCTGGGCCGTCCTCGGCGAGTGGGTCCACTGGCTGAACGGGATCACGATGACAACCGCGGTGGTGCTCACGGTCGCCACCGGGATCGACTACCTCGCCGACGCCGCCCGCCAGAGCCGGGCCGCCCGGTCGACGCGGTGACGGCCGCGCAGCTGATCGCCGAGCTCCGGCGGCGGGGTGTCGACCTCGCCGTCGCGGAGTCGCTCACCGGCGGCGCGCTCAGCTCCGCCCTCGTGGAGGTGCCCGGCGCCTCCGCCGTGTACCGCGGGGGAGTGGTGAGCTATGCCACCGACCTCAAGGACCGGCTCCTCGGGGTCGACGCGCGCGTCCTCGGCGAGCGGGGGCCCGTCGATCCCGGAGTCGCCGTGCAGATGGCGCGCGGAGCGTCCTCGCGGCTCGCAGCCGACGGGCGTCCGACGCTCGGCCTGGCGACGACGGGGGTCGCCGGTCCGGATCCGCAGGGGGATGCGGCCGTCGGCACCGTCTTCGTGGCGGCCGTGCTCGGCGAGGACGAGCTCGTCCGTGAGCACCGGTTCGACGGCGACCGCGCCGCGATCCGCGCCGCCTCGGTCGACGCGGCTCTCGCCCTCGGCGCGGAGCTGATCTCCCGCGGCCCATGAGGCGGATACCCAGCCGGGGCCCTTCGGGAATCGGAATGCGCCGCATTGCGGCCCGGTTACAACTGGTGTCGCTCACACGCAAAGTCCAGTCATCCGGTATTAGAGTCGACACCATACGAACCGGGTAGTGAACAGCTATCCGGTTCTCTCGTCCCAGCCCCCCGATCACCCGCTCCGGAATCTCCGGCGCTCGTGCTCGCGGTGCAGGTGCACGACATGCGGTTGACGTGGAGAAGGAGGGTCCAGTGGTTCTAGTTCGTCAGGAGATCGGCGATGTCCTCAGGGACTTTCGCCTGCAGAAAGGTCGTACGCTCCGTCAGGTGGCGAGCAAGGCGAGCGTTGCGCTCGGCTACCTGAGCGAGGTCGAACGCGGTCAGAAGGAGGCCTCCTCGGAGATCCTCGCCTCTGTCGCCGACGCCCTCGACACCCCCATCTCGGTGATCATGCGCGAGGTCGGCGATCGTCTCGCCGTCATCGAGGGCATCGACACCATCCCCGACACCATCCCGGCCGACATGGTCGCAGGCTTCGACGCGGACCTCGTCACGCAGTAGTCGGCCCCCGTCCCCTCCACTCACCGCACCCGCTCCACGCGAAGGGCGCCCAGGCTCCGGCCGGGCGCCCTTCGGCGTTCCCGGGGGAGTGCGGCCTCCGGGCAGCGGCTACCGTGGACGCATGCGCTTGAGCGAGTTCCGGCAGCTGGTGGACGACGAGTTCGGCGGCGCCTATGCCCGTGTCCTGGTCTCGGACCTCGTGCTGACCGAGCTCGGGGGCCGCACCGCCGAGCGCGCCCTCGCGGACGGAGCGGAGCCGCGCGAGGTCTGGCTCGCCCTCTGCCGCGCCAACGACGTCCCGGAGGCCCGGTGGCACGGCGTGGATCCGCGGAAGCGCCACCGCTGACGCTCCCGTCGCCGAAGCCGTGTTCGACACGCCGACGGCTCGTGCTCGAATCCGTGTTCGAACGGGTCTAGGCTCCTCCACAGAAGCAGGAACGGCCCCGTCTCCACGGAGTCGCTCTCGCTCGGCCCCGATGTCGGTGGTCGGGCGTACCGTCGGAGACACCTGAACGGACCTGCTTCACCGCCTTGTCGCAGCCGGCCGGCACTGTCACTCCGACAGCCACCGGCATGTCGCGACAGCCTGTAGGCGACACCACCACGAACACGAGAGCGAGACGGCCATGCCCAGTTCCTCCGACCGCGAGAAGTCCCTCGAGACCGCACTCGCCCAGATCGACCGCCAGTTCGGCAAGGGCGCCGTCATGCGCCTCGGAAGCGACGACCGCGCTCCCGTCGAGGTGATCCAGACCGGTTCGATCGCGCTCGACGTCGCGCTCGGGATCGGCGGGCTCCCCCGCGGCCGCATCGTCGAGATCTACGGCCCAGAGTCCTCCGGAAAGACCACCCTCACGCTGCACGCGATCGCGAACGCGCAGCGCAACGGCGGCATCGCCGCCTTCATCGACGCGGAGCACGCGCTCGACCCCGAGTACGCCAAGAAGCTCGGCGTCGACATCGACTCCCTCCTCGTGTCGCAGCCCGACACCGGAGAGCAGGCGCTCGAGATCGCCGACATGCTCGTGCGCTCGGGCTCGATCGACCTCATCGTGATCGACTCCGTCGCGGCCCTCGTGCCGCGTGCCGAGATCGAGGGCGAGATGGGCGACTCCCACGTCGGCCTGCAGGCCCGCCTCATGTCCCAGGCGCTGCGCAAGCTGACCGGCGGACTGAACACCACGAACACCACGATGATCTTCATCAACCAGCTGCGCGAGAAGATCGGCGTCTTCTTCGGAAGCCCCGAGACCACGGCGGGCGGCAAGGCGCTCAAGTTCTACGCGTCGGTCCGCCTCGACATCCGCCGCATCGAGACGCTGAAGGACGGCACCGACGCGGTCGGCAACCGCACCCGCGTCAAGGTCGTGAAGAACAAGATGGCCCCGCCCTTCAAGCAGGCCGAGTTCGACATCCTCTACGGCGTCGGCATCTCCCGCGAGGGCAGCCTGATCGACTTCGGTGTCGAGCACGAGATCGTCCGCAAGTCGGGCGCCTGGTACACCTACGACGGCGACCAGCTCGGCCAGGGCAAGGAGAAGGCGCGCCAGTTCCTCATCGACAACCCCGATGTGGCCGCCGAGATCGAGAAGCGCATCCTGGTCAAGCTCGGCGTGATCGTCGACCCGAACGCGGCCGTCGAGGCCGCGCCGGTCGCGATCGAGACCAAGCAGCCCGTGCGCAAGGGCGCCTAGCCCGTGGCGGAGAAGGCCGCGGAGGGGGCGAAGGGCCGCCCCGTGGCCTTCCTGCCCTGGGTCGACCGGGGTGCGGCGGGCGACGACGGCTGGGCTCCGGCGGCGCCGGACGCCGACGGGGCCGGGTCGCTTCCGGATCCGTCCGGAGCCGGAACGCCGCGTACCAGTGCTGCCGTGGTGGCCGCAGGCGGGTCGGAAGGCTCCGCCGTCGGGGGCGCCGCGTCTCCGGCCTCCGAGCGGATCGCCGAGCTCTCGGCTCATGTCGCCCGGCGCGCGCCGGCGTTCGTTGAGAACGCGGACGACGAGGACGACGACGACGCGATCGAGATCCCGGAGGAGATCGATCCCGAGCAGGTCGCGGATCGGATCGTACGGGGGCTCTCCCGCAAGAGCCTCTCGGTCGCCGAGGTCGAGGCGCGCCTCTACACGGAGGGCGTCGCCGAGAAGGACGCTCTCGAGATCCTCGAGCGCTTCACGCGCTTCGGCTACCTCGACGACCTCCGCATGGCGGAGCAGCTGGTCGTCTCGCTCCGTGACCGCAAGAAGCTCGGCCGCTCCTCCATCCAGCAGGAGCTGCGCGCGCGGAAGATCGACCCCGAGGCGATCGCGTCAGCGCTCGACGAGCTGGACGGCGACGACGAGTACCGCACGGCGCTCGAGCTCGCGCGCAAGCGCCTGCCGAGCCTGCGCTCGCTCTCCGACGAGGTCGCCGAGCGCCGGCTCACGGGATTCCTCGCGCGCCGCGGCTACGCCGGCGGACTCGTGCAGCGCGTCGTCCGCGAGACGATCCGCAAGCCGGGGTCGAGCGTCCGCTTCCGCTGACACGGCGAGCCGGGAGCGGTCCGACCGGAGCGTAGAATCCCACACCATGAGCACGCTCGGTACCGCCCCGTCGCCCGTCGCCGAGACCCGGCCGAGGACCTACGAGGTCCGTACGTTCGGGTGCCAGATGAACGTGCACGACTCCGAGCGGCTGAGCGGTTCGCTCGAGGCGGCGGGCTACGTGTCCGCCGATGGAGCCGAGGCCGACGTCGTCGTGATCAACACCTGCGCGGTGCGCGAGAACGCCGACAACAAGCTCTACGGCAACCTCGGCCACCTCGCGTCGGTGAAGCGCCGACACGAGGGGATGCAGATCGCGGTCGGCGGCTGTCTCGCGCAGAAGGACAAGAACGTCATCCTCGACCGTGCCCCGTGGGTCGACGTGGTCTTCGGCACGCACAACATGGGCGCCCTCCCGAGCCTGCTCGAGCGCGCCCGCCACAACGACGAGGCGCAGCTCGAGATCCTCGAATCGCTCGATGTCTTCCCCTCCACGCTCCCCACGAAGCGCGACTCGACCTACAGCGGCTGGGTCTCGATCTCGGTCGGCTGCAACAACACCTGCACCTTCTGCATCGTCCCCTCGCTCCGCGGCAAGGAGAAGGACCGGCGTCCCGGCGACGTGCTCGCCGAGATCCGGGCGCTCGTGGACGACGGCGCGATCGAGGTCACCCTTCTCGGCCAGAACGTGAACTCCTACGGCGTCGAGTTCGGCGACCGCCAGGCGTTCTCGAAGCTGCTCCGCGCGGCGGGCACCATCGACGGGCTCGAGCGGATCCGCTTCACGAGCCCCCATCCCGCGGCCTTCACCGACGACGTGATCGACGCCATGGCCGAGACGCCGGCGGTGATGCCGCAGCTGCACATGCCGCTCCAGTCCGGCTCCGACCGCGTCCTCAAGGCGATGCGCCGCTCCTATCGCTCCGAGAAGTTCCTCGGGATCCTCGACCGGGTCCGCGATCGCATCCCGCACGCGGCGATCAGCACCGACATCATCGTGGGCTTCCCCGGCGAGACGGAGGCCGACTTCCAGGAGACCCTGCGCGTGGTCGAGGCGGCCCGCTTCGCCTCCGCCTTCACCTTCCAATACTCCATCCGGCCCGGCACCCCGGCCGCGACGCTGCCCGACCAGATCCCCAAGGCGGTCGTCCAGGAGCGTTACGAGCGGCTCGTAGCCCTGCAGGACGCGATCAGCGAGCAGGAGAACCGCACGGTCGTCGGCCGAGAGGTCGAGGTCCTCGTCGCGACCGGCGAGGGCCGCCGCGACACGGAGACGCACCGGCTGAGCGGACGCGCCGAGGACAGCCGTCTGGTGCACTTCGACGTGCCCGAGGGCTCCGAGCCGCCGCGTCCCGGAGACGTGGTCTCCGTCCGGGTCACCCGTGCCGCCCCCTTCTACCTCCTGGCGGATTCGCCCGACGGCGCGCCGCTCCGCATCCGCCGCACCCGCGCGGGCGACGCCTGGGACCGGGCGCAGACCGAGTCCTGCGGAGTTCCGGCCGCCCCGGGCGCGAGCGGGGCGCCCCGGGTCTCGCTGGGCCTGCCGTCGCTGCGCGTGCGCGACGCCGGCACGCTGACGACGCCGATCTACGACGCCCTCGATGGCGAGCGCTGAGACCGGAGCCCCCGATACCGCGCCGGAGCTGATCGCGGTCGTCGGCGCGACCGGCACGGGCAAGTCCGACCTCTCGCTCGATCTCGCCGAGGCGATCCGGCAGGACGGCGGCGCCGCTGAGATCGTGAACGCCGACGCGATGCAGCTCTACCGCGGGATGGACATCGGCACCGCGAAGCTGCGCGCCGACGAGCGGCGGGGCGTCCCGCACCATCTGCTCGACGTCCTCGACGTGACGGAGGAGGCGTCGGTCGCCCGCTACCAGAGCGAGGCGCGGCAGGTGATCGAGAGCGTGCTGGCGCGCGGGGCGACGCCGGTCCTGGTCGGGGGTTCCGGCCTGTACGTCTCCAGCGTCGTCTTCGAGTTCTCGTTCGCGGGCACCGACCCGGCCGTCCGGCGCCGGCTCGAGGAGACCGCCGAGCGGGAGGGCCTGGGCGCCCTCGTCGAGCGGCTGCGCCGGATCGACGCCGGAGTGGCCGAGCGGATCGGTCCGCACAACACCCGGCGCATCGTCCGCGCGCTCGAGATCGCGGAGCTGAACGGCGGGAGCACGCACAGCGCGCTGATGTCCGACGAGCCGGTTCCGTGGCGCCCCGCCTCGATCCTGTTCCTCGAGGCTCCGCGGGAGGAGCTGGTGCAGCGCCTCGACCGGCGGGTGGAGCGGATGTGGGCGGCCGGGATGCTCGACGAGGTCGAGCGGCTCGTCCCCCTCGGCCTGGAGCGCGGCGTCACAGCCGGGCGGGCCATCGGGTACGCCCAGGCGCTCGCCCAGCGTGCCGGCGTCCTCCGCGAGGAGGAGGCGATCGCGGCGACGCAGGCGCTCACGCGCCGCTACGCACGTCGGCAGAACAGCTGGTTCCGGCGCTACGCCGGCGCCCACCGGCTCCCGTACGACGCGCCGGACCTGGTGTCGCGGGCGCACGCCGCCGCCCAGGCCGCCGCTCCCGCTCCTCGCTAGGCTGTGCGCCATGACGATCGAGCTGCACTTCACCAAGGGCCAGGGCACCGGCAACGACTTCGTGCTCTTCAGCGACCCGGACGGTGAGGTCGACCTCTCGCCCGCGCAGATCGCGATGATCTGCGACCGCCACTTCGGCGTCGGCGCCGACGGCGTCATCCGTGCCGTCCGCTCCCGCGCGATCCCGGAGGGCGCCGCGGCTCTAGCCGAGGAGAGCGAGGCGGAGTGGTTCATGGACTACCGCAACGCCGACGGCTCGATCGCCGAGATGTGCGGCAACGGCATCCGCGTCTACGCCGCGTTCCTGCTCGCGGGCGGCCTCGCGGCGCTCGAGCCCGGCGACACCCTGCCGATCGGCACCCGCGCCGGCGTCCGCGACGTCACCCGCAGCGGTGCCGGGTTCCAGGTCGACCTCGGCCGCTGGGAGCTGGCGGGCGGCGAGCCCCTGGTGCGGGCGAAGGAGCTCAAGGTCGCGCGCCCCGGTCTCGGGATCGACCTCGGCAATCCGCACGTGGTCGTCGCCCTCAGCAACGACGAGGAGCTCGACTCCGCCGACCTCTCCTACATCCCGCAGCTCGACCCGGAGCCCGAGGACGGCGCGAACGTCGAGTTCGTGGTTCCCGGCGAGCCCCTGGTCCACGACGGGATCGGGCGGATCCGGATGCGCGTGCACGAGCGCGGCAGCGGCGAGACCCTGAGCTGCGGCACGGGTGCCGCGGCGGCGGCACTGGCGGTGCGCTACTGGGCGGGAGCGCGCGCTCCGCAGGCCTGGCGCGTGGAGGTCCCGGGCGGCACGCTCGGCGTGACGATGTTCGCGGCGGAGGAGGGCGAGCACGTCGGGCTCTCCGGCCCGGCCGACCTCGTCTTCACCGGGACGATCCGGATCGACTGAGGACCCGGTCAGGCCAGGCGGGTCGTCCGCAGCACGCGGAAGCCCTTCGCCGAGGAGACGCGCTCCACGTCGAGCCGCCCGGCGAACGCGGCGCCCAGCCAGGTCTGGAGCGAGTCGGAGCCGAGGTTTCGCTGCACGACGAGCCAGGCGTCCGCGCCCTCCTCGAGCCGCGGCAGCCAGCGTTCGAGCAGGAGGTGCAGCTCCTCCTTGCCGATGCGGATCGGCGGGTTCGACCACACGGTGCGGAAGCGGACGTCGTCGGGAACATCCTCGGGCAGCACGGCGTTGACATTGAGGACGCCAAGTTCCTCGCAGTTGCGACGGACCAGCTCGAGCGCCCGCTGGTTGACGTCGACCGCCCACACCCGGGCGTCGGGGGAGGCGAGGGCGAGCGCGAGGGCGATCGGGCCCCAGCCGCAGCCGAGGTCCAGCAGGTCCCCGTCAGCGGGGGCGTCGGGCACCGCGTCCAGCAGGACGCGCGTGCCGAGATCGACGTGACCGGGGCTGAACACCCCTCCTGCCGTCGTGACCTCGAGGTCGCGGCCGGCCAGGCGGGCCTGGATCCTGCGGGGCCGGAGGTCGCCGTCGGGAGTACTCGAGAAGTAGTGCTCGGCGGCCATGAGAAGTGAACCTATCAAGACCTGAGGAGTTAGTGTTATCCGGATGACGGAAGACCTGAACGAGACCGACACGACCGAGGCCGTGGACGTCGTCTCGAGGGTCCTGGCGAACGCGCAGTCGCGTTCGGCAGGGTACTCGCGCTTCGTCGCGGGTGGAGCCCAGGCGCTGCAGAGCGCCGGCCACGAGGGCGAGAACAGCGACGGCGAGCAGTTCGACCGCGACGACCGGCAGGCGCTGCGACGCGTCGCCGGCCTCTCGACCGAGCTCGAGGACGTCACGGAGGTCGAGTACCGCCAGCTGCGCCTGGAGAACGTCGTGCTCATCGGCGTGTACTCGCAGAATTCGCTGCAGGACGCGGAGAACTCGCTGCACGAGCTCGCCGCGCTCGCGGAGACGGCGGGAGCGACGGTCCTCGACGGCCTGCTCCAGCGCCGCCCGCACCCCGATCCGAGCACCTACCTCGGCAAGGGCAAGGCCCAGGAGCTCGCGGGGCTCGTCGCGGCCCTCGGCGCGGACACGGTCGTCGCCGACACCGAGCTCGCACCGAGCCAGCGGCGTGCGCTGGAGGACGTGGTGAAGGTCAAGGTGATCGACCGCACCGCGGTGATCCTCGACATCTTCAGCCAGCACGCGAAGAGCCGTGAGGGCAAGGCGCAGGTCGAGCTCGCGCAGCTCGAGTACCTGCTCCCGCGACTGCGCGGCTGGGGCGAGTCCATGTCCCGCCAGGCCGGCGGCCAGGTGGGCGCGGGAGCCGGAATGGGCTCGCGCGGTCCGGGTGAGACGAAGATCGAGCTCGATCGTCGCCGCATCCACACCCGCATGGCGCGCCTGCGCAAGCAGATCACGGCGATGAAGCCCGCCCGCGAGGCCAAGCGCGCGAACCGCAAGCGCAACGCCGTCCCCTCGGTGGCGATCGCGGGGTACACGAACGCCGGCAAGTCGAGCCTGCTGAACCGGATGACGCACGCGGGCGTCCTCGTCGAGAACTCGCTCTTCGCGACCCTCGACGCCACCGTCCGCAAGGCCCAGACGAAGGACGGGCGCCTCTACACGCTCGCCGACACGGTCGGCTTCGTGCGAGCGCTTCCGCACCAGCTCGTCGAGGCCTTCCGGTCGACGCTCGAGGAGGTCGCGGACTCCGATGTGATCGTCCACGTCGTGGACGCCTCCCACCCCGATCCGGCCGGACAGATCGCCACCGTGCGCGACGTGATCGGCGAGGTGGGCGCCCGCAGCATCCCCGAGATCATCGCCTTCAACAAGGCCGATCTGGTGGACGAGGGCACGCGGCTGGTGCTGCGCGGTCTCGCTCCCGACGCGGTCTTCGTGTCGGCGCGCAGCGGCGAGGGCATCGACGAGCTGGAGGCGCGGATCGCCGAGATCCTGCCCGAGCCGGACGTCGAGATCGACCTGCTCGTGCCGTACGACCGGGGCGACGTGATCTCGCATCTGCACCGCAGCGGCCGGATCCTGTCGACGCAGTACGTCGAGGGCGGCACCCACGTGGTCGCCCTCGTGCACGCCGACCTGGCGGGCTCGCTCACCGAGTTCGCGGTTCCGCGCGCGGCCGTCCAGGCCTGATCGCCACCACCCGAGCGCCCGTCTCCCCGTCCGGGAGGCGGGCGCTCGGCGCATCCGTGAGGGGGTGCGGCGTCCCGCATCATCGACCCACTCCGGCGGCCGGAGGGTTCGGCGATCTCGTGTCGGCAGCTCTCCTCCGCCTTCCCGTGACCGCGACGGAGGGGCGCGCGCCCCGATCACCCGTGCCCGTCGAATGCAGGAGGGGCCCGACCGGCTGCACGCCGGTCGGGCCCCTCCTGCACGCCCGGTGTCAGACGGAGCGGAGGACCGCCACGATCTTCCCGAGCACCTCGGCCTCGTCGCCGAGGATCGGCTCGAAGTTGGAGTTGCGGGGCAGCAGCCAGGTGTGGCCGTCGCGCTGGCGCAGCACCTTGACGGTGGCCTCGCCGTCGAGCATGGCCGCCACGATCTCGCCGTTCTCGGCGGTGCGCTGCGAGCGGACCACGACCCAGTCGCCGTCGCAGATCGCGGCGTCGATCATCGACTCGCCGACGACCTTGAGCATGAAGAGCTCGCCCTTGCCGACGAGCTGCCGGGGAAGCGGGAACACCTCGTCGATCTGCTGGTCGGCCATGATCGGCACGCCCGCCGCGATCCGGCCGACGAGGGGGACCATCGCCGCGTCGCCGACCGTCGCGGTCGACTCGAACGACCCGTCGTCGTCCGTCGAGCTGGGGACGTCGATGAGGATCTCGAGGGCGCGGGGCCGGTTCGGGTCGCGGCGCAGGTACCCGCTGAGCTCGAGCTGGTTGAGCTGGTGGGTGACGCTCGACAGCGAGGCGAGGCCGACCGCGTCGCCGATCTCGCGCATGCTCGGCGGGTAGCCGCGGCTCGACACCGAGCGCTGGATCGCGTCGAGGATCGCGAGCTGCTTGGCGCTCAGGCTCTTCCGGCGCCGGCCCGCGGCCGCCTTCGTCTTGGCGGCCGGGGTCCCGGCCCTCTGCGCGTCGCTCACGATGCTCCCTCTTCCCGGTGCGCACGCCGCGTGCGCGCCCGCCCGGTCGCGACCCGACAAGGAATGTCGGTGGTCGCTGCTGTACTACGACCAGGCTCTCGAAACTGTATCCGCCGGAACTCACGACTCGGAACATTCGTTCGAGTGTGTCGCGCGCGAGTCCGCCCGCGGATCAGCCGGAACGGTCCCTTGACCGCTCCGTCGTTCGAAGATATGTTCGGTACAGGCGTTCGGGGCGGCCCTCCCGGCCGAGGGCCTCCCCGAATCCCTGTTGAAAGGAGCGATCCCATGACCGCACAGCTCACCTCCCGCCCGCTCCAGCGCTCGTCCGCGGCTCGGCCCGTCGAGGTCCTGCCGTCCGCTCCCGAGCCGATGAGCGCGTTCGGCGAAGCGCGGATCGTTCGCACCCGTCTGCGCCTCACGCGCCGCGGCCGCGCCGTGGTGGCCGCTCTGGGGGCCCTGCCGATCGTGGCGGGCGCCTTCGCCTTCGGGCTCAACGGCGGTGGAGCGGTCGCGTCGAGCGACGCCGCTGCGGTCGAGTTCCAGTACGTCACCGTTCACGCGGGCGAGTCGCTCTGGTCGCTCGCCGAGGAGCTCGCCCCGCAGGCGGACCCGCGCGACGTGGTCGACGACATCCTCTCCCTCAACCAGCTCTCGAGCGCGGGCGTCGAGCCCGGGCAGCGCCTCGCGGTCCCGGCCGAGTACGACACCGCTCGCTGAGCCGGGCTGCCCGGACGTCCGCGCCGGGTGCTTCGCTACCATTCCCTGGTGACGACTCTCGATGACCTGCCCCTCCGCGACGACCTCCGAGGCAGGCACCCGTACGGTGCACCCCAGGCGGTCGTGCCCGTCGCCCTCAACGTCAACGAGAACACCCACCCGGTCCCGGACGACGTGATCGCCGACATCGTCGGGCGGGTCACGGAGGCGCTGCGCACCGTCAACCGGTATCCCGACCGCGAGTTCCGAGAGCTGCGCGACTCCCTCGCCGGCTACCTCGGTCACGGGCTCACCGCGGACGGCGTGTGGGCTGCGAACGGATCGAACGAGGTGCTCCAGCACGTCCTTCAGGCGTTCGGCGGTCCCGGGCGCTCGCTGCTGGGGTTCGCGCCCACCTATTCGATGTACTCGATCCTCGCGTCGGGGAGCGGAACGGAGTGGATCCCCGCTCCGCGCGAGGCGGAGTTCGAGATCGGAGCCGAGTACGCCGCGGAGCAGGTGCGCCGGGCCCGGCCCGACATCGTCTTCCTCTGCGCTCCGAACAACCCGACCGGGACGCCGCTCGACCTCGCCGTGATCGAGGCGGTCTACGACGCGACCGACGGCATAGTCGTCGTCGACGAGGCGTACGCCGAGTTCGCGGGCAGGGGCGCGCCCACCGCGCTGAGCCTCCTCCCCGGGCGACCGCGCCTGCTCGTGTCCCGCACCATGAGCAAGGCCTTCGCCTTCGCCGGCGTCCGCCTGGGCTACCTCGCCGCCGACCCCGCGGTGATCGACGCGCTCCGCCTCGTCCGCCTCCCGTACCACCTGTCGGCCCTCACCCAGGCCGCCGCGACCGCCGCCCTCGCTCACGCCGACGAGATGCTCGCCATGGTCGGCGAGATCATCGTGCAGCGCGACCGGATGATCGACGGCCTGCGCGCCCTCGGCTACCGCCCGGACGCGACCGGCAGCAACTTCGTCCTCTTCGGCGGCGTCGCGGATCCGGCCGCCGTGTTCGAGGGCCTGCTCGCCCGCGGCGTGCTCATCCGCGACGTCGGCATCCCGAACCACCTCCGCGTCAGCGCGGGCACCGAGGAGGAGACGACCGCGTTCCTCGAGGCGCTCGCCTCCCTCCCCGCACCGTCGGCCGACGCCACGGTGGCGCTCTCGCGTGAGTGAGCTCCGCCCGGGGGCGGTGACGCGGCGCGAATAGACTGGGAGGCATGACCTCCCCGAGCGCCGCACCCGGGCGCACCGCCTCCCTCAGCCGTGCCACCAGCGAGTCGAGCATCGAGCTCTCCCTCGACCTCGACGGCACGGGCGTCGCCGATCTCGAGACCGGCGTGCCCTTCTTCGACCACCTGCTGACGGCGTTCGCGAAGCATTCGCTCACGGACCTGCGCGTCCGGGCCCGCGGCGACATCGAGATCGACATCCACCACACCGCGGAGGACATCGGCATCGTGCTCGGCACGGCCATCCGACAGGCTCTCGGCGACAAGGCCGGGATCTCCCGCTTCGGCGACGCGCTCGTCCCCCTCGACGAGGCGCTCGTGCAGGCCGTCGTCGACATCTCGGGGCGCCCCTACCTCGTGCACACCGGCGAGCCGGAGGGCTTCGCGCTGCACCTGATCGGCGGCCACTTCACCGGGTCGATGGTGCGCCACGTCTTCGAGGCGATCGCGTTCAACGCCGGCCTCACCGTGCACGTCACGGTGCTCGGCGGCAGGGACCCGCACCACATCGCCGAAGCGGAGTTCAAGGCGTTCGCCCGCGCCTTCCGTCAGGCCAAGGCCCTCGACCCGCTCGTCTCCGGCGTGCCGTCGACGAAGGGCGCGCTGTGAGCTCGGCCCGCCCCTCCGTCGTGGTCTACGACTACGGCTCGGGGAACGTGCACTCCGCCGTCAAGGCGCTCGAGCTCGCCGGGGCCGACGTCGAGCTGACGGGGGACCGGCAGCGGGCGCTGGAGGCGGACGGCCTCCTCGTGCCCGGCGTCGGCGCCTTCGACGCCGTGATGTCGGCGCTGACCCGCGCCCGCGGCGGCGAGATCATCGAGAAGCGCCTCGCCGGCGGGCGCCCCGTCCTGGGCATCTGCGTCGGGATGCAGGTGCTCTTCGAGCGCGGCGTCGAGCGCGGGGTCGAGAGCGAGGGCCTGGGCGAGTGGCCGGGGACGGTGGACCTCCTCCCGGCCGAGGTCGTCCCGCACATGGGCTGGAACACCGTCTCCGCTCCCGAGGGCTCGGTGCTCTTCGACGGCATCGCCGAGGAGCGCTTCTACTTCGTGCACTCCTACGGCGCCCGCGAGTGGTCGCTCGACGTGATGCCCCCGTTCCCGCGTCCCGCGGTCACCTGGGCCGATCACGGAGGCCCCTTCATCGCCGCGGTTGAGAACGGGCCGCTCTCGGCCACGCAGTTCCACCCCGAGAAGTCGGGGGCCGCCGGGCTCCGGCTGCTGGCCAATTGGCTGGGCACCCTCCGCACGAACTAGGATCGGCCGGTGGTCGGCGCCTCCAGGGGCCGGCACCGGCTCCGAGACTGAGGATGACGATGAGCGAGTTCACCAAGGCCCCGGGCCTGGTCCTCCTGCCCGCGATCGACGTGGCGGGCGGCAGGGCCGTGCGGCTCACGCAGGGCGAGGCCGGGACCGAGACCAACTACGGCGACCCGATCGACGCCGCGGGCGACTGGGCCGACCAGGGCGCGGAGTGGATCCACCTCGTCGACCTCGACGCCGCCTTCGGCCGCGGCGACAACCACGGCATCATGAAGAAGGTCATCCGGCAGGTGAAGGGCGTCAACGTCGAGCTCTCCGGCGGGATCCGCGACGACCGCAGCCTCGAGTCCGCGCTGAGCGCCGGCGCGAAGCGCATCAACCTCGGAACCGCGGCGCTCGAGAACCCCGAGTGGGCCGCGAGCGTCATCGCGCAGTACGGCGACCAGATCGCCGTCGGGCTCGACGTCCGGGGCACCACGCTCGCCGCGCGCGGCTGGACCAAGGAGGGAGGCGACCTCTGGCAGGTCCTCGACCGCCTGGAGGAGGCCGGCTGCACCCGCTACGTCGTCACCGACGTCACCAAGGACGGCACGCTCAAGGGCCCGAACCTCGAGCTCCTCGAGCAGGTCATGGCCCGCACCCACCGCCCCGTGATCGCCTCGGGCGGCATCTCGAACCTCGACGACATCGCCGCTCTGCGCGACCTCGTGCCCCAGGGGCTCGAGGGCGCGATCGTCGGCAAGGCGCTGTACGCGGGCGCGTTCACGCTCGCGGAGGCCCTGGATGTCGCATCCGAGTGAGCCCCGCCCGCTCCCGGCGCATCTGACCGACTCGGCCGGCACCCCCTGGGCGGGCCGGCACTTCGAGCCGAGCGCAGCGCCGGAGGACGACGGGAGCGCCCCGGAGGCGCTGGTCGCCGCGCTCGAGTCCTTCACCCGCGGCACTCGCGGCCCGGAGGCCGTGGTCGACGCGATCCGCACGTCCCGCCTGCTCATCCCTCTGGTCGCCCGCCTCGGCGAGGAGGCCGAGGGGGTCGGGGGACTCCGGGCGGACAAGACGCAGGAGCTCGCGATCGTCACGGTCGCCGGACCCGACGGCCGCACGGTGCTCCCCGTCTTCAGCGGCGTCGAGAGCATGCGCCGGTGGGACCCGGCCGCCCGTCCCGTCCCTGTCGACGGGCGCCGCGCGGCCCTGGCGGCCGTCGCGGAGGGCACCGAGGTGATGGTCCTCGACCCCGCGTCCGAGCGGGAGTTCGCGGTCCGGCGCCCGGCCCTCTGGGCGATCGCGGAGGGCGGCGACTGGCGGCCGGCCCCTGCCGATGCGGAGGTGCTCCTGGCTCTGCGCGCGGCTGCGGAGGGGGAGCGGGCGGTCGCCTCGCTCGAGGTGCGCGCGGGAGACCCGGAGCAGCGCCTCGCGGGGCCCGAGCTCGTGGTGGTCCTGAGCCTGCGCCCGGGGCTCGATCAGGACGCGCTCGGCGCCCTCGTCGCGCGATTGGGGGAGCGGTGGGCGGCCGACGAGACCGTCGCGCAGCGCGTCGACTCGATGACGCTGCAGCTCGCCGCCGCCCGCTGACTCCCGATCAGGTGACCGGGCCGGTCCACTTCTCGCCCGGGCCCTTGCCGATCGGGTCGGCGATCGGGGACGCCTCACGGAACGCGAGCTGGAGGGTGCGTAGGCCGTCGCGCAGGCTCCGGGCGTGCATGTCGCTGATGTCGGGCGCCCCGGCCGTGACCAGGCCCGCGAGCGCGTTGATGAGCTTGCGCGCCTCGTCGAGGTCGACCTGCGCTCCGGGCTCGTCGGCGAGCCCGCACTTGACGGCGGCCGCGCTCATCAGGTGCACGGCGGCGGTGGTGATGATCTCCACCGCCGGGACCTCCGCGATGTCGCGCGCGGCCTCCACGTCGGAGGCTCCGCCGTCCTCGCCGAATCGTCGCGTGTAGTCGTCGTCGTACTGGGCCATGGGTCCTTCGTTCGTCGTCCGTGGTGGAGGGGCGCGGCCGCCGGAGCAGAGGATCGAGGGGCGGCCGGATCCGGACTGTCGGGCGGGCCGCCGGTCTGCTATGGTTGTCCGGGCTCCGAGGCATGTCCTCGGTTCGAAAGTGGAGATTCTCCCACCCGCGCTTGACCGCTTCACAAGGTTACCGGGTCAGAAGCACTCCGCCCCCGAGGGTCGTCAGACCACCGGAGGCAGGGCTGCGGCTCTCGAGGTCCGCCTCGGGAACCGCGTCACAGGGTGCGAGCGCCGTGCTGCAGGCACGACGTGGACGGGACGATCACCTCTCTCGGGTGCGCTGGAGAAGACTCCGGCAGCGCAGCTGCACTCACCGAGATCAGAGGAGAAACGCAATCAGCGATCCCCGTACCAACGACCGTATCCGCGTCCCCGAGGTCCGCCTCGTGGGTCCCGCAGGAGAACAGGTCGGCGTCGTCAAGATCGAGGTCGCCCTGCGACTCGCGCAGGACGCAGACCTGGACCTGGTCGAGGTCGCCCCCAACTCCAAGCCGCCCGTGGCCAAGATCATGGACTACGGGAAGTTCAAGTACGAGCAGGCTCAGAAGCTCAAGGAAGCCCGTCGCAACCAGGCGAACACGATCCTCAAGGAGGTCCGTTTCCGCCTGAAGATCGACAAGCACGACTACGAGACCAAGCGCAAGCGCGCCGAGGGCTTCCTGAAGGCCGGCGACAAGGTCAAGGCGATGATCCTCTTCCGCGGTCGCGAGCAGTCGCGCCCCGAGATGGGCGTCCGCCTGCTCCAGCGCTTCGCGGAGGACGTCGCCGAGTTCGGCCAGGTCGAGTCCACCCCGACCATCGACGGTCGCAACATGGTGATGGTCATCGGCCCGCTGAAGAACAAGTCCGAGGCGAAGGCCGAGGCCAATGCGGTCCGCGCCGCTCGTCGCGAGGCCAACACCCCCGAGGACACGGCCGAGGCCGAGTCCGTCTAGTACTTCGCCGCCCCGGCCTCGGGGCCGGTGGACGCCCCGCTCGCGGGGCACCGGTTTCGCCCCGCCGAGCGCGGAGTGACGTTCACAAGGAGAGAACATGCCCAAGATGAAGACCCACTCGGGTGCCAAGAAGCGCTTCAAGGTGACCGGCTCCGGCAAGGTCATGAAGCAGCAGGCCGGCATGCGTCACAACCTGGAGTCCAAGTCCAGCGTTCGCACGCGCCGCCTCAACCAGGACCAGGTCCTCGCCCCGCAGGACGCCAAGGTCGCCAAGAAGCTTCTCGGTCTGTAGCCCACCGCCGGCGCAGCCCGCTGCGCCGCGTGGTCGCTACTCAGCCGACACGGATCGATAGGAAGAAACAGCAATGGCAAGAGTGAAGAGGGCCGTCAACGCCCACAAGAAGCGTCGCGTCATCCTCGAGCGCGCCTCGGGCTACCGCGGCCAGCGGTCGCGCCTCTACCGCAAGGCGAAGGAGCAGGTCACCCACTCCCTCGTCTACTCGTACCGCGACCGCCGCGCCAAGAAGGGCGAGTTCCGTCGTCTCTGGATCCAGCGCATCAACGCCGCGTCCCGCGCGAACGGCCTGACCTACAACCGCTTCATCCAGGGCCTCGCCCTGGCCGGCGTCCAGGTCGACCGCCGCATCCTCGCGGACCTCGCGATCACCGAGCCGGCCACGTTCGCCTCGCTCGTCGCGACCGCGAAGAGCGCGCTGCCCGCCGACACCTCGGCGCCCAAGGCCGCAGCGTAGTCAGCACGGATTCCCGGAGGGGGTCGCGACCGAGAGGTCGCGGCCCCCTCCGTCGTCCGCAGGCCCTCCCGCGCCGTGTCTGCGGGGGCGGCGATCACCGCGCCGATAGGCTCGCCGCATGCTCGACAACCCCCGCTCTCCCCGTGTCCGCTCCGTGGCGAAGCTCACCCGCCGCCCGGCCCGGCTCGAGACGGGGCTCTTCCTCCTCGAGGGCCCGCAGGCACTCTCCGAGGCGTTGCAGTACCGCCCGGAGCTGATCGTCGAGTCGTTCGCGACTCCGACCGCTCTGGAGCGCCACCCCGAGATCGTCGCCGCCGCCGCCGAGGCGGAGGTGGAGATCGAGTACGTGACCGAGGACGTCCTCGACGCGATGGCCGACACCGTCACTCCGCAGGGCTTCGTCGCGGTCTGCCGTCAGTTCCCCACGTCGCTCAAGGACGTCGTCGCCTCCGAGCCGCGCCTCGTGGCGGTGCTCGAGGAGGTCCGCGATCCGGGCAACCTCGGCACGATCATCCGTGCCGCCGACGCCGCCGGCGCCGACGCGGTCGTGCTGTCCGGCCGCTCGGTCGACCTCTACAATCCCAAGGTCGTGCGCTCCACGACCGGCTCGCTCTTCCACCTCCCGGTCGCGGTCGGCGCCGACCTCGCCGATGTGCTGGGCCGGCTCCGCGGCGTGGGACTGCGCTCCGTCGCGGCCGACGTGAAGGGGGAGGACCTGCTCGACGTCCGCGCACGCGGGGACCTCGCCCAGCCGACCGTCTGGGTCTTCGGCAACGAGGCGCGCGGCCTCGAGGACGAGTCGCTCGCCCTCGTCGACGGCGTGGTCGCGGTGCCCATCTACGGGGCGGCGGAGTCGCTCAACCTCGCGACCGCGGCCTCCGTCTGCCTGTACGAGAGCGCCTTCGCGCTGCGTTCCTGAGAGGAACCGGGCCGAGGGTGCCGCGAACCTGGAGAACAGGGTGCGTTGTTACCCTTCGGTTAAGAATTCCCTCATGATTTGACCGGCCCATCCCCGTGTGCTTCTCTGACGGCATGGTCACAGCCCCGCAAGACGAGCGCGCCGCCGCTCCCGCCGGTGAACCCCTCGTCGTCCTCTCCGGGGTGCAGAAGCACTACGGCGACTTTCAGGCTCTGAAGGACATCGATCTGACGGTGCACCGGGGCGAGGTCGTCGTGGTCCTCGGTCCCTCCGGATCCGGCAAGTCGACGCTCTGCCGCACGGTCAACCGGCTCGAGACGATCTCGGGCGGCACCATCACCATCGACGGTCAGAAGCTCCCGGAGGAGGGCAAGGGCCTCGCCGCGCTCCGCGCCGACGTCGGGATGGTCTTCCAGTCGTTCAACCTCTTCGCGCACAAGACGATCCTCGAGAACGTCACCCTCGGCCCGATCAAGGTCCGCGGGCTCTCCCGCAAGGACGCGGAGGCCCAGGCCACGGCACTGCTCGACCGGGTCGGCGTCGGCCACCAGGCCGCCAAGACCCCGGCCCAGCTCTCCGGCGGGCAGCAGCAGCGCGTCGCGATCGCGCGGGCGCTGGCGATGAAGCCCAAGGTGATGCTGTTCGACGAGCCGACCTCGGCGCTCGACCCCGAGATGATCAACGAGGTCCTGGACGTGATGGTCGGGCTCGCCAAGGACGGGATGACGATGATCGTCGTCACCCACGAGATGGGCTTCGCCCGGAAGGCCGCCGATCGCGTCGTGTTCATGGCCGACGGCGAGATCCTCGAGGACACCGACCCTGAGTCGTTCTTCACCGCGCCCCGCACCGACCGGGCCAAGGACTTCCTCTCCAAGCTCATCACGCACTAGAAGGCCGATCAGCAGCCACCAGGCAGGTCGGACCCGTGACCCGGGAGCCGACCCGACATCGCCCGCTTCGGCGGGCCGAACCCCAGGAAGGACGATCATGCGCACCAGGCTCATGTTCATGACCGCGGGACTCGCGGCAGCGACCCTCGCCCTCGCCGGCTGCTCCGGCGACTCCGGAACCGCCGGCGGCGGCGCCGGTGGAGGCTCCGAGGGAGGGACCTCCGCGTACGAGGTCGCCTCCGACGTCACTCTCGAGGGCAGCCCGACCTTCGACGCGATGACCGCGGACGGCAAGGTCGTCATCGGCGTCAAGGAGGACCAGCCCGGGCTGGGCTACCTCGACGCGGCGACCGGCGAGCGCTCCGGCTTCGACATCGAGATCGCGAAGTGGACCGCGGCCTCGCTCGGCTTCGCGGCCGACGCCATCGAGTTCAAGGCGATCCCGTCGGCCAACCGCGAGGCGTCGATCGTGAACGGCGACATCGACTACTACGTCGGCACCTACTCGATCACCGACAAGCGCAAGGAGCAGGTCGGCTTCGCCGGACCCTACTTCGAGACCGGCCAGCAGCTGCTCGTCGCGGCCGACAACGACACGATCACCGGACCGGACGACCTCACCGCCGACACCACCGTGTGCTCGGCCACCGGCTCCACCCCGATCCAGAACATCCGCACCAACTACCCCGAGGTGAAGACCGAGGAGTTCGACACGTACTCGCAGTGCGTGGACGCCCTCTCCGACGGCACCGTCGACGCCGTCACCACCGACGGCGCGATCCTGATCGGCTACGCCGCTCAGAAGCCCGACGAGCTCAAGGTCGTCGGAGAGCCCTTCAGCACCGAGCTCTACGGCATCGGCCTGCCGAAGGACGACGACGCCCTGCGCCACTTCGTCAACGGCATGCTGACCGACGGCGGCGAGAACTGGAGCGCCATCTACGACGAGACGCTCGGCCAGTCCGGCACGACCGTCACCCAGCCGGCGGTGAACGACTACTAGGAGGCGCCCCGGGCGGCCCGACCGCCGCCCGGGGGTCCCCTCTCCTCGACCACCACCACCGCTCCGACAGAAGGGCCAGCCGCATGGATGTCCTGTTGAACAACCTCGACGTCTACGTCCCGGCCTTCGGCAACACCCTGATCCTCTTCAGCGTCTCGCTCGTGTTCGCCCTGCTGATCGGCACGGTGGTCGGCGCGATGCGCGTCTCGCCCGTCCCGATCGCCCGCGCGGTCGGCACGGTGTACGTGAACACCATCCGGAACACCCCGCTCACGCTGGTGATGTTCTTCTTCGCCTTCGGCTACCCCAAGCTCGACCTGCCGCAGGTGGACTACACGAACCTCGCGATCTGCGCCCTCAGCCTCTACACCGCGACCTACGTCGCGGAGGTGCTGCGGTCGGGCATCAACACCGTGCCGATCGGCCAGGCCGAGGCGGCCCGTGCGATCGGCCTCGACTTCGGCCTCACGATGACGCAGGTCGTCCTGCCCCAGGCCTTCCGCTCCGTGATCCCGCCGCTCATGAGCGTCCTGATCGCGCTGCTGAAGAACACCACCGTCGCCGCCGGCTTCTCGGTCGCGGAGGCGGGCACCATCGTCCGCGTGCTCAACGAGCGCGGCGAGAACAGCCTCATCGTCGTCCTCTGGGTGGCCCTGGTCTTCGTGGTCCTGGTCACCCTGCTCTCGCTCGTCCAACGTCAGCTCGAGAAGAAGTGGAGGGTCGCCCGATGAGCTCCGTCCTCTTCGACAACCCCGGCCCGCGGGCCGTCGTGCGCAACCGCGTCATCGGCGTCGTCGTCGTCCTGCTGATCGCGGCGTTCCTCGGCTTCGTGGTCTGGCGCTTCGCGGAGTCCGGCCAGTTCGACGCCTCCAAGTGGCGGGCGTTCGGCTACCCGCTGGTCTGGCAGAGCATCGGCGGCGCCCTCGGCCGCACGCTCGCGGCCTTCGCCACGGCGGGCGTCGCCAGCCTCGTCCTCGGCCTCCTCCTGGCGATCGGCCGGCTCTCGGACCGGCGCTGGATCAACGTCCCCGTCACGCTCTTCATCGAGCTGTTCCGGGCGATCCCCGTCCTGATCCTGATGATGCTGATGTACTACGGCCTGCCGTTCGCGGGCCTCAAGCTCAGCCCCTACCTCGCCGTCGTCATCGCCCTGACCCTCTACAACGGCTCCGTCTTCTCCGAGATCTTCCGCGCCGGCATCGAGGCCCTCCCGCGAGGACAGAAAGAGGCGGGCTACGCGATCGGCCTGCGCAAGTCCGGCGTGATGCGGCTCATCCTGTTCCCCCAGGCGATCCGCTCGATGCTGCCCGTGATCATCGCCCAGCTCGTCGTCGCCCTCAAGGACACGGCGCTCGGCTCGATCATCACCTACAACGAGCTGCTGTACTACGCGCGCTACCTGGGCAACCAGTCGAGCCTCGACAGCCCGATCATCCCGGCGGCGATCGTCATCGGAGCGATCTACATCGGCATCTGCCTCCTCCTCTCGGGGCTGGCGAAGTGGATCGAGATCCGCACGAAGAGCGGCGGACGCGGCGGCCGCACCATCGGCGGCCACCCCGCAGCCCGCGCGCAGACGGACACGCAGCTGATCGCTGTGCAGGACTGAACTGTGAGGATCGCCCGAGGGCGATCCTCACCGCGGTCGGCTTCCTGACGGGGTCGGGTTCCGCAGAGCGTCCTGCGTCCGGCTACGGAGAATCGCTGACACGCGATTCTCCTGTTCGCCTCGAGGGTCCGGCGATCGCTCAGCGCATCGAGCGGTGGTGCTCCGCTCCGGCGTCGTCGACGCGGAGGCGGTGGCGATCGGGGAGCCGCGATCGGTCCGGGCGTCTTCCCGTCCGGCGGTGCCCCGCCTCCTGCCGGTGGAGCGGCCTCCGACCCCGGCGTAGCGAGAACCCGCCCCTGCTGGTCGAGCAGCGCCGGTGGCGGGGCTTCGAGAGCCGTCGGCGCAGACGGGGGCCGGCCGCGGGCGAGCGCGACGAGCACCGCGCGCGGGCGGCGGGAGGGGGCGGAGGCCCTCGCCTACACTGGGGGATCGTGTCAGACAGCAACCCGATCACCGACGAGGCCGTCTCCGCGGCGGTCGCCGACGCCCTCGCCGCCATCGGCGCGGCGGGCGACTCCACCGCTCTGAAGTCCGCCCGAGCCGCCCACCTCGGCGAGGGGTCCGCCCTCGCCCGCCTCAACGCGCAGATGCGCTCCGTCCCGCCCGAGCACAAGGCGGCGTCCGGCAAGCTCGTCGGCGGTGCCCGCAAGCAGGTGGGCGACGCCTACGCCGCCCGCGAGGCCGAGCTCGTCGAGGCGGAGGACGCGGCCGCGCTCGAGGCCGAGCGCGTGGACGTCACCGCCGGCGCCAGCTTCGTGCGCCGCGGCGCCCGCCACCCCCTCTCGCTCCTCCAGGAGTCGATCGCCGACGTGTTCGTCGGGATGGGCTGGGAGATCGCGGAGGGGCCGGAGCTCGAGAACGAGTGGTTCAACTTCGACGCCCTGAACTTCGACGAGGACCACCCGGCCCGCGCCATGCAGGACACCTTCTTCGTCGACCCCGTCGACTCGCACCTGGTGCTGCGCACGCACACCTCGCCGGTGCAGATCCGCTCGATGCTCGAGCGCCCGCTGCCGCTGTACGTGATCGCTCCGGGCCGGGTGTACCGCACTGACGAGCTCGACGCGACGCACACGCCCGTGTTCACGCAGTTCGAGGGCCTCGCCGTCGACCGCGGCCTGACCATGGCGCACCTGCGCGGCACCCTCGAGCACGTCGCGCGGATCCTCTTCGGCGACGACGCGCGCATCCGCCTGCGGCCGAACTACTTCCCCTTCACCGAGCCCAGCGCCGAGCTGGACGTCTGGCACCCGACCTTCGTCGGTGGTGCCCGCTGGATCGAGTGGGGCGGCTGCGGCATGGTCAATCCGAACGTGCTGCGCGCGGCCGGGATCGACCCCGAGGAGTACTCCGGGTTCGCCTTCGGCATGGGGATCGAGCGGACCCTGATGTTCCGCAACGACGTGAAGGACATGCGCGACATGGTCGAGGGCGACGTCCGCTTCAGCGAGCAGTACGGGATGGTGATCTGATGCGCATCCCGCTGAGCTGGCTGGGGGAGTACGTGGACCTCGAGCAGGACGTCACGACGAAGTCCGTGCACGCGGCCCTGGTGTCGGTCGGCCTGGAGGAGGAGGACGTCCACCGCTTCGAGGTGACCGGCCCCGTCGTCGTCGGTGAGGTGCTCGACCTCGCTCCGGAGCCGCAGAAGAACGGCAAGACCATCAACTGGTGCCACGTCCGCGTGGCCCCGGAGGGCGGGCGTGCCGCCGACGGCGGAGAGGACGTCCGCGGCATCGTCTGCGGAGCCCACAACTTCGCGGCCGGCGACAAGGTCGTCGTGTCACTGCCGGGCGCGGTCCTGCCCGGGCCGTTCCCGATCTCCGCGCGGAAGACCTACGGGCACGTGTCCGACGGGATGATCGCCTCGAGCCGCGAGCTCGGCCTCGGGGACGACCACGACGGCATCCTCCGCCTCGCCTCACTCGGGCTCGACCCGGAGCCGGGCACGGACGCCGTCGCGCTCCTCGGTCTCGACGACGCCGCGGTCGAGGTCAACGTGACGCCCGACCGCGGCTACGCCTTCTCGATCCGCGGCATCGCCCGCGAGTACGCCCACGCCACCGGAGCCGCCTTCCGCGACCCCGCTCAGGCGCTCCCTCCGCACGAGCGCACGGAGACGGCGCCCGTCTTCCCCGTGTCCGTGGCCGACGAGGCGCCGATCCGCGGCCGTGTCGGCGCCTCCGTGTTCGTCACGCGCGTCGTCCGGGGCGTCGACGTCTCGCGACCGACGCCGCCGTGGATGCTCGCGCGACTGCGCCTGGCCGGCGTCCGCTCGATCTCGCTCGTCGTGGACATCACCAACTACGTGATGTTCGAGCTCGGCCAGCCGCTGCACGGCTACGACCTGGCGACCCTGCAGGGAGGCCTCGTGGTGCGCCGCGCCGCGCCGGGGGAGACCCTCGAGACGCTCGACGGCCAGACCCGGCACCTGCACGCGGAGGACCTCGTCATCGCCGACGACGGCGGGGCGATCGGCCTCGCCGGAGTGATGGGGGGCGCGCGCACCGAGATCTCGGACGCCACGTCCGACGTCCTGCTCGAGGCGGCGAACTTCGACCCGGTCTCGATCGCCCGGACGGCTCGCCGGCACAAGCTGCCGAGCGAGGCGTCGCGGCGCTTCGAGCGCGGCGTCGACCCCGAGGTGGCCTCGGTCGCCGCGGCCCGCGCGGTGCAGCTGCTGGTGGAGCTCGCCGGCGGCACGGCGGACGAGCTCGGCTCGGTCCTGGCCGACCCGCGCACGGCGGAGCCGGTCGAGCTGCCGGACGGCTACGTCGCAGGCCTCATCGGGGTGGAGTACACCCCGGAGGAGATCCGCGGCGCGCTCGTCGAGATCGGCGCTTCCGTCGAGGCCGGCGGAGCGGGCCTGCTGGTGACTCCGCCGAGCTGGCGCCCGGACCTCGTCGACCGCGCCTCGCTCGCGGAGGAGGTCGCCCGCATCACCGGGTACGACCGCATCCCGGCGATCCTGCCCGTCGCGCCTCCCGGCCGCGGTCTGACCCCGGGCCAGAGGCTGCGCCGCACCCTCGCCCAGGCGCTCGCCGCCGCGGGTCTGACCGAGGTGCTCTCGTACCCGTTCCTCTCGCGCTCGATCAACGACCGGCTCGGCTCGGTCGACGGGGAGCCGCAGGAGCAGATCACGCTCGCGAACCCGCTCGACGCGACCGCGGGCCAGCTGCGGATCTCGCTGCTGCCGGGTCTCGTGCAGGTCGCGGCCCGCAACCGCTCGCGCGGCCTGACGGATCTCGCGGTCTACGAGCTCGGCTCCGTCTTCCTCCCGGCCGTCGGCGGCCCGTTCGGCTCCGGGGCGCTCCCTGCGGGCGGGGCGCGTCCGTCCGCGGAGGTCGAGGCCGAGCTGAACGCGGGCATCCCACCGCAGCCGCGGCACCTCGCGGCGCTGCTCACGGGTGCCGCCGTCGTGCGCCAGCCCGGTGTCGCCGGCCGTGACGTCGACTGGCGCGACGCCCTCGACGTGGTCCGCGAGGTCTCCGCGGCGACCGGCACCGAGCTGGTGCTGCGCCAGGGGGCACATGCAGCGCTGCACCCGGGCCGCACCGCCGAGGTCGTTCTCGACGGCGCGGTCATCGGGCACGCGGGGGAGCTGCTCCCGGCGCTCGCCGAGGAGCTCGACCTCCCGCGCCGCGTCGCCGTGGTCGAGCTCGACCTGGAGCCGCTGCTCGCGCGGGCCGGGAGGGTCGTCGTGGCCCGTCCGGTGGGCGCGCTGCCCGCCGCGACCCAGGACCTCTCGCTCGTCGTGCCGGTCGGCACCGCGGCCGCCGAGGTGCGCGCCGCCGTCGCCGAGGGGGCGGGCGAGCTGCTCGAGGCGATCCGCCTGGTCGACGACTACCGCGGCACCGGGCTCGCCGAGGGGACGAAGTCGCTGACGTTCGCGCTGCGCTTCCGTGCGCCGGACCGCACGCTCACCGCGGCCGAGGCGACGGCCGCGAAGGAGAGCGGCGTGGCCGTCGCGGCGGAGCGCTTCGGCGCCCGACTCCGCGAGTGAGGCCGGGGGTCCCGTCCGGCTCGGCCGGGCGGGGCCCCGCACCCGCACCGGCTAGGCTCTCGGGCATGACTTTCTCCGTGGCGGTGGCCGGTGCGAGCGGCTACGCGGGCGGCGAGCTGCTGCGACTGCTCGCCGACCACCCCGAGTTCGAGGTGCGCACGGTGACGGCGCACGCCAACGCGGGTCAGCCCCTCATCGCCGTGCACCCGCACCTCCGCTCGCTCCGCGACCTCGTCCTCGTCGACACGACGACCGGGAACCTCGCCGGGCACGACGTCGTCTTCCTCGCCCTCCCGCACGGGAAGTCGGGCGAGATCACCGCGACCCTCCCCGAGGACGTCCTCGTCGTCGACTGCGGCGCCGACCACCGACTGACCGACCCGCAGGACTGGGCCGACTTCTACGGGGGCGACTTCGCCGGGGCCTGGCCCTACGGGCTCCCGGAGCTGCTGATCGGCGGCGGCGGACGCAAGCAGCGCGAGGCGCTCGCCGGAGTGCGGCGCATCGCCGTCCCCGGCTGCAACGTCACGGCGATCACGCTCGGCCTGGCCCCCGGTCTGCACGCCGGAGTGATCGAGTCGTCGGACCTCGTCGCGGTCCTCGCCGTCGGCCCCTCGGGTGCGGGCAAGAGCCTGCGGACCGACCTCCTCGCCAGCGAGCTCCTCGGCTCCGCGCACGCCTACGGCCTCGGCGGAGCGCACCGTCACAATCCCGAGATCCGGCAGAATCTCCTGCTCGCCGGAGCCGGACCCGTCTCGATCTCGTTCACGCCGGTCCTCGTGCCGATGTCCCGGGGCATCCTGGCGACCTCGACCGCGCGCCTCGCCCCCGGCGTCTCGGCGCAGGACGTGCGCGCCGCGTGGGAGACCGCCTACGGCGACGAGACCTTCGTCCAGCTGCTCCCGGAGGGCTCCTTCCCCCGGACGGCCGACGTGGTGGGGGCGAACACCGCTCTGATCGGACTCGCCGTGGACGAGCGGGCCCGCCGCGTCGTGGTCGTCTCGGCCATCGACAACCTGGTCAAGGGCACCGCGGGCGCGGCCGTCCAGTCCACCAACATCGCCCTGGGACTCCCGGAGTCCCTCGGCCTGAGCGTGAACGGAGTCGCGCCGTGAGCGTCACCGCAGCCGCAGGGTTCCGGGCGGCCGGAGTCGTCGCCGGGCTGAAGTCGACCGGAGCGCGCGACGTCGCGCTCGTGCAGAACCTCGGCCCGCTGCAGAGCGCTGCCGCGGTCTTCACGAGCAACCGCTGCAAGGCGAACCCCGTCCTCTGGAGCGAGCAGGTGATGCGCGACGGCGTCGTCTCGGCGATCGTCCTCAACTCCGGCGGCGCCAACTGCTACACGGGTGCTCAGGGCTTCCAGGTCACCCACCGCACCGCGGAGCTCGTGGGCGAGAGCCTCGAGGTGTCCGCCGGCGACGTGCTGGTGTGCTCCACCGGGCTGATCGGCGACCAGCTCGACCTCGCGAAGCTCACCACCGGCGTGACCGGCGCCTCCGCCGAGCTCGCCGGGGGACCCGAGGCGGGCGAGGCGGCCGCCCGCGCGATCATGACCACCGACACGGTCCCGAAGCAGGCGGTGGTCCGCTCCGAGCAGGGCTGGAGCATCGGCGGCATGGCCAAGGGCGCCGGGATGCTCGCGCCGGGTCTGGCGACGATGCTGGTCGTGATCACGACTGACGCGGCCCTCGAGTCCGCCGCTCTCGACACCGCCCTGCGTGCCGCGACCCGCGTCACCTTCGACCGCCTCGACTCGGACGGCTGCATGTCGACGAACGACACCGTCGCACTGCTCGCGAGCGGCGCCAGCGGCGTCGAGGCCGACGCCGACGAGTTCACCGCGGCCCTGACCGCGGTCTGCCGCGACCTCACCCTGCAGCTGCAGGCCGACGCGGAGGGCGCCGCCCACGACGTCGCGATCCGCGTGCTGAACGCCGCGACCGAGGACGAGGCCGTGGTCGTCGCCCGCGCCGTCTCCCGCAGCAACCTGTTCAAGGCCGCGATCTTCGGCAAGGATCCCAACTGGGGCCGCGTCCTCGCCGCCGTGGGCACGACCGATGCGCAGTTCGACCCGTACGGCATCGACGTCGCGATGAACGGGGTGCAGGTCTGCCTCGCGGGCGAGCCGCACGAGAGCCGCGACCTCGTCGACCTCGCCCCTCGGGAGGTCGCCGTCGACATCGACCTGCACGCCGGCGACGCGACGGCCACGATCTGGACCAACGACCTCACGCACGACTACGTGCACGAGAACTCCGCGTACTCGAGCTGAGGCGGCCATGAGCGACGACACCACCCTCTCGGCCGAGAGCCGCGCCGAGCGCGACGCCGCGCCCGGGAAGGCCGCGACGCTCATCGAGTCGCTGCCCTGGCTGCAGAGCTTCCATGGGCGCACGATGGTGATCAAGTTCGGCGGCAACGCGATGGTGTCGGAGGAGCTGCAGCGCTCCTTCGCCCAGGACATGGTCTACCTGCGCTACGCCGGGATCCGCCCCGTGGTCGTCCACGGCGGCGGGCCCCAGATCTCGCGGATGCTCGACCGGCTCGGGATCGAGAGCGAGTTCCGGGGCGGCTACCGGGTCACGAGCCCCGAGGCGATGGAGGTCGTGCGGATGGTGCTCACCGGCAGCATCAGCCGCGACATCGTCCGCCGGATCAACGAGCACGGCCCCCTCGCCGCCGGCATCTCCGGTGAGGACGCGGGCCTCTTCGTCGGCCGCCGCCGCGGTGTCGTGATCGACGGCGAGGAGCACGACCTCGGACTCGTCGGAGACGTGATCGCCGTGGACCCCGCCGCCGTCCTCGCTCAGCTCGAGGCCGGCCGGATCCCGGTCGTGTCCTCGATCGCCCCCGACTCGGACGACCCCACGCAGTCGCTGAACGTCAACGCCGACGCCGCCGCCGCCGCGCTGGCCGTCGCGCTCGGCGCCGAGAAGCTCGTCGTCCTCACCGACGTGGCCGGCCTCTACTCCGACTGGCCCGACCGCGAGTCGCTCGTCTCGCACATCCGCTCGGACGACCTCGCGGCTCTGCTGCCCTCGCTCGAATCGGGCATGATCCCCAAGATGACCGCCTGCCTCGACGCCGTGCGCGGGGGAGTGCCCAAGGCCGCCATCATCGACGGCCGCATCCCGCACTCGATCCTGCTCGAGGTGTTCACCTCGGAGGGCATCGGCACCGAGGTCGTCGCCTCGCTCGACCCCCGCGACCGGGAGCGAATGTCGGGCCGCTGATCCTCAGCGGCCCCGGCTCCGAGCGCCCGTCCCGTCCGGGACGCGCGCACCGTCGGCCCTCGCGGCCGGACCGCTCCGATCGAAAGGCCACCATGTCCATCCCCACGACCGCGTCCCGCACCGGCTCGGCGCGCGACCGCTACTCCGCCGCGATGATGCAGACCTTCGCGCCGCCGCTCGCCGTGCTCGAGCGCGGCGAGGGCTGCCGGGTCTGGGACGTCGACGGGCGGGAGTACCTCGATTTCCTCGGCGGCATCGCCGTCAACTCGCTCGGCCATGCGCATCCCGTGTTCGTCGAGGCCGTGACGCGCCAGGCCGGTGCGCTCGCCCACGTCTCCAACTACTTCGCGACCGCCCCGCAGATCGAGCTCGCCGAGACCCTGCGCCGCCTCACCGGGGCCGGGGAGACGGGCCGCGTCTACTTCGCCAACTCGGGCACCGAGGCCAACGAGGCGGCCTTCAAGCTGGCGCGGCTGAACGCGGCCGGCGGCCGGCACCGCGTCCTGGCGCTGCAGAACGCGTTCCACGGGCGGACGATGGGCGCGCTCGCTCTGACCGGCAAGGCGGCCATGCGCGCGCCGTTCGAGCCGATGCCGGGAGGGGTCGAGCACCTCGAGGCGAGCATCGAGGCCCTCGAGGCGGCTCTCGACGAGTCCGTCGCCGCGTTGATCGTCGAGCCCATTCAGGGGGAGGCGGGCGTCATCCCGCTGCCGGCCGGCTACCTCGAGCGCGCGCGGGAGCTCACCCGCGAGCACGGCGCGCTGCTCATCGTCGACGAGATCCAGACCGGGGTCGGGCGGACCGGACGCTGGTTCGCCTACCAGGAGGCGGGGATCCTGCCCGACGCCGTCACCCTGGCCAAGGGGCTCGGCGGAGGCTTCCCCGTCGGAGCGCTGGTGACCTTCGGCGAGGCGTCCGACCTCCTGCAGAAGGGCCACCACGGCAGCACCTTCGGCGGCAATCCGCTCGCGACCGCCGTGGCCGGAGCCGTGCTCGCCGAGATCGAGCGCGCCGACCTTCTCGGCAACGCGCGGGAGCGCGGGGCGCAGATCGTCGACGCGCTGACCGCTCTCGACTCGCCCCTGATCGGAGGGGTCCGCGGCGCGGGCCTCCTCCTGGGCATCGCCCTGACCCGGCCGGTGGCCGCCGAGCTCGCCGCCGCCTGCCTCGACGCCGGCCTGATCGTGAACGCGGCGAACGACTCGAGCATCCGGCTCGCGCCTCCGCTCGTGGTGACCGCCGCCGACGTCGCCGAGTTCGCCGAGCGCTTCGGCCGCGCACTGCAGACCCTCTGACCCCGTACCTCCACCGAAAGCGACCAGCACCGTGACCCGCCACTTCCTCCGCGACGACGACATCACTCCCGCCGAGCAGGCCGAGATCCTCGACCTCGCCCTCGAGCTCAAGCGCGACCGCTTCTCCCGGAAGCCCCTCGCCGGGCCGCAGACCGTCGCCGTGATCTTCGACAAGTCCTCCACGCGCACCCGTGTCTCCTTCGCGGTCGGCATCGCCGATCTCGGCGGCAGCCCCCTGATCATCTCGACCGCGAGCAGCCAGCTCGGCGGCAAGGAGACCGCCTCCGACACGGCGCGGGTGCTGGAGCGCCAGGTCGCCGCCATCGTGTGGCGCACCTACGCGCAGTCGGGCCTGGAGGAGATGGCGCGCAGCACTCGCGTGCCGGTCGTCAACGCGCTCTCGGACGAGTTCCACCCGTGCCAGCTCCTCGCCGACCTGATGACCATCCGCGAGCACCGCGGTCACCTCGCCGGCCTCACGCTCACGTTCTTCGGCGACGGAGCGAGCAACATGGCGCACTCGTACCTCCTGGCGGGGGCCACGGCCGGCATGCACGTCCGCATCGTCTCTCCGGAGTCGTACTCGCCGGACGCGGCGGTCCTGGCCGATGCGCAGCGCATCGCCGCGACCACCGGCGGATCGGCGATCACCACGACCGACCCCGACGAGGGCGCGGCCGGCTCCGACATCGTGATCACGGACACATGGGTGTCGATGGGCAAGGAGGACGAGAAGGCGGCGCGCGTCGCGACCTTCGGCGCCTACCGGGTCGACGCGGCCACGATGGCCGCCGCCGCTCCCGATGCGCTGTTCCTGCACTGCCTGCCGGCGGATCGCGGCTACGAGGTGACCGCCGACGTGATCGACGGCCCGCAGAGCGTGATCTGGGACGAGGCGGAGAACCGCCTGCACGCGCAGAAGGCCCTGCTCGTGTGGCTCCTGGAGCGCGCCGGCACCGCCGACGCCGCTCAGTAGACTCGACAGCCGAACCCGAGGAGAACCATGACGGAACGACCCTCCGCCCGCGCGGGCGAGGCCGGAGCCCTCTGGGGCGGCCGCTTCGCCGGCGGCCCCTCGCCCGAGCTCGCCGCGCTCTCGAGGTCGACCCACTTCGACTGGCAGCTCGCCCCCTACGACCTCGCCGGCTCCCGCGCCCACGCCCGGGCGCTCGCCGGAGCGGGCTACCTCGACGACGCCGAGCTCACCGCGATGCTCGCGGCGCTCGACCGGCTCGAGGCTGCCGTCGCCGACGGGAGCTTCGCCGCCGACGAGTCGGACGAGGACGTGCACGGCGCCCTCGAGCGCGGCCTGATGCTCGAAGCCGGTCCCGAGCTCGGCGGCAAGCTCCGCGCGGGGCGCTCGCGCAACGACCAGATCGCCACCTTCGTCCGGATGTACCTCCGCGACCACGCGGCGCTCGTCTCGGAGCTGGTGGTGCAGCTCATCGACGCCCTCGCCGCGCAGGCGTCGGCGCACCCGACGGCGATCATGCCCGGGCGCACCCACCTCCAGCACGCTCAGCCCGTGCTCCTCGCGCACCATCTGCTCGCCCACGGCTGGGCGCTGCTGCGCGATCTGGAGCGCCTGCGGGACTGGGCCGTCCGGGCGGACGTCTCGCCCTACGGCTCGGGCGCCCTCGCCGGCTCGACCCTCGGCCTCGACGCCGAGGCGGTCGCCCGCGATCTCGGCTTCGCGTCGAGCGTGCCGAATTCGATCGACGGGACGGCCAGCCGCGACCTCGTCGCCGAGTTCGCCTTCGTCACCGCCATGATCGGGATCGACGTCTCGCGCATCGCGGAGGAGGTCATACTCTGGAACACACGGGAGTTCGCCTTCGTCACGCTCGACGACGGCTACTCGACCGGGTCCTCGATCATGCCGCAGAAGAAGAACCCCGACATCGCCGAGCTCGCCCGGGGGAAGTCCGGCCGCTTGATCGGCAACCTCACCGGGCTGCTCGCGACCCTCAAGGCGCTGCCGCTCGCCTACAACCGCGACCTGCAGGAGGACAAGGAGCCGGTCTTCGACTCGGTGACGACCCTCGAGGTGCTGCTGCCCGCGTTCAGCGGCATGATCGCGACCCTCACCTTCCACACCGACCGGATGGCGGAGCTCGCGCCCCAGGGCTTCTCCCTCGCGACCGACGTGGCCGAGTGGCTCGTGAAGAAGCACGTGCCCTTCCGGGACGCCCACGAGATCACCGGTGAGCTGGTCAAGCTGGCGGAGTCGCAGGGGAGGGGGCTCGAGGATCTCGACGACGCCGCGCTCGCCTCGGTGTCGCCGCTGCTCACTCCAGACGTGCGGTCCGTCCTCAGCATCGAGGGATCGGTGGCGAGCCGGGACGGTGTCGGCGGCACGGCTCCCGACCGCGTCGCGGAGCAGCTCGCCCGGCTGACCGAGCGCGTCCGGGTCGTGCGCGGATCCCTCCGAGGGGAACGCCCGTGACTCTTCGAGGAGCGCCGGGCGACGACGGCCGTCCGCCGCTGCGCCCCTGGCAGCAGCGGATTCTGGTGCTGGTCGCCGCAGTCGTCATCGTCGCGGTGATCGTGATCACCCTCGTGTCGGGCCAGAGCTTCTTCTGAGCGCCGACCTCCCCGACCTCGCGCGCTCGGCTCTCGAGGTGGCACCGGAGCTGCTCGGCCGCGTCCTTCTGCACCGCACGCCGGAGGGCGTGGTCGGCGTCCGGCTGACCGAGGTCGAGGCGTACCTCGGAACCGGTGAGGATCCGGGCTCGCATGCGCACCGCGGACCGACACCCCGGACGGCTCCCATGTTCGGTCCGCCCGGATCCGTGTACGCGTACTTCACGTACGGGATGCACACCTGTGTGAACATCGTCTGCTCCCCGGCGGGCACGGCGTCGGCGGTGCTGCTGCGCGCAGGCGAGGTCGTATCGGGGGAGGATCTCGCGATGATCCGGCGCGGACCCGTTCGCAGCCGGGATCTGGCCCGCGGACCCGCACGGCTGGCGAAGGCCCTCGGAGTCCGTCTCACCGAGTCGGGCGACCCGCTCGAGGCGGCGTTCGAGCTGCTGCCGGGGGAGAGGCCGTCCTCCGTGGCGGCGGGCCCGCGCACCGGCGTCTCGGGCCCGGGCGGCGGGGACGACTTCCCGTGGCGCTTCAGCATCCCGGGCGACCCCACCGTCTCGCCCTACCGGAGAGCAGTGCCCCGGCGGCGGCCCGGAGCTCAGCCCGCGAGGTAGAGCCGGGCGAGCACGCCGAGAGCCGCCGACCAGGCGAGGCTCGCCAGCGTGCCGATGATGAACCGCTCGCGCGCCTCCGGGGAGGCGAGCTCGCTGAAGCGGCCGACGCCCTTGATCGCCACCACGACCGCGATCCCCTCGGGGAGACCGCTCATCAGTGCGCCGGCCGTCGCGATCCGCTCGAGGACCCCTATCGTCGTCCCGCCGCGGAGCACCTCGATCGGCTGGCCGATCGCCGAGGGCGCGCTCCCGGCGGCGGGGCGGGAGGATCCGGCGACCATGATGCCGCCGTGGCTGCCGCTGCGGGAATCGGCCGTCGCGAGCCGGAGGGTGAGCAGCACGATCGGCCCGCCGCCCGCGACCGCCAGCGCGAAGGCCAGCACCGCCACCAGGACGGAGTGGATCGGGGGCGCGGACGGTCCGGCGACCGCCGTGAGGAGGAAGGCGGCGGCCGCCGCCGCGAGGGGGATCCAGGCGAGCTGCGGACGGCGCAGGCGCACGGCCAGCATCGCACCGGCGAGTCCGGCGAGCAGCACGAGCACCACGCCCGTCCACGAGGCGGACTGCAGCGCGGAGGCGAGGAGCAGGGCGGGGGATCCGGGGGGTGCCGTCATCGGGGTGTCCTCTCGTCGGTGGGGTCGAGCGTACGGTCGACCACCGTCAGCAGGCGCGCGAGCGCATCACGGGCGGGAGCGTCGACTCGAGCACTCGCCGCGCGGACCCGGAGGCTGACCGCCTGCGGGCTGACGGCGAGGCGCTCGGCCGCATCCTTCTGGGAGAGGCCGCTCTCGAGCAGGTCGACGATCTGCCAGCCGGCCTCGGAGCGCGCGTCGCGCAGCAGGAGGAGCGGATCGATCAGCGCCTGGACGTCCGCCGGTGCCGGCGCCGCCGTTCCCGGTGCGTCCGGATCGAGGGAGAAGCGCGTCGGCCGGCCCTTCGCCGCCTCGACCGCCCGGCGCGCCGCGAAGTACGCCTCCCCGGTCGCCGCTCTCGTGGTCGCGGGGAGTGGCCGGTCGACGGGGCCGATCCCGAGGCCGATGCTCCAGTGGCCGGTCCGGTGCAGCTCGAGCACGAGTGTGACGACGGCATCGGCCCGGTCGAGCACGCACTGGAACTCGTCGCCCGCCGTCCGCTCCGGGGGCAGGACGAACGACGCCCGACCGTCGTCGATCAGGCTCGCGATCGCCTGGTCCACGCGGTCGTGGTCGTGCCTGCTGTCGCGCTGATCCGCGGTGATGACGAACATCGGACCTCCTCGATCAAGTATCGGCACTTGATCGCCCGGGATCAAGCCTGTGCGCTTGACTCCCGGAGACCGGCTCCTTCCCGCCGCGGTAGCCTGGTCGGGTGATCGACCAGCACCTCCCCGGGTCCGCGACGAGCCCGCAGCTCGACCCCGCCTTCGACTCCGTGTGGGACGAGCTGGTCTGGCGAGGCTCGGTGCACGTGTCGACAGATGCGGGAGCGTTGCGCGAGCTGCTGTCGGGGGAGCCGATCACCTACTACTGCGGGTTCGACCCGACCGCGCCCAGCCTCCACCTCGGGAACCTGGTGCAGCTGATCGTCATGCGCCGGCTCCAGCTGGCCGGGCATCGGCCGCTCGGGCTCGTCGGCGGCTCGACCGGGCTGATCGGGGATCCGCGTCCGACGGCCGAGCGGACGCTGAACTCGCGCGAGACGGTGACGGCGTGGGTCGAGCGCCTCCAGGCGCAGGTGTCCCGGTTCGTTCCCGCGGGCGGCGATAACGGGCTGCGCCTGGTCAACAACCTCGACTGGACCGCTCCGCTGTCGGCGATCGACTTCCTGCGGGAGATCGGGAAGCACTTCCGTGTGGGGACGATGCTCAAGAAGGACGCGGTCAGCGCCCGCCTCAACTCCGACGCGGGGATCAGCTACACCGAGTTCAGCTACCAGATCCTGCAGGGACTCGACTACCTGGAGCTCTACCGGCAGTACGGGTGCGTCCTGCAGACCGGCGGCAGCGACCAGTGGGGCAACCTGACGAGCGGGACCGACCTGATCCACCGCACGGAGGGCGTGTCGGTCCACGCGATCGGTACACCCCTGGTGATGAACTCCGACGGCACAAAGTTCGGCAAGAGCGAGGGCAACGCCGTCTGGCTCGACTCCGAGCTCACCAGCCCGTACGCGTTCTACCAGTTCTGGGTCAACACGGACGACCGTGACGTCGCCGACCGCCTGCGGATCTTCACCTTCCTGCCGCGCACGGAGATCGAGCGCCTGGAGAAGGCCGCCGCCGACGAGCCGTTCCGCCGGGAGGCGCAGCGCGCGCTCGCCTGGGAGGTCACGTCGCTGGTGCACGGAGCGGAGGCGACGCGGTCGGTGATCGACGCCTCGGCCGCGCTCTTCGGCAAGGGCTCGCTCGAGGGGATCGACCCGGTCATCCTCCGCGGCGCGCTCGAGGCGGTGCCCTCGATGGAGGCGACACCGGAGACGCCGGCGCTGCAGGCGTTCGTCGAGACCGGACTCGTCGCCAGCACGGGGGAGGCGCGGCGGGCTCTCGCCCAGGGCGGGCTCTCGGTGAACAACACCGCCCTCCCGTCCGAGACCGTCACGCTCGGCGAGCTCCCGTTGATCGACGGGATCGCCGTCCTCCGTCGCGGCAAGAAGAGCTTCGCCGGGGCCTTCGTCCGCTGACCGCGTGCACGCTCTCCGCGAGCGGACGCGGGCGATGACGGCATCGGCGGTCTCATCAGCTCATCAGCTCGGTAGCCGGTAGCCGGTAGCCGGTAGCCGGTAGCCGGTAGCCGGTAGCCGGTAGCCGGTAGCCGGTAGCCGGTAGCCGGTAGCCGGTGCCGGGTACCGAGTCGGACACTCAGCGACGCACGGCCCCTGAATCGCGACACGCCCGGGACGCAGGCGATTTGCCGCTCGGCCGAGGCCCGACGTAATGTAACTCCTCGTCACCCCAAAGGAGCGGCAAGCGGGAGTCAGGCGCAGAGCGTCGAGACCAGCTGGCCCACCTCAAGCGGGGACCATCCCCTCGCTCCCAGGCCTGTTAGAGATTCGTCTCTTGAAGACTGCGGGATCGCGAGCGTAAGATGCAAAGCCTCCACGGGACACGGTCCCGGCTTCGTTGCAAGGCCTCACGGCCGAGCCCGGTGCAGCGGTGCGGTCCTCGATCGTGCAGCGAACACCACGAAGAAGCCGGACTTGACACGGCCTGCGGATGTGCTAAGTTAGTCGAGTTGCCACGGAGGCAATCGGGACTTCGGTTCTGACAAGTCTAACCGGTCTCGGCAAGCAAGACAAATCGAGTGGCTCACGCCCTCGTACAGCAAACTTCGATCACTTCCGTTGTGAAGCACCGTTCTGGTGTGGAGGCGGGATGTGTCCGATTCTTGAGAACTCAACAGCGTGCACTATGTTCAATGCCAATTT
>NZ_PSTL01000022.1:0-54477 GCF_002930845.1 Rathayibacter sp. AY1A7 | reverse complement strand
AAGCACCTCTCCCGACACCGAGGACGCCCCCACCGGAAGCTGACACCCGACCACTCGCCCCACCCGCCCCGCTCGCGGCGGGAACGCCGACGGCCCGGAGGACACTGTCCCCCGGGCCGTCGGCGTCGGTCAGCGCGCGTCGCGGCGGCGGCGCGTGACTCCGAGCGCGAGCGCTCCGCCGGCGAGCAGGGCGAGCGCCGCCGCGGCGGTCCAGCCCGTCTCGACGCCGGTGCTCGCGAGTCCCGATCCGGTCCGCGGAGGAACGGCGCCGGCCGGAGCAGGAGCCGGCGTGCGGGTCGGCTCGGCCGTCGGCGCGACCGTGGGCTGCGCGGTCGGCGCCGTGGTCGGCGCCACCGTCGGCGCCACCGTCGGCTCAACGGTCGGCTCGACAGTCGGCCCCGGCGTCGGCACCGTCCCCGCCCCGAACACGGACTCCGCGGAGCCGAGCGATGCGAGCACCGTCTCGCCGTTCGCGTCGTCCACGCCGTCGTTGTCGGTCACCGCGAACACCTCGCCGGAGCCGGTGATCCCGAGGCCCTCGAGCTTCTCCTGGGTCCAGCCGTTCCCGGCCTGCAGCGCGGGCAGCACGTCGACCGCGAGCGTCTTCTCGAGCATCGGCAGCGTCTCGCCGACCGCCGCGCCGGCCTCCGTCGGCAGCGGCACCGTGTACACGGCCTTCAGCGCGGCGTCCGGCCCGTTGAGCTTGTCGCGCTCGATCACCGCGAGCGTGCCCGCGGGGGTCAGCGTGATCTCCGAGAGCCCGTTCCAGTCGCCGTCCGCCCCGGACACGGCCTCCAGCGGGTAGCCGAAGAAGCTCCAGCTGTCGGCGGCGACGTCGTAGCGCCCGATCCGGACCACTCCGTCGGCGTCGATCGAGGCCTCGCGCTGCAGCGCCGTCCAGACGATCTCACCGGCGGCGCCGTCCTCGACGGTCACTCCCTCGAAGCCCTGCTTGCCCAGTGCGGAGGCGAGCTCCGCGGGCAGGGCGATCCGCTCGGTCACCGCGGCGTCCGCGTCGAGCCGCAGGAGCGCGTTGCCGTCGCCTGTCCCGCCCTCCGTCACGGCCCAGAAGCCGCCGTCGACGCGGGCGGCGATCCCCTCCAGATCCAGAGCGGCGGGCTCGCCGCCCTCGGTCACCGTGAGGGTCGTGTCGAGCAGCGCCGGCGAGACGGAGGTGTCGATCGAGTGGAGTGTGCTCGGCGCGTAGGCGCTGTCGCTCACCGCGTACAGGCGGTCGGGCGCCGCCGGGTCGGTCGAGAGGCCCGAGAGCGCACCCCAGGGCAGCGGCGATCCGTCGACGTCGGCCGACAGCACGGTCGGGAACGCGGGGGCGGAGGCGCCGAGCGCGTAGAGCTGCACGCTCGCGCGAACGGCGGCCTCGGCGTCGTCGGTCTCGCTCGAGACGACCAGCAGGTCGCGCTCGGGCAGGGCGAGCAGCCCCTCCGGGCCGGGCGTCGACGGCAGCGCCTGCACGAAGCGCGGTGCGGTCGGCTCCGACACGTCGTAGACGGCCACGAAGTTGGCCCGCTCGGCGCCGACGAACACGTAGGGGACGCCGTCGAAGGTGGCCGAGAGCAGGCCCTCGGGCTCGGAGCCCTTCGCGTCGGAGCGCTTGTCCGGGTAGAGCCCGAGGCGCACCGCGAGGTGGTCGAACGAGTTCCCGGCGTCCCACAGCACGGCGCCGGTCGCGGCGTCGAGGATCGACCAGCCGCGCGTGCCGCCCTTCCAGTCGCCCTCGTTCGCGATCGCGACGTGGTCGTCGCCGACCCAGCCGATCGCGTCGGGCTCGCGCGGGACGTCGGTGATCGAGCCGGTCAGCGAGATCGAGTCGTCGTCGAGCGTGTCGATGCCGCTGACGGAGGCGGTGCCCGCGGTGTACGAGGCGGTGACGGAGCGGGTGGCCAGGTCGACGATCGCGACGGCGTTGTTCTCCTGCAGCGTCACGGCGACGGCCGTGTCGGCCGGGTTGATCGAGACGTACTCGGGCTCCGGGTCCGACGGGGTGTCGAGGCCGGCGAGACCGATGAGGTCGACGTGCTCCGGCACCCAGGCGGAGGGGTCGCCCGCGAGGTCCATCACCACGAGCTCCCCGGCGGGCGCCTGCGGGAGGTCGCCCTCCTCGCCGCCCTCGGGGGCGAGGTCCTCGTCGCGCTGGTTCTCGATCGCGATGACCGCGGTCGAGCCGTCGGTGGTGACGTCGATGGAGTCGGGCTGGCCGCCGAGCTCGATGCTCGCGACGGGCGCGAGGTCGTCGGCGTGCAGCACGCTGACGTGGCCGGAGGGGTTCGCGAAGTCGCCGTCGCTCGTGTCGACCACCGCGAGGACGTACTCGCCGGTCGCGTAGACCGAGGTCGGCTCGCCGCCCACGCCGACGCCGCCGCGCGGCTCGGGGGCGTCGGGGTCCGAGATGTCGAGGACGTCGATGCGCTGCCCGGCGGAGTCCGTCGAGTAGACCAGGCGGCCGTCGGGCGACGCGCTCGAGATCTCGGCGACGGCGGAGTCGGCGGACGGGTCGGCCGCGTTGAGGTAGGCCGGCACCGTGGCGATGCGGGTGAAGAAGGAGTCGCCCGCGGCGGAGGCGGGCAGGGCCGCGGCTCCGAGGGTGCAGCCGGCGAGGGTGACGGTGAGGGCGAGGGCGGCGGTGCGGGTGTGACGAGAGGACACGGGTCTCCTGAGCGGCTTCGAAGGAACCCGCCCACGCTGGCCGCCCCCGGTGAACGCACCGCCGCCCGCAGGTGTCCGCCCGGCGAACGCGCGGTGGCGGAGCCGCGACCGGGCGGGGGTCTCGAGACGCCGCGTGCCGCAGTCCGCCGCACGGACGCCTCGAGATCCGCCAGGCGGCGTGGTCAGCGCGCGAGGCCCTCCGCGGCCGAGCCCCAGGAGCCGAGGGCCGCGCGGACTCGCTCGTCGCGCGCGAGCGTCAGCGCCTCCGCGTACCCCTCCTCCAGCACGTCGTCGAGCCGCACCCGCGCACCCGTCTCGGAGGAGCGGACCGCCGCCTCCACCATCGCGAGGCTCCGCACGTTCGAGTGCACCTCGCCCGAGGGCACCGCCCCCGAGCCCAGCACCCGCACGAACTCCGCGAGCGAGCCCGCGATCTCCTCGGGCACGGGCTCGAGCGTGGCGGTCCGCACCGCCTCCGACTCGCGCGACTGCCACTCCGGAGCGCCGTCGCCGTCCCAGTGCGCGGTGCCGCCGGCCCCGTTCACGCGCCAGTCGCCGTTCCACGAGGTCTCGAGGCCGTCGGCGCACCAGCTGCCGGTGTAGCTGAAGCGCACTCCGCCGGCGAACTCGAACACGGCGCTCGCCGCGGCTCCGTCGGCGTACCAGCTCCAGCCCGGGTTGTACTCCTCGCAGTAGACCGCGACCGGGTCGCTGTCGAGCAGGTACCGCGCCGCGTCGAAGGCGTGGATCGCCATGTCGACCAGGAGCACGTGGTCCATCTCGTCGCGGAAGCCGCCGAAGCGGGGCGCCTTCGCGAAGTGCACGGAGGCGGTGCCCAGCTGCCCGAGCCCGGCGATCTGCTCGCGGAAGGCGGTGATCGCCGAGTAGTAGCGGCGCGACTGGCTGGTCATCAGGAGCCGGCCCGAGGCCTCGGCCGTCGCCGCGAGCACCAGCGCCTCGGCGATGGTCGGCGCGATCGGCTTCTCGGAGAGCACGGGCAGCCCGGCGAACAGCGCCTCCGAGCTGACGGGCAGATGCGCCCGCGGCACGGTCACGTTGACCACGGCGTCGGCGCCGGAGCGCGCGGCGACCTCGGCGACGGAGGTGCCGACCGCGACCGGGCCGACCCCCTCCTCCTCCGCGGCAGCCGTGGCGAGGTCGACGTCGAGGTCGACGAGGCCGACGAGCTCGGCGTCCGGGGAGTCGCGGATGGTGCGGATCCAGGCGCGGCCCATCGCGCCGGCGCCGACCTGGACGAGGCGGATCGTCATCGGACGAGCGCTCCCTCGTAGTCCTGGCCGTTGTGGAAGTCCTCGGTCTCGTAGCGCTGCAGCACCGGGAGGCGGCGCTCGGGGCGCGAGGAGCGCACCCACTCGACGCCGTTCGCGATCACGCGGCGCACCTCGGCCTGGTGGTAGACGGGGTAGTCCTGGTCGCCGGGGGAGAAGAAGAAGATGCGCCCGTGGCCGCGCTTCCAGGTCATGCCGGAGCGGAACACCTCGCCGCCCGTGAAGGTCGAGAGGAACACGAGCTCGTCGGGCGCCGGCACGTCGAAGAACTCGCCGTACATCTCCTGCCGGGGGATCACGAAGGGGTGCGGGATCCCCTGGGCGATGGGGTGCGTGGGGTCGACGGTCCAGACCAGCTCGCGGTCCTGCTCCGAGCGCCAGCGCAGCGTGCAGGTGGTGCCCATGAGCTTGCCGAAGATCTTCGACCAGTGGCCGGAGTGCAGGACGACGAGGCCCATGCCCGAGAGGACGTGGCGCTGGACGCGCTCGACGATCTCGTCGGAGACGTCGCCGTGGGCCATGTGGCCCCACCAGACGAGCACGTCGGTGGCGTCGAGGACGTCCTCGGTGAGGCCGTGCTCGGGCTCGTCGAGCGTGGTGGTGGAGACGGTGGCGCGCTCGCCGAGGTTCTCGCGGATGCCGTCGGCGATCGTGCTGTGCATGCCGTCGGGGTAGATCGCGCGGACCTTCTCCTCGATCTGCTCATGGCGGTTCTCGCCCCAGACGAGGACGCGGACGGGGGAGGAGGGTGTGGTCACGGTGTTCCTTCTTCGACGGTGGAGACGGTGCGGCAGTGGGCGGCCCGACACGGGGTTAACCGCTTTACCGGCCGCGTCTCCTAGGATGCGGGAGACGTCCGCCCCGCGTCAACCACGGCCGGGCGGCGCGAGCGGAGGAGGCGCGGTGGCCACGATGAGGGACGTCGCGCGCCTCGCGGGGGTCTCGATCGCGACGGTCTCGTTCGTGGTCAACGACACCAAGCCCGTCTCGCCCGAGACCCGCGAGCGGGTGCGGGCGGCGATGCGCGAGCTCGGCTTCCGGCCGCACGCCCTGGCCCGCGCCCTCGCTCGGCGCCGCTCCGGGATCGTCGCGGTCGTCTATCCGCTCGTGTCGAGCCGGCCGCTCAACACCGCCACCTCATTCCTGCTCGGAGCCGCCGAGGCCGCGGCGGAGCAGGACCACTCGATCGTCCTGTGGCCGACGGTCGGCGGCTCCGACCGCCTCGCCGACCTGCGCGCCGACGGCCTGATCGACGGCGTCGTGCTGATGCAGGTCACCAGCGAGGACGAGCGCGTGCCGGTCCTGCGCGACTCCGGTACGCCCTTCGCCCTCATCGGGCGCACCCGCGACCCGTCCGCCCTCGACTGGGTCGACATCGACTTCGAGGGGATGGTCGAGGAGGCGCTCGGCCGGCTCGCCGGCCTGGGGCACGCGCGGGTGGCGCTCGTGCTCGGCCCGGACCGCGACGCCGCGGCCGACTTCGGCCCCTACGCGCGCACCCAGGAGGCGTTCGCGCTCGCCTGCGCGGCCCGCGGCGTCGAGGGCGTGCTGCTGCGCTGCGAGGAGTCGCCCGCCGGTGGCCGCACCCTCGCCCGCTCGTTCGACCCCGCCTCCGCGACCGCCGTGGTGATCGTCAACGGGGGCGCCGCCGTCGGGTTCGCGCACGAGGTGCGGCACCGCGGGCTGCGCGTGCCCGAGGACCTCTCGATCGTCCTGCTCGCCTCCGACCCCGACGTCGCCGACCTGGCCGACCCGGCACTCGACCTGCTCGTCGCGCCCGGCCGCGAGCTCGGCCGCCGCGGAGTGGAGGCGCTGCTCGCCCGCCTCGCCGACCCGGCGGCACCGCTCCTCCAGGAGCGCATCGGCGGCCCGTGGCGCCCCGGCGGCTCGGTCGCCCCTCCGCGCTGACGGCCGGCGCCCCGGGAAGCCCCGGGAGCGCGCGCTACGGCACGATCGAGTCGATGTAGCCGCCGTCGACGCGCACGGCGGCGCCCGTGGTGGCCGAGGCGAGCGGGGAGGCGAGGTACGCCACCATGTGGGCGATCTCCTCCGGCTCGATGAGGCGTTTCAGCAGCGACTGCGGCCGGTGCAGGCGCATGAACTCGCGCTGCGCCTCCTCCCACGGGAGCTCGCGGTCGACCAGCTCGTAGACGAAGTCCTCGACGCCGCCCGTGTGGGTCGGCCCGGCGAGCACGCTGTTCACCGTCACCCCGGTGCCGGCGGCGGCCTTGGCGAAGCCGCGCGAGACGCCCAGCAGCGCGGTCTTCGACACTCCGTAGTGGATCATCTCGGCGGGCGTGACGACGGCGGAGTCGCTGCCGATGTAGAGGACGCGGCCCCACTCGCGCTCCATCATCCCGGGGAGGTAGGCGCGGGTGAGGCGCACGCCGGTGAGGACGTTGACCTCGAAATAGCGGCGCCACTCGTCGTCGTCGATGGAGAGCGCATCGGCGGAGCCGAAGATCCCGAGGTTGTTGACGAGCACGTCCACCTCCGTGGCCGCGCGCAGGAGGGAGGCCGTGCCCTTCTCCGTCGACACGTCGGCCGCGACTCCGCGCACCCGCGCCTCCGGCACCGCGGCGCCGACGGCCTCGATCGCCCGGCGGATCGACCGCTCGGAGCGGGCGTTCACGATCACCTCGGCGCCCGCCTCCGCGAGCGTCGTCGCGATGGCCAGCCCGATGCCCTGCCCCGACCCCGTGACGAGGGCCGTGCGCCCGGTGAGATCCAACCCGATCATGCTGCTCCGCTCCGCGCCGCCGCCCGCCGGCCGCGCTCGGGGTCGAGCATGCCACCGAGCCCTGACGTCCGGCCCACTCCCGGCTGAGGACGCCCGCGGGTCGCCGCGGCGTCGCTCGGAACGGCGGAGGCCGTTGCCAACCGGACACTCGTGCGTTACGGTCTAACCAATCGGCAATACGTATTACCCGCGGGTAGTAGGCCGATGACCCAGACTGTCGACGAGGACGAGGCGGACGCGTGACCCCGATGCAAGCAGATGTCGCCGTGATCGGCGGCGGACTCGGAGGAGTGGCCGCGGCGATCGCCCTCGCCCGCAACGGCCTCTCGGTCGTGCTGACCGAGCAGTACCCGTGGCTGGGCGGTCAGCTCACCTCGCAGGGCGTCCCGCCGGACGAGCACACCTGGGTCGAGCAGTTCGGCGTCACCGCCGACTACCGGCGCCTCCGCGACGGCATCCGCGGCTACTACCGCCGCAACTACCCCCTCACCGCCGAGGCGATGCGCGACGACCGCCTGAACCCCGGCCGCGGACTCGTGAGCAGGCTCTGCGCCGAGCCCCGCGTCGCCGTCGCCGTGCTCGACGAGATGCTCGCCCCCTACCGCTCGAGCGGAGCGATCCGCGTCGTCACCGGCGTCGTCCCCTTCGCCGTCGACGGCGGCCCGGGCCGGATCGAGCGCGTCCTGCTGCGCGACGCGGTCTCGGGCGAGGAGCTCGCCGTCTCCGGACGGTACGTGATCGACGCGACCGAGACGGGGGAGCTGCTCCCCCTCGCGGAGGTCGACTACGTCACGGGCTCCGAGTCGCGCGACGAACACGGCGAGCCCAGCGCTCCCGCCGTCGCCGACCCGATGAACGTGCAGGCCGTCACCTGGTGCTTCGGCTTCGACAGCGCGGACGGCGACCACACCATCGAGCGCCCGGCCGACTACGACTACTGGCACGAGTACGAGGTGCCGTTCTGGGGCGGGAAGCTCCTCTCCTTCACCGCGCCGAACCCGAGGACGCTGCGCCCCGAGACCCGCACGATGCACGTGAACGCCGTGGGCGACACCCGCACCGCGGACCAGCGCGCGCAGGGCGGGGACACCGACCTCTGGATGTTCCGCCGGATCCTCGCGACCGAGACCCTCCGGCCGGGCGCGCTCGACAGCGACATCGTGCTCGCGAACTGGCCGATGCTCGACTACCTCGACAGCTCGATCCTCGACGTGCCGGAGCCGGAGAAGCACCTCGCCGGCGCCCGCGCGCTCTCGCTGTCGTACTTCTACTGGCTCCAGACCGAGGCGCCCCGGCCCGACGGCGGCCGCGGCTGGCCCGGGCTCCGGCTCCGCGGCGACGTGATGGGCACCGCCGACGGCCTCGCGCAGGCCCCCTACATCCGCGAGTCCCGCCGGATCCGCGCGCTCACCACCGTGCGCGAGCAGGACGTCTCCGTCGCCGCCCGCGGGACGGGGAGCCCCGCGCGCTTCGACGACTCCGTCGGCGTGGGCATGTACCGGATCGACCTGCACCCGACCACCGGAGGCGACAACTACCTCGACGTGGAGTGCTCGCCGTTCGAGATCCCACTCGGCGCCCTCGTGCCGCGCACCCCGACGAACCTGCTGCCCGGGGGCAAGAACATCGGGACGACGCACATCACCAACGGCGCGTACCGCCTCCACCCCGTGGAGTGGAACATCGGCGAGGCCGTCGGCGAGCTGGCGGCCCTCGCCCTCGCCGAGGACCTGTCGCCCCACGAGATCGCCGCCGACCCCGCCCTCGTCGCCCGCCTGCAGGCGAGGCTCGAGTCGCGCGGCGTAGAGACCCACTGGCCCGACGTCGTCGGGTACTGACCGGGAACACCGAGAAGACCATTGGAGAAAGAGAGACGATGAGACCAGCGAAGAAGCTGATGGCCTCGCTCGCCGCAGTCGGAGTGATCGCCGCCCTCTCGGGCTGCGGCGCCGCCGGCGGCGGGGACGACTCAGCACCCGTCGCTCTGAGGATGTCCGTCTGGACCTCCGACGAGAAGCAGCTCGCCCTGTTCGACTCGATGGCCGACGAGTACATCGCCGACCACCCCGAGATCGAGTCCGTGACCTTCGAGTCCCTCCCGTTCGCGGACTACAACTCGACCCTGACCACGCAGGCCGCGGGCGGCAACGCCCCCGACCTCGCCTGGGTGGGCGACATCGCGAAGGACCTGATCGACGCCGGAGCGCTCGCTCCGCTGACCGAGACCTTCGAGGGGACCGAGGGCTACGAGTACGACGACATCCTGCCCAGCGTGGCGCAGTCGTTCAGCCAGGACGGCGAGCTCTACGCGTACCCGTTCTCCAACTCGCCGTTCGCGCTGTACGTGAACCAGGACCTCATCGCGCAGGCCGGGCAGACCGTCGACCCCGCGACGCTCAGCTGGGAGGACGTCGACCGCATCGGCGCGGCCGTCAACGAGTCGACCGGCAAGGCCGGCTACATCATCCGCGACTTCGACTTCTCGGGCTGGCTGAGCCTCGCGAACCTCTGGGCGGGCTGGGGAGCCCAGCCGTGGAGCGACGACGGGACCCAGTGCACGATGGACTCGCCCGAGATGGTGGAGGCGTTCCAGTTCTTCCACGACTCGGTCTACGTCAGCGGCGCGACCCCCGGACCCGGCGTGACGGCGGACTTCTTCGCCGGCGACGCCGCGTTCACGACCGCGCAGGTCTCGCGGGCGAGCCTGCTCGACGGCTCGTTCCCGTTCGAGATCTACCCGCTGCCCGTCGGCCCCGCCGGCGAGTACGGCAACATCGGCCAGGCCGGCATGGCCGCGCTCGCAGGCGGCGACCACGTGGAGGAGGCGACCGGCTTCCTCTCGTTCATGACCAACCCGGAGAACTCCGCCAAGCTCGCGCAGTTCTTCCCGCCGCCCCGCGAGTCGCTGCTGTCCGGTGAGGAGCTGGCGAAGGTCAACACCCGCCTCAGCGCCGAGCAGCTCGACCGCGTCGTGGTCGACGAGCTCGCCGACGTGTCCGCCACCCCTCCGGTGACGAGCCCCGCCGAGATCACCTCGGTCGGCAAGACGGCGCTGGACCGCATGTGGTCGGCCGACGCCGACGTCGCCGAGGTGCTCGGAGGCGTCTGCGACGCCATCGGGCCCGTCCTCCAGGGGAAGTGATCCCGTGACCGCGACCTCGACGGACAGCCGCCGATCCGCTCCCGCCGGCGCCTACTGGAACCTCCGGCGCCGCGACGCGCTCGCCGGCTGGCTCTTCATCGCGCCCCAGCTGCTCGGTGTGATCGTGTTCGTGCTGCTGCCCGTCGGGCTCGCGGTCTGGTTCAGCCTCAACGAGTGGAACGTCTTCACCGGCTCCATGACCTTCGTGGGCGGCGAGAACTACGAGCGGGCGATCAACGACCCGAGCATCGGCGCGGTGCTCGGCACGACCGCGGTCTTCTCCGGGGGAGTGGTCGTCCTGAACCTCGCCCTCGGGCTGGGCCTGGCCGTGCTGCTCAACCGGAGGATCCCGGGCGGCGCCCTGTTCCGCACGCTCTTCTTCTCGCCCGTCGTCATCTCGGTGGTCGCCTGGACCCTCGTCTGGGGCTTCCTCCTCCAGGACAACGGCGCGATCAACGGCCTGCTCTCGCTGGTCGGCCTCGACGGGCCGAACTGGCTCCAGGAGGGACCCACCGCGATGGCGAGCGTCATCGTCACGCAGGTCATCCGCAGCGTCGGCGTCAACATGGTGCTCTTCCTCGCCGCGCTGCAGGGGGTGCCGGGCGACCTCTACGAGGCGGCCCGGCTGGACGGCGCGAGCCCCCGCGCGATCTTCTTCCGGATCACGCTCCCGCTCATCTCGCCCACCCTGCTCCTCACCGCCATCCTCACGATCGTCGGCTCGCTGCAGGCGTTCGCGCAGGTCGCCGTCCTGACCGAGGGCGGGCCGGAGCTGTCGACGACAGTTCTCGTCTACTACGTGTTCCAACAGGCCTTCGAGTTCAGCGACATCGGCTACGGCGCGACGCTCTCGCTGATGCTGCTCCTCTTCGTCCTGATCCTCACGGTCGTGCAGTGGCAGCTGCGCAGGAAATGGGTCTTCTATGAGAACTGACGCCGTCGTCGAGCAGGGGACCCCGCTCACGCCACGCCTCGAAGCCGTCCCGGAGCCGCCCGTCAAGCGCCGCCGCGGCCGCAGCCCGCTCATGACCGCCCTGCTCGTCGTGACGCTGATCCTGCTCGTGCTGCCGTTCGCGGTGCCGACGTTCTGGATGATCGCCTCGTCGTTCAAGCCGGTGAACGAGATCTTCTCGAACCCGCCGACCCTGCTGCCGGACTCGCCGAGCCTGGCGGGCTACGCCGAGGCGTTCCGGTTCCAGCCGTTCGCGCTCCAGTACTGGAACAGCCTCTACATCGCGGTCACGGTCACCGTGGTCACGCTGCTGGTGTCGAGCCTGGCCGGCTACGCCTTCGCCCGGATCCCGTTCCCAGGCCGCAACGCGGTGTTCCTCGTCGTCCTGACCGGCCTGCTGGTGCCGACGGAGGTGACGATCATCCCGCTGTTCCAGATCTTCCGGCAGCTCGGCTTCATCGACACCCACGTGCCGCTGCTGCTGGTGCCGATGGTCGGAGCGCCGGCGGTGCTGGGCACGTTCATCATGCGGCAGTACTTCATCGCGATGCCCGGCGAGCTCGAGGAGGCCGCGCGCCTGGACGGCCTCGGCCGCTTCGGGATCTGGCGGCGCATCTTCCTGCCGCTGTCCAAGCCCGCGCTGTCGGCCGTCGCGATCCTGACCTTCCTCGGGTCCTGGAACATGTACCTCGAGCCGACGGTCTACCTGACCTCGCCCGAGCTCTTCACCCTGCCCCAGGCGCTCACCCGCTTCACCGACGCCTACGGCGGGGAGATGTGGGACGTGCAGCTCGCCGCGGCGACGATGACGGTCGTGCCCGTGCTGGCCGTGTTCCTCCTCGCTCAGCGGCAGTTCGTGGAAGGGCTCGCGCACTCCGGTCTGAAAGGCTGACCCGGTGTTCACGGATCGCCCCCTCGCCGCCCTCCGCGAGTTCCGTGCGGAGGTCGCGGAGCCCGACGGCTTCGACGCCTTCTGGCGGGCCACCCTCGCGCTCGGGCGGGAGGGCGGCCCCGGCGTCAGCGCCGTGCCGGTCGACGCGGGCCTCCCGCTGGTGCGGGTGCGGGACGTGCGGTTCCCCGGCTTCGCGGGCGAGCCGATCGCCGCCTGGCTGGTGACCCCCGCGGTCGACCCGGGCGCCCCGCTCCCCGTGGTGATCGAGTACCCCGGGTACGGCAGCGGACGGGGCCGGCCGATCGAGCACCTCTGGATCGCCGCCGCCGGGTACGCGCACCTGGTCGTCGACGCGCGAGGCCAGGGAGCCGGCCGCCTCGCCCGCTCCGGTGCCACCCCCGACCCCCACGGCAGCGGACCCGCGTACCCCGGGGTCACGACCCGCGGCATCGAGTCGCCCGAGACGTACTACTACCGGCGCCTCATCGCGGACGCGGCGCTCGCCGTCGACGCCGTGGAGTCGCTCCCCGGGCTGGACCCGGACCGCGTGTCGGTCTTCGGCGGCAGCCAGGGCGGAGCGCTCGCGACCGCCGCGGCGGCGCTGCGCCCCCGGGTGCGCGCCGCGATCGCCCTGGTGCCCTTCCTCTCCGACGTCCTCCGCGCCACGACCGTCACGAACGAGGCGCCCTACCTGGAGATCGCCCGCTACCTGGCGACCCGCCCCGAGGACCTCGACGCCGTCGAGCGGACCCTCTCCTACGTCGACGGCGTCCACTTCTCCCGGCGCCTGGGCTGCCGGGTGCACCGCTCGGTCGGCCTGATGGACGCGATCTGCCCGCCCTCGACGGTCTTCGCCTCCCACAACGTCTCCGGCGGCGAGACGTCGATCGACGTGTGGCCGTACAGCGGGCACGAGGGCGGCGGGGTCGGCGACCGCGAGCGGGCGCTGGAGGTGCTGCGGGAGGTCCTCGGGTGACCGCGCGGGCGTGACGCCGCGTCTCAGGACGCCGGCGCCTCCTCCATCCCGAGCCGCATCGCCAGGTCCATGGCGCGCAGGCGGGCCGGCGAGACGTCGTAGGGCAGGCTCCGGATGATCTCGCCGGCGCTCCGGGCGCGGGAGCCCTGTGCGGGATCGGGGGCCGGCGCGGGGTCCTCGGGCGGGTGCGCCTCGTCCCACGCGTCGAAGATCGCCTCGTCCTCCTCGAGCTGACCGGACTCCTCGACGACGCGCATCAGCCGGGCCTCGAAGGCGCGCCGCTCCCGCGCCACCTGCTCCACCCGGGGGTCGTCCTCGGCGACCGTGTCGTCGAGGGCCTCCTCGGCGGCGTCGACGCGGTCGGCCTCCGCCCGCAGCGCCGGATCGGCGGCCAGGACGACGAAGCGGCCGGCCTGGGAGACGGCGCCCAGCGGGCCGAACATCCGCTCGGTGACCAGCAGGGTGTCGAGGTCGGCCTGGCGCAGCGAGCCCTCGGGTGCGCCCTCGAGGCGGCGCGAGACGATGTCGTCGAGCAGCCCCAGCCGGCCGCCGAGGGTCCGCATGCGCCGGACCGAGGCCCGCTTCCGCTGCAGCTCCTCCTCCTGCGCGGCGAGCGCGTCGTCCAGCCGCGCGAGGACACCCGCGACCTCGTCCTCGCGGTCGGCGCTGTCCTCGGCGCCGGCCGGGGCTGCGACGGCGAAGGCGTCCCGGATGTCCTCGAGCGCGACCCCGGCGTCGGCCAGGCGGCGGATCCAGAGCAGCCGGATGATGTCGTCGTAGCCGTAGCGCCGACGACCGTCTCCGCCCCGCTCGCGCTCGGGGAGCAGGCCGAGCCGGTGGTAGTGGCGGATCGCCCGCGGAGTGACGCCGGCGAACGCGGCGGCGTCGCCGATCTGCACCTGGCGGGGCGGGGCGGGGAACGACTGCATGGGGGACCTCTCCGATCGGGACCTTGTGCATCGAGCAGACCACATGACGCAGGGGCAGGAGCAAGCCGACCCGGCCTGCTCCCGCCCCTCGTCCCCTCGCGCTCAGCGCGCCAGGCGCACCGTCGCGATCTCGAACGGACGCAGCTCGAGGCGCACGTCGGCCGAATCCGCCTCGACGGAGCTCTCGATGCGGACCTGCTCGGTCGGGCGCTCCATCAGGTCGGTGCGGGTGACCGCCCGGACGGCGAAGGCGGCGCGGAGGGTCGCTGCGGCGCGGCGGCCGAGCGACTCGTAGAGTCGCACGATCACGTCGCCGCTCCCGTCGTCCGCCGCCTTCACAGCCTCGACGATCACCGAGGGGTCGTCGATCGACACCAGGGGAGCGACGGGCGCGGCGCCGGTGAGCCTGCGGACCGGGGTGTTCAGCGCGTAGCCGGCCTCGACGGCGTCGGGCAGCTCGGCGCCGACCACGAGCGACACTGCGAGGCGGTGGCGGCCCTGGTCGGCGTCCGGGTCGGGGAACAGCGGCGCGCGCAGGAGCGAGAGCCGGACCGTGGTCGTCGGGGTGCCGGCCGCGGCGCGGTCGCGGGTGATGTCGTGCCCGTAGGTGGAGTCGTTGACGACCGCGACGCCGAAGCCCGGCTCGCCGACGTGCACCCAGCGGTGCGCGACGGTCTCGAAGCGGGCGGCGTCCCACGTCGTGTTCACGTGGGTCGGCCGGTGCACGTGGCCGAACTGGATCTCGGACGTCGCCCGGTCCGAGAGCAGGTCGAGCGGGAAGGCGAGCTTGAGCAGCTTGCGGCGCTCGTGCCAGTCGATGTCGAGGTCGAGGTCGACGGCCGCCCGGCCGATCTGCAGCGAGACGGTCTGCACGACCGTGGAGCCGCCGAACGAGCGGGTGATCATGACCGCCGGCACCTCGCGGCCGAGCGGGTCGCTCACGGTGCCGGCGCGGACCGAGTCGACGCCGACGAGGTCCTCCACCGTGCGGCGGTAGTTGTCGTCGAGGTCCCAGGCGTCCCACTTGTTCGGGGTGTCGCGGTGGAGCTGGAGGAGCCCCGCGGCGGCGCCGGCGGGCACGACCTCCCGGCCGCTCGCGAGGTCCACGACCGACTCGAGGAGCCCGGAGGCGCCGATCCGCACCCGGACGAGCCCGTTGTCGAGGACGTGGGCGTCGCCGTCGGAGCGGAGCGTCGGGGCCGAGTGCTCCGCGGCGGGGTCGGCCGCGGCCGCGCCGAGCGCCGGCACGCCCCCGATGGGGAAGGGGGAGGAGTTCACCAGCAGCTCCGCGGAGCCCTCGCCGGCGAGGGCCCGGACTGCCTCGGCGATCATCTCCTCGATCCGCTGCGCGATGCGGGCGTAGTTCTCCTCCGCCTCGCGGTGCACCCAGGCGATGGAGGTGCCGGGCAGGATGTCGTGGAACTGCTGCAGGAGGACCGTCCGCCACATCTCGCGCAGCTCGTCGGCCGGGTACGGGACCCCGGCGCGGACGAGGGCCGTGGTCGCCCACAGCTCGATCTCGCGGAGCAGGTGCTCGCTGCGGCGGTTGCCCTGCTTGGTGCGCGCCTGCGACGTGTAGGTGCCGCGGTGGAACTCGAGGTAGAGCTCGCCCGACCAGGTGGGCGCGTCCGGGTACTCGGCCTGCGCCTCCTCGAAGAAGCGGCGGGGCGTGGACAGCTCGACGGTCGGCGAGCCCTCGAGGCTGCGCGTGCGGCGGGCGGCCGCGATCATCTCGCGGTTGGGGCCTCCTCCGCCGTCGCCGTAGCCGAAGGGCACGAGCGACATGGTGCCGCTGCCCTTCTCGGCGTACTGGCGCTCGGCGCGGGCGAGGTCCTCGCCGGAGAGGTCGGAGTTGTAGAGGTCGACGGGCGGGAAGTGCGTGAACACGCGGGTGCCGTCGATGCCCTCCCACCAGAAGGTGTGGTGGGGCATCGTGTTGGTCTCGTTCCACGAGATCTTCTGCGTGAGGAACCAGCGCCCGCCCGCTCCGGCGATGATCTGCGGCAGCGCGGCGGAGTAGCCGAAGGAGTCCGGGAGCCAGACCTCCTCGGTGTCGATCCCGAACTCGTCGAGGAAGAAGCGCTTGCCCTCGAGCAGCTGGCGCACGAGCGCCTCGCCGCCGGGCATGTTCGTGTCCGACTCGACCCACATCCCGCCGACCGGCACGAAGCGGCCCGCGAGCACGTGGCCGCGGACGCGCTCGAACAGCTCCGGGTGGTCGCGCTTCAGCCACGCGTACTGCTGCGCGGAGGAGGCGGCGAAGACGAAGCCCTCCTCGCGCTCGATCAGGTCGCAGACGTTCGAGAAGGTGCGGGCCACCTTGCGGGCGGTCTCGCGGGCGGGCCAGAGCCAGGCGGAGTCGATGTGGGCGTGGCCGACGGCGTGCAGGTGGTGCGCGCTGGCCGAGGCGGGGCGCTCGAGGACCGTCCGCAGCGCCTCCCGGCCCGCGGCGGCGGTGCCGGACACGTCGTCCGGATCGAGGAAGTCGACGGCGCGGTCGAGGGCGCGGACGATCTCGGCGCGCCGCTGGGAGGACTCGGGCAGCTGCCCGATCAGCCCGACGAGCACGGCCATGTCCTGCTCCAGCTCCCAGACCTCTCGGTCGAGCAGCCCGAGCTCGAGACGGCGGAGGCGGTAGAGCGGGTCGGACGGCAGGGCGCCGTCGGCGGGGCGGCCGCCGAGCGCCGTGGGGGTGAAGGACCAGTCGCCGGTGATGTTCGGGTTGGCGGCGGCCTCGATGTAGAGCTCGACCGTGCGGTCGCCCGCCTCGCGGCCGGGCAGCCGGTCGAGCGGGACCGACTGGTTGAACGGCTCGACGGCCTTCACGACCGTGCCGGTCGCGGTGAAGACGAGCCCCTCCGCCTCGAAGCCGGACTGGGCGCCGGTGTAGCCGAGGTCGACGACGAGCTCGGGCTCGCAGCCGTCGACGCCGACCCAGGAGGCGGGGATCTCGCCGCTCACGTGGAACCACACGGTGCCCCAGGGGGCGCCCCACGGCTCCCCGATGTGGGCGGGCGCGTAGGACGCGGCCCGCGCCTGGTCGAAGGGGACCGGCTCGCCCGGAGCGGTCCACGACTCGATCCCGAGCGGCTCGACCGCCCGGTGGATCGCCGGCCGGAGGCTCTCGGCGCGGAAGCGGGCGATGCGGGCTTCGATGCGGGTGCTGTCGTCATGCATGCGTTCTGGTGCTCGTTCCGTGTGCAGTGGGGGAGGGCGGCGGCGCGGAGGGCGCCGCCGCCCGGGGTCAGGAGGCGATGACGACGCGGTGCCCGTCGGGGAAGACGGCCACCTTCCGCCAGGTGTCGCCGGAGCGCTCCCAGCCCTCGTTGACCTGTCCGGCCGGAGGGGTCGGGATGGTCTCGGGGGCGCGGGCGACCGTGGTGTAGCCGGCCGCGCGCTCCACCCGGCCGCGGCCGAGCTCGAACGAGGTCAGGCGTCCGTCGTCGACGATCAGCGAGCCCTCGTCCACTCCCGCGGCGCCGCGCTCGATGAACGGGTTCACGAGGCGCGTCTGGGAGGAGTCGCTGCCCAGCACGATCGCCTTCTGCTGCGGGAAGCGGCCGAGGCTGAGCCCGTAGAAGCCGCCGAGGACGGTGAGGTTGCGCACCTCGAAGTCCGCTCCGCCGTTCGTCAGGCCGACGCCGAGGCAGTTCGCGCCCGAGGTCGGGAAGAAGTTCGGGTTCACGATCATGTGGCTCGTGCCGGCCTCGATCAGCACCTCCCAGCCGTCGCGGGAGCCCTCCGAGCGGAAGTTGATCAGGGTCAGGCCGGAGTTGACCGAGCGCCGGTTCTCGTTGCGGATCGACCGGAGGCCGACCGTGCCGCCGATGGCCTGGCAGTCGAGCAGCGTCATGTTCGTCGGCGCGAGGAGGAAGCCGCCGAGGCCGGGGCTGATCGCCTCGACGTTGGTCATCGAGCCGCCGATGGAGGCCTTGCCCGAGTCCTCCACGCCCCAGCCCGCGGGGGCGACGATCTTGATCTTGTTCCAGGAGTTGGCGTACGAGTACTCGTCGTCGACGCCCGACACGAAGGTGGCGCGCTCGCGGAAGATGCCCGACTTGCCGGTCTTCTGGATCCACAGGTTGCGGAACTCGCAGTTGACCAGCGAGCGCAGCGACATCCCGTGGCCGCCGGAGGGCGTGCCCGTCATCTCGAAGTCGGCGAGGACGACGCCGGTGGCCTTGTTGTTGTTGGCGGGACCGGCCGCGTCGCCCGTCTGGCCGGAGACGGTGAAGATGTCGCGGGTCGAGCCCTCGATCTGGACGATCCTCGTCTGGCGCATGCCGGCGCCGACGATCTTCGGCCCGGCGTAGCCGTAGGGCGGCCCGTTCTCGGGCTGCACCGGGTAGCCGCGGTAGTCGACCGCGAGGCCCGTCACCCGGATCTCGCCGGCGGGCAGCGACACCTCGCCGCCCGGAGCGGTCATCGCCTTGTCGATGGCCGCCTGCACCGCGCGGGTGTTGTCGGCGCCGGCGCGGTCGTCCCAGCGGAACTCCTTGTCGAGCGGCGAGATCGGCCCCTCGGTGACGCTCAGGCGCTTCTTCTGCCCGGGAGCGTCGGCCGGGGGCGCGGCGGCGGCCGGAGTGGCGGCGCCGACGGCTCCTGCCGCGCCGGCGAGGGCGGCGGCGCCCCCGGCGAGGAAGAGGCGGCGCGAGTTGTCGGGCCTGCGCTGCGGATCGTGCTCGGGCTGCTGATCGGGCTTGTGCTGCCGATCGGGCCTCGGGGAGGCCGTGGTCTGGTTGTCTGGGTCTGCGGGATTCATCATCGTCGACGTTCCGCCCTCTCTCGCCCCGGATGGGCGTACGGCGATCCTTCGTCATCGGTAGCCTGAGGTCAAGACGTAATACCTATTACCAGGATGAAGCGGGGGTGTCCGGGTGCCGCGGATCACGCAGAAGGACATCGCGCGTCTCGCGGGAGTCAGCCAGACGACGGTGTCGTTCGTGCTCAACGACAAGGGCGAGCAGCTCGCCCGGGTCCCGGAGGCGACGCGGGCGCGGATCCTCAAGGCGATCCAGGAGACGGGGTACGTCGCCGACCCCATCGCGCGCCGCCTCAAGCAGGTCGGCACCGGCATGATCGGCGTCTACACCTACGAGAGCCTGTTCCCGCTCGACCGCGAGGACTTCTTCCACCCGTTCCTCGCCGGCATCGAGGAGGAGGCGCAGAACCGCGACATCGACCTCCTCCTGCTGACCAGCGGTCGCGTCGGCGGCCGCCGCGGCGGCCTCAGCGGCGGCACCACCCGGCTGCGCCTGGCCGACTCCTGCATCCTCCTCGGGCAGCGCATGCCCCGCGAGGAGCTCGAGTTCCTCAACGCGAGCGGCTTCTCCTTCGTCAGCATCGGCCGCCGCGACGACGCCGGCGGGCCCGTGCCCTACGTGGCCGCCGACTACGCGTCGATCGTCCGCGAGCTGATCTCCTGCGCGCGCGCCCTCGGCCACACCCGCTTCGCCTACGCCGGCCACGGCGAGGGCGTCGAGTCGTACACCGACCGCATGGCCGGCGCGCGGGCCGAGCTCGGCGACGGCTTCCTCCACCTCGTCCCGGGGCCGGAGGCGTCGCCGCGGGAGTGGATCCGCCGGATCGCCGCCGAGGGCGTCACGGTCGTCCTCGCCGAGCAGGAGGAGCAGTTCGTCCTCCTGCAGGAGGCCGCCGAGGCCGAGGGGGTGGCGGTGCCGGGCGACCTGTCGCTGGTGTCGCTCTCCGGATCGGCCGACCGCACCGGCTGGCAGGCCGGCTTCGAGCTGCCCCGGCGCGACATGGGCCGCCGCGCCGTGCAGATCCTCATCGAGGGCGACCCCGCGCGACGGGAGCAGCAGCTCCTCCGCTGCACGCTCGTCGACGGCGCCTCCCTGGCCGCGGCCCCGGCCTGACCGGCCGGCCCTGACCGCTCAGCCCCGAACGGCCGGCCGGGCTCAGCCCGAGTGGTGGCGCCCGATCGGCAGCACCAGCGGCGTCCGCGAGACCGGGTCCTCGATCACGCGCGACTCCATCCCGAACACCGCGCGCACCGTCTCCGGCGTCACCACCTCGGCGGGCGTGCCCGAGGCGTACAGGGCTCCGTCGCGCACGGCGACGAGGTGGTCGGCGTAGCGGGCGGCGAGGTTGAGGTCGTGCAGCACGATCACGATGGTCGTCCCGCGCGAGCGGTTGAGGTCGGTGAGCAGGTCGAGCACCTCGACCTGGTGCGACACGTCGAGGTAGGTCGTCGGCTCGTCCAGGAGGAGCACGTCGGTCCGCTGGGCGAGGGCCATCGCGATCCACACCCGCTGGCGCTGCCCGCCCGAGAGCTCGTCCACGGGGCGGTCGGCGAGCTCGAGCGTGCCGGTGTCGCGCAGCGCCTCCTCGACGATCGCGTCGTCGTCCGATCCGGAGCCGCGGCCGAAGAGGCCCCGGTGCGGGTAGCGGCCCCGGGCGACCAGGTCCGAGACGGCGATCCCCTCCGGCGCGATCGGGGTCTGCGGCAGCAGCCCCACCTGCTGCGCGACCTGGCGCGTCGGGAGCCGGTGGATCGCGCGCCCGTCGAGCAGGACGCTCCCCGAGCGCGGGGTGATCAGCCGCGCCATCGCGCGCAGGAGCGTCGACTTGCCGCAGGCGTTCGCGCCGACGATCACCGTGATCCGGCCGGGCGGCACGGCGAGCGAGAGCCCGTCGACCACGACGCGCTCGTCGTAGGCGAGGGTGACCGCGTCGGCGGCGAGGGTGGGCGGGGCGTCGGTCACAGGGAGCCTCCGGAGCGGTTGCGGCGGGCGAGGAGCCAGAGCAGGAAGGGCGCGCCGAGGGCGCCGGTGACGACGCCGACCGGGAAGCGCGCGCCCGAGAACAGCGCGCCGACGACGTACTGGGCGAGCAGGTCGGCGGCGAGCACCACGACCGCGCCGACCAGGGCGGAGGGGATCAGCAGCGTGCGCGCGCTCGGCAGGATCCGCCGCGCGATCGGCCCCGAGACGAAGGCGACGAACGCGATCGGGCCGGTGGCGGCGGTCGCGACGGCCACGAGGCCGACTCCGACCGCGAGCAGGGCCAGCCGGCTGCGCCGCACGTCGAGCCCGAGCGCGGTCGCCGACTCGTCGCCGAGCTGCAGCACGCCGAGCCGGCCCGAGAGCAGCAGCGCCAGCGGCACCAGCACGAGCATCGTCAGCGCGAGCGGCGGGACGGAGGGCCAGGCGGCCGAGTTGAGGCTGCCGGTCAGCCAGCGCAGCGACTCCTGGACGTCCTCGAAGTCGGCGCGGGTCTGCACGTAGGCGATCACGCTCTGGAACATCGCCGCGACGCCGATGCCGATGAGGATCAGCCGCGCTCCGATCACTCCGCCGCCCTCGGCCAGCCCGGCGATGATCAGGGCCGTCGCGAGCCCGGCCGCGACCGCGATCACCGAGACCGCGCCGCCCGAGAGCCCGAAGAACGCGATCGCGACGACGGCCGCCGCGCTCGCCCCCGACGTGATGCCGATGATGTCGGGGCTGGCGAGGGCGTTGCGCAGCATCGTCTGGAAGATCACGCCGCCCATCCCGAAGCCCACGCCCACCAGGACGGCGGTGATCGTGCGCGGCAGCCGCAGCGTGCCCACGGTGAAGGAGGCGCCCGGCACGGTCTCGCCGAGGACCACGCGGACGACCTCCGGCACCGAGTAGACCGTGCTGCCGACCGTGAGCGAGACGACGACGAGCGCCAGCGCGAGCACCGCGAGGACCGCGCAGCCGATGACCGTGCGTTGACGGCGCAGCGTGCGGCCGGCCGCGATGCCGACCGCGGCGGGCGCCTCCGCGGTCCTCACAGCGCCCGCACCTTCGAGCGGCGCACGATCGCGATGAGCACCGGGGCGCCGATCAGCGCGGTCACGATGCCCACCTCGACGTCGCTCGGCCGGGCGACCACGCGGCCGACCACGTCGGCGACGAGCAGCAGCAGGGCGCCGAGCAGAGCGGAGGAGGGCAGCAGCCAGGCGTGCGCGGGGCCGGTGACGCGGCGGGCGAGGTGCGGGACGACCAGGCCGATGAATCCGATCGGTCCGGCGATCGCGGTCGCGGCGCCGCAGAGCAGCACGGCCGCGAGCCCCGCGACCAGGCGGATGCGCCCCACGCGCCGGCCGAGGCCGGTCGCCAGGTCGTCGCCGAGCGCCAGGGCGTCGAGCCCTCGCGCGCTGGAGAGGGCCAGCACCGCGCCGACCGCGAGGAACGGGAGGACCTGCAGGATGCTCGCGGTCTCGGCGCCGCCGACTCCGCCGACCTGCCAGAAGCGGAAGCGGTTCAGCGTGGTCTCCTGGGTGAGCAGGACCGCGCTGATGAGGGAGGTGAGCGCGGCGGCGGTGGCGGCTCCGGCGAGGGCGAGCTTCAGCGGAGTGGCGCCCTCGCGGCCGAGCGACGCGACCGCGTAGACGAACGCCCCGGCGGCGGCGGCTCCGAGGAACGCGAGCCAGATGAACTGCGGCAGGCTCGTCGCGCCGACCCCGGCGATCCCGAGCACGACCGCGAGCGAGGCGCCGGAGTTGAGGCCGAGGATGCCCGGATCGGCGAGCGGGTTGCGGGTCAGGCCCTGCATCACGGCTCCGGCGAGCCCGAGCGCGGCGCCGACCAGGATCGCGAGGACCGTCCGCGGCACCCGCCCCTGCACCGCTGCGTCGACGATGGACGCCGGATCGGGGGAGGTCAACGCCGGCCAGACCTCGCCGAGCGGGATCTCGCGGGAGCCGTACACGAGCGAGAGGACCGACGCGACGGCCAGCGCGACGAGGGCGACCGCCAGCGCGGTCGCCCTCGTCTTCCGGGTGGGTGCGGTGCGGGTCACGACACCTTGTCGGCGGCCGCGGCGAGGCCGGCGGTGTACTCGTCGAGCACCCACGGGATGCTGAGCAGGTTCGGCGACGAGGTGGCCATGGCGGCGGAGGAGCCGTCCTCCAGCACGTAGACGGAGCCGCGCTCGACGGCCGGGATCTTGGAGAGCAGCGGGTCGGCCTGCAGTGCGGCGAGGGTCGTGTCGTCGCCGTAGACGACGAGCACGTCGGCGTCGAGCTGGTCGGCGTTCTCGGAGCTGATCGTGCCGCTGAACGCCTCCGAGTCGCCGGAGAGCTCGGCGACGCTCGGGGCGACGTCCAGCCCCAGGTCCTCGACGAACTTCACGCGCGCGTCGTTCGGCGTGTAGTAGGTGAAGGTGCTCGCGTCGGTCGGGTCGTACCAGCCGTACATGAACGTGGTGCCCGCGAGCTGCGGGTAGGACGCGGTGGTCTGCGTGATGTCGCTCTCGATCTCGCCGACCTTCGCGACGGCCTCGTCCTCGAGGCCCAGCGCGGCGCCGTCGAGCTTCGCGGAGTCCTGCCAGGTCGTGCCCCAGGGCAGGCCCGGGTAGGCGACGGTGGGGGCGATCTGGCTGAGGGTGTCGTAGTCCTGCCGGGTGATGCCGGAGTAGGCCGAGAGGATCACGGTCGGGCTGAGGTCCGAGATCGCCTCGAAGGGCACGCCGTCGGTCTCGTCGAACAGGGTCGGGGTCTCGGCGCCGGAGGCGTCGAGCGCCTCCTTCGTCCACACCAGCAGGCCGTCGCCGTCCTCGTCGCCGTAGGAGGCGCGGGTGAAGCCGACCGGGGTCACGCCCAGCGCGAGCGCCACGTCCTGGTTGGTCCAGCTCGTCGCGACGACGCGGTCGGCCGACTCGACGGTGGTGCTGCCGAAGGCGTGGTCGACGGTGACGGGGAAGCCCTCGCCGCTCTCGGCGGCGCTGCTCTCGGACGTGCCCTCGGAGCCGGCGTCGGCTCCTCCCGAGCAGGCGGTGAGCAGCAGCGCGGCGAGGCCGAGCGAGGCGACGGCGGTCAGGCGGAGGGGGGTGCGAGTGGCGGGCACGGCGATCCTTCGAAGGGGGTGGTGGGGTTGCGAAGGTTAACCTAACCTAACCGCCTGGACGGGGCCAGTGGCCGAGCGGATCAGCGGACGGCTCGCACAGCCACCACCGCATCCATCCGTCGTCCGCGGCCCGTGCCCGCCGCGGGGACGGGCCGCTGCTGACGGATCGATCGCGGGTGCGGCCCAGCGGGAGCATCGTTAGCGTGGAGGTCCGCGCCGATCGCCGGCGCCGAGGGGAGCCCCATGGATCAGACCGTCGAGATCGACGCCCGGGCGGAGGCCCTGCGCGCCGACCCCGAGAGCTTCGCCGCGATGGACGCGCTCTGGCGCAGCGTCTACGCCCTGCCGATGTGGTGCTTCATCGCGCGGGGGCCGGACGACGCGCCCACCCCCTTCGTCGGCGGCCTGGAGTCGGGGCCGATGGTCTTCGCCTTCACCACGGGGGAGCGCGCCCGCGCCGGGGCGCTGCACGCCGGCCTCTCCGACGAGGACGCGTCGCGCGTGCTGAAGGTGCCGATGCCGGCCGCGCTCGAGTGGATCGCGGCGATGGGGTCCTCCGGAGTCGCGGGAGTGGTCTTCGACCTGCCCCGCTTCGGGTACTTCGCGCCTCTCCAGAACCTGCTGCCGATGCGCGACTTCATGGCGGCGAACCCGCCGGCCTGAGCCCCGCCCCGTCGAGACCAGCGGATCCGCCGATACCAGCTGATCCGCCGGTTGTCGCCGCCCCGAACTGGTCGCTGGACGACACCCGAGGATGGTGGGCCGGAGGCGCGCCCGTCCTCCGAGGACGAGGCCGGGAGATGCCGATGGGGAAGCTGCACTACGACGGATCGGTCGAGATCGACGTCGAGGACCGGGTGCTCGCCCACCTGCAGATCGTCCTCACCGCGAAGCTGCGCCGGGGGGAGTCGTGCCTGCTCACCTGGCGCGACGAGAACGGGATGAGCGACGGCCGCAGCGCGATCGGGCTGCACCCCTCGCACACGCTCCGCTACACCTACGCCGGCGGCCGCATGCCCCGCATCAAGCCCGCCTGGATCTCGGCGCTCACCGATCTCGCGAACTCCGCCGGCGGCCTCCGCTTCGTCCCCGAGCCGCCGGAGCCCGTGCGTCCCCCCGGCGGGAGCGCTCGCCGGTGACCGGCGGCCGGCCCTGTGCCCGGCCTCGGGCTCAGCAGCCGGAGTCGGCGGCGTCCGCGTCGAGCGCCGCCGCGGTGCCGAGCGCGATCAGCGACTGATCCGTCGCGACCGCGACCCTCGGGAAGCCGAGCGATCGCAGCAGCCCGGCGCGCTCGCGGTCGCCCGCGTAGGCCCCGGCGCCCTTGCCCGCGCGCCGGGCCGCCGCGGCGATCCTCGGCAGCGGGTCGTCCGGTCCGTCCGCGGCGAGCAGGTCGGACAGGTCCCGTCCGAGGCCGATCGCGAGGTCGAACGGGCCGACGAACACTCCGCTCACGCCCGGCACCGCGAGGATCCGATCGACGGCGTCGAGGCCGGCCTGCGTCTCGATCATGACCCAGAGCGCGGTGCGCGCCTCGGCGGCCGACGGGGGAGCGGCGCCCCAGAGATCGGACATCGGCCCCCAGCTGCGGCGGCCGAGCGGCGGGTAGTGCGCGGCGCGGACGGCCGCGAGCGCCTCCTCGACCGTCTCGATCATCGGGACGACGACGACGTCCGCTCCGGCGTCGAGCGCCCTGCCGATCAGCGCGTCGGAGAGCCCGGCGACCCGGACGCCGACGGGCGGCCTCCCGCTCACGGCGCCGAGCGCGCGCAGGGAGGCGAGGACCGCGGCGTCGTCGAACGCGCCGTGCTGCGCGTCCAGGCACAGCCACGCCGGCCCGCCGCGCGCGATCTGCGCGACGGTCAGCGGCTCCCCGAGCCGGCACCACACCCCGTCGGCCCGACCGTCTCCGAGAACCCGTTCCGCATCCACGGGTCCGATCCTCGCGCACGGAGCGTCGCCTAGGCGAGGACCGCCAGTGCCGTCGACAGGATCCCGAGGACGACGCCCGCCCCGAGCAGGATCAGGCCGGTCAGGCGCAGCGCCCGCACCGCGTCGCTCCACCGGTGCAGGCGGATGCGGTGCGGATCCTCCTCGCGGTAGTGCACCTCCCGCTGGTCCGACCGTGTCGGCGTCAGCGGGTCCCCGGCGGACAGCGGACGCGATCGCACCTCGCCGGCCCGGGTCACCCAGTGCAGCGCGAGGGGCGGACCCTCCTCGAGGTAGGCGGTCGTCGTCAGCCAGCGTCCGTCGATCAGCGCCGCGACGAACGCGGCGAGCAGGAACAGCACGCCGAGGGGGAGGGTGACCAGCGAGAGGGCCTCGGAGATCGTCTCCAGCATGCAGCGTCCCTCCGACCGGATCCGGTGCTGAGCGTACCGAGTCGGCGGCCGGCGCGTCCGCAGTGGGACGCGCCCCGCCGCCGAGCCCGCGGGCCTCAGCCCCAGGCGACCTCGAGGTCGACGACGAACGTCACTCCGAAGCGATCGCGCAGCATCCCGTAGAGGGGCGACCAGGCCGCCGGGGCCAGGGGCACGACGACCGCTGCCCCCTCCGAGAGGCCGTCCCAGAGGCGGTGCAGCTCCTCGGCGTCGGAGCCGCGCAGCGACACGAACACCTGGATCGTGCCCGGGTCGTAAGCCGTGTGCGCGGGGACGTCGTACGCCATGACGCGGAAGCCGGCCTCGGAGACGACCTGGCCCCACATCAGCTGGTCGGCCTCGTCGGGCGAGGTGACAGCGTTCGCGTCCGCGTAGGACATCGCGTCGACCCGGCCTCCCGTGACCGAGGCGTAGAACTCCAGCGCCTCGCGGGCCTGTCCGCGGAAGTTGAGGTGGGTCGTCGTGGTGATGCTCATGGTGCGCTCCTCGCAGTCGTGCCGGGTCGATCACCCGGTGCCCCGACGCTCCCAGGAGAAGAGGACGGTAACGGTCCTCTTCTCGGAATACCCTCGGGACGTGCCCACGACGACCGAGCGGCTCCTCCTGCTCCTCTCCCTCCTGCAGACCCGCCGCGACTGGCCGGGCGGAGTGCTCGCCGAGCGCCTGGGGATCGCGCCGCGCACGGTGCGTCGCGACGTCGACCGGCTCCGCACGATGGGCTACCGGATCGACGCGGCGAAGGGCCCCGACGGCGGGTACCGGCTCGAGGCCGGCGCCGAGCTCCCGCCGCTGCTCTTCGACGACGAGCAGGTGCTCGCCCTCACCGCCGCCCTGCGCGCGCCGATCGCGGGGCTCGAGGAGGCGTCGGCCCGTGCGCTGGCGACGGTGCGGCAGGTCCTGCCCGCCCGGCTCCGGCCCCGAGCTGATGCGCTGCGCTTCACGGTCGCGGCGGCGCCGGCTCCCGCAGTCCCTCCGGAGCGGCTGGTCGCGGTCGCGGCGGCCGTCCGGGCCTCGGAGGTGCTCCGCTTCGCGTACGCGGAGGCGGTGCGCCGCGTCGAGCCCCACCACCTGGTCGCGCGTCAGGGCCGCTGGTACCTCATCGGCTTCGACCTCGACCGCGACGACTGGCGGGTGTTCCGCGTCGACCGGCTCGAGCCGCGCTCACCCCGCGGTGCCCGCTTCCGCCGCCGGGCGCTGCCGGTCGGGAGTCCCGCCGAGTTCCTGGAGGCGCGGTTCCGCGGCGGAGCGCCCAAGGAGGGGTGGCCGTGCCGCGGCTCGGTGGTGCTGGAGGCGCCCGCCGCCGAGGTCCTGCCCTACGCGGGCGACGGGGAGGTGGAGGACCTCGGCGACGCGGGCTGCCGACTCGCCCTCGGCGCCTGGTCGTGGGAGGCGCTCGCCGCGTCGTTCGGCCGGTTCGACGCTCCGATGGCCGGGGCGGAGCCGCCCGAGCTGGCCGCCGCGTTCGTCGTGCTCGCGGAGCGGTACGCCGCGGCGGGAGCCTGACCGGACCGCGTCGGCCGTCCTCCGCCGCTACTTCACCGAGTACCGGGCGCTCCCCGTGCTGCCGTCCGCCGTCGTGACCGTCAGCGTCCAGCAGGTGCCCCGCTTCGCGGGCACCGTCCACGCCTTCACGTAGCGGTTCGTCGCGGTGTCGTAGCGGAGGCGTCCGGTCAGGGTGGTCGTCGGCGCTCCGGTGAGGACGGCGCCGGCGGTGCAGGAGGTCTGCTTCTGCGTGACGCTGCGCACGTCGGCGAGGGCGGAGTGGCGGAACGTTCCTGCGGAGGACGTCGAGGTCACCTGGAACGTCATGCCGGTCGCGGCTCCGGCGGCCACGCTCTTCACCGAGGTGCTGAGCCCGCCGATCGTCCACGGGGTCACGGTGTAGGACGCGGTGAGGGTCGAGACGTTGCCCGCCCGGTCGGTCGCGGTCGCCCGGTACACGTGCGGACCGACGGAGCGGCCGCCGCCCGTGATCACGCAGTCGCCGGTGAGGCCCGAGAGCGCGTCGTCCGCGAGGCAGCGCGCCTCCGGGAGCACCGTGCCGTAGGGGTAGGACCCCTCGGGCCTCGACGTGAACGAGAGCTGCGGCTTCGTGGTGTCGATGGCGATGCCGCTGCGGGTCGTCGTGGCGCGGTTGCCCGCGTTGTCGACGGCGGTGCCGGTGACGCTCTGGCCGGGGCCCTCGCGCAGGATCCGCGCGGGGGTGCAGCTGCGGATCCCGGAGCCGCTGCCGTCGGCGCAGGAGAAGCCGACGGAGACGGGGGAGCGGAACCAGCCCGCGGCGTTCGGAGCCGTCGGCGCGGTCGTCGCGGCGATGGTGGGGACGCCGGTGTCGACGATCCGGTAGGTCGCGGCGGCGGTCGTGGTCAGTCCTCCGTAGTCGGTCCAGGTGCAGGTCGCCGTGCGGGTGCCGAGGCCGTTCACGAGCGTGCCGGTGACGACGGCCTCCTCGCTGAACGTTCCGCTCTCCGCATCCGTGATCGCGCAGGCGGCCCTCGGCTCCGAGCCCTTCTCGTAGGAGGCGCCGTCGGTGGCGGAGGCGACCGTCACGACGGGCGGGGTGTTCGCGGGGACCACGGTGACCGTGTGCGGCACGCCGGCCGTGGTGCCGTACGCGTTCCGCGCGCTCACCGTGAAGGTGGAGTCGCCTGCGGTGGTCGGCCTGCCCGAGACGACGCCCTCCGGCGAGAGGGCCACCCCCGCGGGAAGGGCGCCGGACGAGACCTCGAAGGTCGCAGCCGGGCCGGACGCCGTGAAGGTCGCGGAGTAGCGGGTCCCGGTCTTGACGAGCGTCTCGGCGGTGTCGGCGGTGAGGGTCGGCAGCGGGCCGATCGCGAAGGCGTGGTTGAAGCCGACCGCGATGCCGGTGGCGCCGGTGATCCCGGCCGGGACGTCCAGCTCCGTGTCGCCGTCGGGGTGCAGGGAGACGACGGTGCCGTCGGACGTCAGCAGGACGCTGAAGCCGATGCCGGCGGCGATCGCGGTGATGCCGCCGAGATCGGCGGGGACCCGCGGCAAGCCGGAGTCGGCGGGGTCGCCCCAGGTGACGACGGTGCCGTCCCGCTTCAGGGCGAGGCTGTGGGAGTAGCTGACCGAGACGGCGACGACGTCGCGGAGGCCTGCCGGGGCGGTGTACGCGCCCCTGTCGTCGCCGCCCCACGCCACGACCGTCCCGTCGGCGCGCAGCGCGAGGCTGTTCCAGCCGCCCGCGGCGATCGCGACCACTCCGGAGAGACCCGCCGGCACGTCGGTCGCTCCGAACTGATCGGAGCCCCAGGCCGCCACGGTCCCGTCGCCCCGCAGAGCGAGGGTGTGGTAGCTGCCCGCGGCGACGGCGGTCACGCCGCCGAGTCCGGCCGGGACGTCGGTCTGGCCCTGACGGTCGTCGCCCCACGCGACGACCGTCCCCTCCATCGTGAGGGCGATGCTGTGGAGGTACCCGGTCGAGATCGCGGTCACCTCGCGGAGCCCGGCCGGCACGTCCCGCTCGCCCTCCAGATCCGCTCCCCAGGCCTCGACGGTGCCGTCGGTGTGGAGCGCGAGGGTGTGGCTGTAGCTGCTCGCGACGTCCGTGAGGTCGGACATGCCCGCCGGCACGTCCCACTCCCCGTTGAGGTAGCGCCCCCAGGCGGCGACGCCGTTGGCGAGGTGGTCGTTCCCGACCGGCACCGGGTCCGGCTCGGCGGAGGCGAGGGGAGCCGCGGTGCCGGCGAGCAGGGCGACGGTCGCGGTCAGAGCGAGCAGAGTGCGGCGCAGACCCGCGGCGGTGCGGGCGGGACGCGGAGAAGCGGGGTCGGTCACGGGCTCACGCTAGGGGCCGGCTCTCCTCCGAGGCGGGGCAGGGGGCGCCCTGTAGCGGACATGTCCTCTAGAGGGCGGAGCGCCGCTTCTCCAGGGCGGAGCCCGTCTCCTCCAGGGCGGAGCCTGGCCCCTCGGGGCCCGCGGCGGAAGGGCTTGCCCGGATCCGCGGCGGGGGATTGGCTGGAGGACAGGAGAGAGAGGTGTCACCATGACGCAGACCTTCCCCGCCTGGTTGCGGGATCAGCAGAAGAGGGACGACGAGGTCGGCCGCTTCGCGCAGGCCTTCGGCGGTCGCGACGACCTGCCCGAGCACGGCGGCCGCGCGATCTACGACGGCTACTTCGCCAGCGAGCCCGAGTCGGCGCAGGCCGATCTGGACCGTGCCTGGATGGAGTTCGAGGCGCACCCCGAGCCGTCCGCCACGTCCGACGAGCCGGAGGGACTCCGATGAGCGACCAGACCCCGAGCCCCGTCGAGGACCCGGACGACCAGTCCGACAAGCCGTCGCAGGCCGAGGGCGAGGACGAGCGCGACACCCCGCACGAGGTCCTGCCCGCCGAGGGCAAGCCCTCGAAGGCCGAGGGCTGAGCCGACGCACTGAGCCGACGTACTCCCCGGAGGGGCGCATCCTGCAGAGGGTGCGCCCCTCCGCCGCGTCAGCGTCCGGTGACCGCCAGCAGCTCGTGCGCCGCGGCGCTGTCCGGGTAGCGGGAGAGCACGCGCTCCAGATCGCGCCGAGCCGGAGCCGTGCGCCCGTCCGAGAGGAGCGTGCTCGCGCGCTCGAGCAGCGCCTCCGCCGGCAGCTCCAGGGGACGCGCGCTGGTGACGGTCGGGCGCACCACGCGGTCGAACGCCTCGGGGGCGCCCTCGATCAGGCCGAGCTCGCGAAGAGCGACGCCGCGGCGGATGAGCACCGCGGCGGAGGCGGCGTCCACGTTCTCGACGGGCGCCGAGAACTCGGCCACGTCGCTCCAGCGTCAGCGGGCGGAGTAGAGGGAGGCGAGGGTCGACGCCGCGAGGGTCGACGGCTCCCGGGTCTCGACCGCCACGACCGCTGCAGCCGGATCCATCGATGCTGCGAGCTCGGCGTAGAGCAGGCGCAGCGCCGGGGCGTCGAGCGGCACCTCCACGTCGAGGCCGCCGCTCAGCGGCAGGCGGACGGTCAGCGCGAGCCCGTAGCGGCGGAGGAAGGAGTCGGCCGACGGGTCGTAGTGGATGCGCACCAGCCAGCCGGTGAGCCGCAGAGCGCGGTCGTCGTCCGCGGAGTGCAGGGCGTCGCGGACGAGCTCGACGACGGCCGCGAGGCGCGAGCCCTCGGGGGAGCCGGTGGTCGCCTCGTGCAGGTCCTCCGCCGGCGCCCCGGCGCGCACGAGCCGGAGCAGGGGCGCCTCCCACGCCGGAGCGAGGGCGGAGGGGCGCACGAGACCCGGCCCGCCGGGCATGCCGAGCCAGCCGGACAGCCGGGAGCGGTGGCCCTCGGGGGAGAGCGGGTCGCCGGCCGCCCGGAGCCGGGGGCGCGCGAGGGCACGGAGCTCTCCGCTCCGCCGGAAGCCGACTGCCACGGCCGATCCCCCTCCGCGTACGACGGCGGCTGAGGACCGTCGATCCGCCGAGTCCACGGCGTCGCCCCCCCGCCGTCACCCCCGAACGGGGAGCGACGCGCTGGCGGCGATCCCCCGCCTCCCGTCGTCGCCCCCCGGCGCTGTCAGGCGCCGATCGAGCCCGCCGTGCGCAGCGGCATCACGTCGGGCTTCTCGGCGGTGCTCGCGATCGTCACGACCGCCTTCTCCTCGTTCGAGCGGAGCACGGCGTCCATGATCTCGAGCACGTGCAGGGCCACGCGGCCGGAGGCGCGGTGCGGGCGGTCCTCCGCGATCGCCTCCGCGAGGTCGGCCAGTCCCACTCCGCGACCGGTGTCGATCACGCCGGCGGAGTCGGGGACGACCCGCCAGTCCTCGTCGCGGACAGCGACCTCGACCGGGTCCGAGAACATGTTCGGATCCGGGACCGAGATGGTGCCCTCGGTGCCGTAGACCTCGAACTTCGGGGCCCGGCTGCGCCAGACCTCGAAGCTCACGGTGACGGTCGTGGCGACTCCGCTCGCGTGCTCGAGCAGCGCGGTGATGTGCGTGTCGATCGTCACCTCGATCGGCGTGCCCGCCTTCGGCCCGGTCTCGATCGTGCGCGGGCGGTCGGAGCGGGTGGCCAGGCCCGTGACGCGGACGACCGGCCCGAAGAAGTGCACGAGCGCCGTCAGGTAGTACGGGCCCATGTCCAGCAGCGGGCCGCCGCCGGGCTGGTAGTAGAACTCGGGCGCCGGGTGCCAGCGCTCGTGGCCGGGAGCGGCCCAGTGCACCTGCGCGGCGATCGGGGTGCCGATCGCGCCGGAGTCGAGGGTGAGGCGCGCGGTCTGCACGCCGGTCCCGAGCACCGTGTCCGGGGCGCTCGCGAAGCGCAGGCCCAGCTCGTCCGCGAGGTCGAGCATCGGCGCGGCCTCGGCCGGGTTCAGCCCGAGCGGCTTCTCGGCGAAGACGTGCTTGCCCGCCTTCAGGGCGCGGGTGCCGATCTCGACGTGCGCCGCCGGGATCGTGAGGTTCAGCACCGCGTCGATCTCCGGGTCGTCGATCAGCGCGTCGACGGTGAGGGCGCGGACGCCCTGCTCGTCGGCGACCTGCTGCGCCCGCTCCTGGTTCAGGTCGGCGACCGCGACGAGGCGGAGGCCGGGGAAGGTCGGGAGGTTCGCGAGGTACTGCTCGCTGATCTTCCCGACGCCGATGATGCCGACTCTCAGCGGGACGCCCACAGCATTCCCCTCTCGATGATCGTGCGGACGTTGTCGTCCTGGAGGATCTCGACGCGGTGGCCCGGCGTCGAGACGAAGATGCGGCCCTCGCCCCAGAGGCGGGTCCAGATCGCGGGGGAGGTGATGGGGCGCTTCCACGGGTCCCACGGGCGGACGGCCTGCGTGGTCGTGGCGAGCACGTCGTTGTAGTCGTCGTGCAGCACCCAGTACTGCTCCGTGACCAGCTCGAAGTCGGTGATGCCCTGCGTGATCGGGTGGTCGGCGGCGAGGGCCGTCATCTCGATCGTGTGCGGCATGTAGTTGTCCGACTGCTCGCCGGTGCGCTCGTCCGGGTGCTTGCCGGGGTGCGAGGCGAACTGGCCGCCGATCAGCTGCAGGTAGTCGGAGTTGTCGCGGTAGGAGTCGGCGATCCCGCCGTGCCAGCCGGCGAGGCCCGTGCCGCGCTCGACCGCCGCGCGGAGGCCCAGGAACTCCTCCCACTGGATGGAGGTCATCGTGTTCGACTGCACGATCAGGTCGACCGTCCGCATGTAGGCCTCGTCGGCGTACACGGCGGTCGACTCCTCGACGCGCACGTCGTAGCCGTTGTCGCGGAGGAACGGCAGGAACAGCTCGGTCGCCTCGACCGGTTGGTGGCCGTCCCAGCCCCCTCGGACGACGAGGGCCGTCTTGCCGGGAGTGGTCGGGGAGTGGTCGGTCATCGTCGTCCTCACGTGCGGGCGGATCGCTCCGCGGTTCGTCATCGAACAGGACTTGCGCAACTTCTGTGCGGGAGCCCCGGCGTCCGACCATCATGCACCGCGGTTCCCGGCGGAGCAAGCCGTCCTGGCGCAGGGCTAGTTGCGAAAGTCGGTATCCGCTACGGTGAGCACATGCCCGACCACGACGACGTCTCCGGAGCGACCACCCGCCCGACCATGGCGCTCATCGCCGAGCGCGCCGGGACGAGCGTCCCCACCGTCTCGAAGGTGCTCAACGGCGGCACCGACGTCTCGGAGGCGACCCGCCTGCGCGTGATGGAGGCGGCGCACGCGCTCGGCTACCGCCGCCGCCCGCGCCTGCGCCCGCCGGTCGAGGATCCGCACTCCGCCCAGATCGTCGACGTCGTCGTCGGCCACATCGGCGGCACCTGGATCGGACCGGTCCTCGAGGGGATCGAGGCCGAGGCCTCCGCCGCCGGGGTCGACCTGGTGCTCACCCGCGCCCGCGACGACGGCGCCTGGATCAGCCGCCTCCTCCGCCGCCCCTCGCTCGGCGCCATCGTGGTGCTGGTCAACGTCTCGGCCGCGCAGCTGCACCTGCTGACCACCGCCGAGCTGCCCGTCGTCGTCGTCGACCCCAGCACGCGGCCGCCGGCCGACGTCGCGAGCGTCGGCGCGACCAACTGGGACGGGGGCCGCATGGCCGCCGAGCACCTGCTCGACGCCGGCCACACCCGCTTCGGCGTCCTCGGCGGCACCCGCACCCAGCTCTACAGCAGCGCCCGGATCGACGGCTTCACCACCGCGCTCCGCGCCGCCGGGGTCGAGGATCCGCGCGTCGCCTACTGCGACTGGGACCGCGAGCTGGCCCGCGAGGCCGCCGGGTTGATGCTCGCCGAGCCCGACGCGCCGACCGCCTTCTTCGCCTGCTCCGACGTGATGGCGCTCGGCGTCTACGAGGCCGCCGACGACGCCGGCCTCCGCATCCCCCGCGACCTCAGCGTCATCGGCTTCGACGACGTCGAGGAGTCGGCCTGGGCGACCCCGCCGATGACCACGATCCAGCAGCCCATCGGCGAGATGGGCGCCATCGCCTTCCGGATGCTGCACCAGGCGCACCGGTCCGCGACCCCGCTCGCCTCGGGAGCCTCGGCCACCCGCATGGAGCTGGAGACGCGGCTGATCCGCCGCGCCTCCGTCGCGCCCGTGCGCGTCTAGCGCCGCCCGCTCGCCCTCCCACCCCCGCCCCCTCGGGATCGATGCGTCACGAACGGCCCCTCTCCCGCGCCCGTGACGACCGTTCGTGACGCATCGACCCCGGCGGGCGCCGCGGTCGGTGGCGACCCGGGTCGCACCGCCTATGCTGCCCGGATGCGCAGCGCGACCGGGGGGATGGTGGTCGCGTCGTTCGTCTCGCGGATCCTCGGGTTCGTCCGGCTGGCGCTCCTGATCGTGGCGGTCGGCGGCACGAGCGCGTCGGTCGGCGGGCAGGTGTTCGAGGTCGCGAACTCCGCGCCCACCTACCTGTACGGGCTCATCGCGGGCGGGGTGCTCGGTGCGGTGCTCGTGCCGCAGATGGTCCGGGCGCGGGCCGACGGACCGGAGGGCGTGCGGACCCTCGAGCGGCTGCTCACCGTGTGCCTCGGCGGAGCGGCGCTCCTCACGGCCGCCTGCACGCTCGCGGCACCGCTGATCGTCGGGCTCTACGCCGGGGGCTGGTCGGCCGACTGGGCTCTGCTCGCCACCCAGATGGCCTACTGGTGCCTGCCGCAGATCTTCTTCTACATCGTCTTCGCCGTCTTCTCTCAGCTGCTCAACTCCGCCGAGAAGTACGGGCCGGGCGCGTGGGCGCCCGCCTGCGCGAACGTGATCTCGGTGCTCGGGATCGCGGTGTTCCTCCTGATCCACCCCGAGGCGGCGTCGACGCCCGCCGACGAGTGGACGCCGGAGATGGTGGCGCTCCTGTGCGGCACTGCCACCGCGGCGATCGTGGTGCAGGGGGTGATCGCGGTGGCGTTCTCGCGGTCCGTCGGCGTCCGCCTGCGGCCGCGCTTCGGCGTCGCCGGGCTCGGCGGAGTGTCGCGGGACGCGGTCTGGGTGTTCCTCGGCGCCCTCGTCGCAGAGGTGTCGTACATCGTCGTCTCGAACGCGGCGACGGCGGCCGGCCAGGCCATGAACCGCGCCGGCGTCGACGGGCCGAGCCTCAACTCCTTCTCGAGCGCGCAGCTGCTGCTCCTGCTGCCGCACGGCATCCTGGTCGTCTCCGTCGCCACGGCGATGTTCACGCCGCTCAGCCGGGACCTGCACCGCGGCGATCGGGCGGCCGCGGCGGTGAACCTCCGACGGACCGAGGACGCGGTGCTCGCCGTCACTCTGCTCGCGACGCTCCTGTTCGTCGCGGCGGCGCCACTGCTCACGCAGCTCGTCTTCGGCACACCGGTGATCGGCGGAGTCCTGCAGCTGCTCGCCCTGAGCCTGGTCGGCTTCAGCCAGACCTACGTCCTCAACCGGGCGATGTTCGCGCTGGGTCGGGCCCGCGACTCGCTGGCGACCCAGGTCGTCTCGGCCGTCGGCGTCGCGGTGGGGGCGCTCGTCGGCGGGCTCCTCCTGCCGGCCGAACTCGTCGTGCCGGCGATCGCGGGCGGCACCGCCCTCGGGACCACGGCCGCGTGGGCCCTCGCCCACTGGCTGGTCCGGCGCCGGATCGGCGTCGTGCCGCAGCCGACCCGGGACCGCCGCGCCGCTCTCGTCGCGGCGCTGGTCGCAGCCTGCGCGTCGGTGCCGCTCGGCCTGCTGCTCGCCGTGCCCGCCGACCGCCTCGCGGCCGGCGCCGTGCTGCTGCCGGTCGGACTCGCGATCACCGCCCTGTTCGTGGTCGTGCACCGGGTCGTCGGCGGGCGCTGGCTCTGGTCGCTGGTGCTCGCGCCGCTCTGAGGGGCTGCGCGTGCGGTCCCGCAGCCCGACGCTCAGTGCCCCGCGCCGAGATTCCCGGCGAGGCGGCCGTGCATCCGGGTGGAGGCGTCGTTCATGCCCGCGATCACGGCGCGGGTGCCGTGGCGCTCGTACTTGGTCGTGACGGCGTCCAGCGCGGCGACGGTCGAGGCGTCCCAGATGTGGGAGCCGGAGAGGTCGATCACGACGTGCGCAGGGTCCTCCGCGTAGGAGAACTGCGTGGTGAGGTCGTTGCTGGAGGCGAAGAACAGCTCGCCGGTGACCGTGTAGTGGGCCGTCGATCCGTCGGACGAGAGGGTGCGCTCGACGGTGGCGAAGTGGGCGACCCGGCGGGCGAAGACGACCATGGCAGCCAGGACGCCGATGACGACTCCGATCGCCAGGTTGTGGGTGAGGACGACCACGACGACCGTGGCGATCATGACGACCGTCTCGCCGATGGGCATCCGCTTCAGGGTCGACGGGCGGATGCTGTGCCAGTCGAACGTCGCCACCGAGACCATCACCATCACCGCGACGAGAGCCGCCATCGGGATGATCGCGACGAGGTCGCCGAGCGCGACGACGAGGATCAGGAGGAACACGCCGGCGAGGAAGGTCGAGATGCGGGTGCGGGCGCCGGACGCCTTCACGTTGATCATCGTCTGGCCGATCATCGCGCAGCCGCCCATGCCGCCGAACAGGCCGGAGAGCACGTTCGCGGCGCCCTGCCCGAGCGACTCGCGGGTCTTGCGGGAGGGGGTGTCGGTGATGTCGTCGACGAGCTTCGCGGTCATCAGCGACTCGAGGAGTCCGACGAGCGCCATCGCGACGGCGTACGGCGCGATGGTCGTGAAGGTCTCCCAGGTCAGCGGTACGTTCGGCAGGAACAGCTCGGGGAGGCTGCGGGGCAGCTCGCCCTGATCGCCCACGGTCGGCACGGCGACCGCCGTGATGACGACCGCCGCGGTGATGAGAACGATGGCGACGAGAGGCGCCGGAACGGCCTTCGTCAGGCGCGGCACCACGACCATGATCACGATCCCGACGGCGACCAGCGGGTAGACCAGCCAGGGCACGCCGATCAGGTTGGGGATCTGCGCCGAGAAGATCAGGATCGCCAGCGCGTTCACGAATCCGACCATCACGCTGCGGGGGATGAAGCGCATGAGCTTCGCCACTCCGAGCAGCCCGAGCACGATCTGGAGCACGCCCGCGAGGATCACCGTCGCGATGAAGTAGTCCATCCCGTAGTCGCGGGCGACGGGGGCGATCACGAGGGCGACGGCGCCCGTGGCGGCGGTGATCATCGCGGGGCGTCCGCCGAGGAACGCGATCGACACGGCCATCACGAACGACGAGAAGAGGCCGACCCGCGGATCCACGCCCGCGATGATCGAGAACGAGATCGCCTCGGGGATGAGCGCGAGTGCGACGACGAGGCCGGCGAGGACCTCGCGGGTCAGGATGCGGGGGGTGCGCAGCGCCGTCATCACGGTGGGCTCGGCGTGCGGGCGGGCAGGGGTCTTCGAGGCGAGGGCCATCGCGGCGGCTCCAGGGAGTGGGAGGGGTGCTCGACGAGGAGCGCGGAGGGCTGCGGCATCGGGTCGGCGGAAGCGGGCGGGGATGCCAAGCTTGCAGAGGCGTGTCAGCAGCACGTGCAACCCTACCCTCACGTAAGGGTAGATCTGAAGGGGTGAGCAGGATCGGCACCATGCACATCGGCGAGCTCGCCGAGCGGACCGGCCTCTCGCTCCGGACCCTGCGCCACTACGACGAGATCGGCCTCGTGAAGGCGTCCGGCCGCACCGAGGGCGGCTTCCGCCTCTACACGTCCACCGACTACGACCGCCTGATCCTCATCCGCCGCATGAAGCCGCTCGGCTTCTCGCTGGAGGAGATGGCCGCGCTGCTCCGCGTGATCGACACCCTCGAGGCCGAGGGCGACGACGCGCCGGCCGAGGTCCGCGCGCAGCTCGACGCCTTCGTCGCGCAGGCCCGCGAGCGCCGCGAGGCGCTGAGCGCCCAGCTCGCGATGGCGGACGAGTTCGTCGAGCTGCTCACCAGCCGCTGAGCCCGGCCGCCGAGCCCCGCCGCCCGGCCGCCTGCGCGATCGATGCGTCGCGAACGGCTCCCGTTCGCCTCCGATGACGACCCTTCGCGACGCATCGGATCCCCGGGAGCGCGGGAGAGCCGCCCAGGTCGCGCTCGCGTCGGGCAGCTGCTCCGGGCAGTCGCCGCCCGGCTCGGTGGCGAGCTCGAAGTGCCAGATCTCGTTCGCGTAGATCTGGCAGAGCCCGTAGTCGGTGCCGTGCTGCGCGAGCCAGCTGTCCGCGGCCGTGTAGCCGATGTCGACCGCGCCGCCGGTGAGGTGGGCGGAGGAGGTGACGGATGCGACGCGGCGGCCGCGGCCCGACGGCGGCTCTCAGCCGCGCGGGCCGCGGGCCAGCAGGGCGTGCAGCAGCGGCAGCGCCGACGCGATCATCAGCAGGGTCCCGAAGCCGCTGTCGTCCGGGCGCACGACGGCGCCCGCGATCAGCAGGCCCGCGAACAGCACGGCCGAGATCACGCGGCGGACGGTGCCCTCGAGCCGGTTCAGCCGGCGCTCGATCGCGGGGACGGTGACCGCGAGCTCGCCGTCGTCGAGGGTCGTGACGAGCTCGTCGAGCCGGCGCGGCAGGCGCCAGATCAGGCCGAGCGTGTCGACGGCCTGCTTGCCGACGTCCTGCACGACGGAGCCGCGCTCCTCGCGGATCAGCTGCTGCGCGTAGGGCTCGACCGAGTCCCACAGGTTGAAGGCCGGGTCGAGCGCGCTGCAGACGCCCGAGGTCAGCGACATCGCGCGGATGACGAGCAGGAAGTTCTCGGGGAGCTGGAACGGCAGCGCGCGCACGACGTCGCCGAACTGCACGGCGAAGTCGCGGAACTCGCGCGGATCCACCTCCCGCAGCTCGGCGAAGCCCATGCCGCCGAAGCGGGCGAAGAGCTGCGTGAGCGCCCGCTCCAGCTCGCGGGAGTCGGCCGAGGGGAGGAGGACGCCGACCGCTCGGGCCGCGTCGACGAGCCCCTTGCCGTCGCGGGAGGCGGCGGCGATCAGCATCCGGCGCAGGCCCGCGCGGGTGCTCGGCGGCACCTCGCCCATCATCCCGAAGTCGATGAAGGTGAGGCGCCAGGGCAGCTCGCCCCCGGGGGTCGGCGTGACGAAGACGTTGCCGGGGTGAGGATCCGCGTGGAAGTAGCCGTTGGTGAAGAGCTGGTCGAACATCACGGCCGCGAAGACCGGAGCGACCTCCCGCGGGTCGATCCCGGCGGCCAGCAGCGCGGCGTGGTCGGTGATCTTGATCGCGGTGACGTCCTCGAGCGTGAGGACCTTGCGGGTCGAGCGCTCCCAGACCACGTCCGGGACGGCCACCCGGGCGTCGCCCGCGAAGTCGGCGGCGAAGCGGACGGAGTTGGCCGCCTCCTGCAGGTAGTCGATCTCCTCGAGGCTGGTGACCGCGAACTCCTCGACGAGGGCCGGGGCGTCGACGCGGTCCGAGACGAGGCGCACGTGGCTGAGCCAGCCGCCGACGCGGCGCAGAGCCGCGAGGTCGACCTCGACGATCTGGTCGATCCCCGGCCGCTGCACCTTCATGATGGCGGCGGAGTAGCCGGTGTCCCCGGCGTCGACGGGGGAGAGCCGGGCGCGGTGAGCCTGCCCGAGGGAGGCGGCGGCGACGGGCGACTCGTCCACTCCGGCGTAGGCACGCTCGAGCGGCAGCCCGAGCTCGGACTCGGCCAGCGCCCGGATCCGCGGGAACGGGACGGGCGGGACCTCGTCCTGCAGCCCCTCCAGCTCGCGCGTGATCTCGGGCGGCAGCACGTCCAGGCGCGACGACATGAACTGGCCGACCTTGATCATCAGGCCGCCGAGGTCGACCGCGAGCACGTGGAAGCTGCGGGCGAAGCGGCGCATCCGGCCGGGCCGGGTGCGGACCGCGACGGGCGTGAGCCCCACCCGCGGCAGGAGCAGGTCGAAGAACCAGGTGACCGCGAGATGCCACGCGGCGAAGCGGAGGATCCGGCGGTAGCGCCGCCGGTCCTCCCGCTCTCGGTGGCCCGGGGCGGCAGGACCCGGGCTGACCGAGGCCACCCGGGTCAGTCCTGCGCGAGGATCGCGTACAGGCGGCGGCGCACGTCCTCGAGTTCGGCGACGGCCTTGCGGATCTGCTCGGGGGTGCCCGAGCGTCCGACCTGGGCCGCGGCCTGGGCGAGCTCGAGGCCCGCCTTGGGCAGGGCGCCGAAGTCGACGTGGTCGGAGTCGTTCCACGGCGTCGAGGTGCCGTGCTCGGCGACCGTCGCGCGGCCGGCGTCGGTCAGCGTGTAGGTCTTGCGGCCGTTCTGCTCGTCGGCCGTGATGAGGCCCTCGTCCGCGAGGAGCTGGAGGGTCGGGTAGACCGAGCCGGGGCTCGGCTTCCAGTCGCCTCCGCTGCGCTCCTCGATCTCGCGGATGATCTGGTAGCCGTGCATGGGCTGCTCGGCGAGGAGCGCGAGCACCGCGGTGCGCACGTCCCCGCGGCCGACCCGGGAGCCGACGCGCTTCTCCATGCGGGAGCGGGCCTGCTCCATCGCGCGCCAGATGCTCTCGATGGGCGTGCCGGTGCCGAACGCGCCGGTCGATGACGATCCGTTCATGATGACCTCCTGTTTCTCCGAACGATACTCAGCGATATGGGTGGCGACTGTGAACGACTGCCGCGTCGGCTCAGAGCTTCGCGAGCTTCGCCCGGGCGACGAGGAACAGCCCGTACATGACCAGTCCCGCGCTGACGAGGGTCAGGGCGATCGTGCCGTACGGAGGGACGTCGAGGAAGTGGATGGCCCCGTCGAGCCCGGTCGCCTGGCGAGCGTCGCCGGTCAGCGCCGCGACCACGAAGATCCCGCCGGCCAGGCCCAGAGCGAGCCCCTTCGTGATGTAGCCGGTCGCGCCGAGGATCAGCACTGCCGTCCCCGTCGGGCCCTCGGGGATGCGGACGAGCTTGCGGAAGCCGCGCCGGATCCCGATCGCGACGAAGCCGATACCGCTGCCCAGCACGATCCCGCCGACGATCACGAGGATCACGACGCCGACCGTGCTCGTCAGCAGCTCGGTGTTGATGCGGCGGATCGTGGCCGAGGAGCTCGTCGAGCCGCCGAGCGCGAAGACGAGCGTGGTGCCCGCGAGCGTGAGCGAGGCGAAGCCTTTGCCCGACTCGACGATCCGGCGGCCCAGGCGGGCGGGGAGCCCCGGCGCGGAGGAGCGCCCGCCGAGGGAGAGCTGCCAGAGCCCGAGCGCGACCAGCCCGACCAGCGCAGCCCAGACCACCACGAGCCCGACGGGGGAGTCGGCCATGCGCCCGATCGCTCCGGACGCGTCCGCCTCCCGCGAGGTCTCGTCGCTGACCGCGACGCGCAGGGCGAGGCCGCCGATCAGGAGGTGGATCAGTCCGTTGACGGCGAAGCCCGTGCGGGCGAGGCGCCGGAAGCGCCGGGTCCGGACTCCGGCGCGCGGCGACGGCACGCTCGCAGTGGACATCGCGCAACCCTCTCATCCCCGGCGGCCCCGGCGCCTCCTGACCCGCCGACGCGCGCGTGGCAACCCTCTCCCCGGCCGGGTGCCCGAGTCGTCGGATGGAGGTGCGGTGCAGATCGCGCCGCAGCAGGACGAGAGAAGGAACCCCATGCGTGCACGCCGACGTCGCGCGGGCGGTCGCCGAGGGCCGAGGCGGGGCGGACGTCCCGGACCGGTCCCGAGCAGCGGAGGGCGGCGATGATGACCGGAGCGACGCTCCTCGTCCGCCGCCCGTCGAGCACGGCCTCGCGGGTGCTGGTGCTCCACGCGACCGCGGTCGAGCTGGAGCTGCTGGTGGACGCGCTGCTCGGGCTCGCCGAGGAGACGCCGTGTCTGGACGTGCGGGTGGCGGCGAGGTCGCGGGCGGCGCTCCTGCTGGCGACCGTCGATCCGGAGGCGGTGCTGCCGCTGGCAGAGGCGCGGCGGGTCCGCGTCGGGCTCCGCCGCGAGCGCGAGGAGCTGGAGCGCGGCGGGGTCGGGTGCCGGCACGTCGTCGAGGCGCGGGCCGGCCGTCGGTAGCTCCGGAGCGGGTCCCATCGGCCGCCGGCCTCGCGTCGAAGTCCTGACGGAGGTCGGTCACCGCCGATGTGCGCCGCGCCGTCCCGCCCCCGTCAGCAGCAGCTACAGGCCTCGGAGTCCTCGCTCGTGAGCGCGGAGATCGGCGTCGTGCAGGACTCGCCGCGCCAGGCCTCCAGGCCCTCGCGGACGGCGACCGCGGCGATCACGAGGCCGGCGACGGGGTCGGCCCACGTCCATCCGAGCGTGCTGTTCAGCAGCAGGCCCACCAGGACGGCGGCGGAGAGGTACGAGCAGAGGAGCGTCTGCTTCGAGTCCGCGACGGCCGAGGCCGAGCCGAGCTCGCGGCCGGTCCGGCGCTCGAGCAGGGAGAACGCGGGCATCACCAGCAGGCTGACGGCGGCCAGCACGATGCCGACGGGGGAGTGCTGGGCCTCCGAGAATCCGAGCAGCGCCCGGACCGAGTCGACGGCGACGAACGCGGCCAGGCCGAGGAACGAGACGGCGATCACCCGCAGCGCGGTGCGCTCGCGCGCCTCCGGATCGCGGCCCGAGAACTGCCAGGCGACGGCCGCGGCGGAGAGCACCTCCACCACGGAGTCGAGGCCGAAGGCCACGAGCGCGGTGGACGAGGCGACCGTCCCGGCGGCGAGGGCCACGATCGCCTCCACCATGTTGTAGCCGATGGTCGCGCCGACGATCCAGCGGATGCGCCTCTGCAGCACGCGGCGGCGGGCGGGGAGGAGCGGAGTGCGCAGGGCGGTCATGCGCAGCGGCAGTCGTCGCCGGAGCAGCAGTCCGGATCGACGACCAGGGCCAGGCGGAGCAGGTGGTCGAGCGCCCCGGCGATCCGGGTCTCGGCCAGCCGGTACCGGGTGTACCGGCCGTCCTTCACGGCCTCGACCAGCCCGCATCCGCGGAGGCACGCGAGCTGATTCGACATCACCTGCCGCGAGACCCCGAGCGCGTCCGCGAGGTCGGAGGGGACGGCCGGAGCCTCGCGCAGCGCGAGCAGGATCCGGGACCGGGTCTCGTCCGCCAGGGCGGATCCGAGGCGCGCGAGAGCAGCGGAGTGGGTGAGGGTCGCGGTGGCGGGCACGGGAGCGACGGTACACGCGATGCTGTATCGAGCGCGAGGGCGGTGGTCTCTCCTCGAACGGGCGAGCTCCCCTCCCGCTCCCCCCGTCGGGTGGGCGGACGGGCCGCACTGCCGCGGATCCCCGGGGCCGGCCTCCACGGCGCGCCCCGTGCGGCCCGCGCGCCGTGCCAGGATCCCCTTGATCGCGGCGCCCGTCCGCCGCTCCGCCGCTCGGTCTCCTGGAAGGGCCACGGACCCGCCTTGCTCGATGCCACGACCCTCCGCGTCGCCTTCGGGGTCACCGCCCTCACCCTCTTCCTGCTGTTCGCGCTGGTCACCTACCGGTCGACGCGCTCGTCCTTCAGCTTCTGGTGGTGCACGGCGCTCGCGCTGTTCATGGGCGGCTCGCTCGCCTACCTCCGCGACGGCACGGCCGACCAGGTGTGGGCGAATCCGCTCGGCAATGGGCTCATCGTGGCCGGCGCCGCCGCGGTCTGGGCGGCGAGCCGCTCCCTCCGCGGCCGGCCGACGCCGTGGTGGCTGGTGGTCGCTCCGACCGTGGTGGTGACGGGCGTGTCCAGCCTCGACTCGCCCGCCGTCAACGACTGGTCGGGAGGGCCGCTCTACCTCGCCTCGATGGCGCTCCTCATCGGCCTGTCGACCCGCGAGATCGCGCTGCTCGGCGCCGGGCGCTCGCGCACGCGCTGGCCGCTGCTGCTGAGCTCCGGCGCCCTCTCCCTCTACTACGCGCTCCGGTTCGCCGTGTTCCTGGCCGCGGGGCTGCGCAGCGAGCTGTTCGCGACCTGGTTCGGGACCCCGACCACCACGCTGATCACGCTGGTGCTGCTGGTCGTGGTGTCGTTCAGCATGGCGTCGCTCAGCGGCGAGCAGGTCGCGCAGATGCTCACCGCCGGCGCCGCCCGCTCGCGGCAGGAACTCGCCGACGGCGAGAGGGTGCAGCGGCGGCTCGAGCCCCGCTCGGTCCCGGACCTCCCGGGCTACGACGTCGCCGGCGCCTGCGTGCCCAGCGGGACGGTGAGCGGCGACTTCTTCGACTGGCGCTGCACGCCCGACGGGCTCGCCGTCACCGTCGTCGACGTCATGGGCAAGGGGGTCGGCGCCGCGATGATCGCCGCCACGGTCCGCGCCGCCCTGCGCGTCACTCCTCCCGCTCTCGGCCCCGCGGCGACGATGGCGCTCATCGACCGGGTCGTCGAGCCGGATCTGTCGGCGAACGACGCGTTCGTCACGCTCCTCCACCTGCGGCTCAGCGCCTCGACCGGCGACATCGCCCTCGTCGACGCCGGGCACGGACTCGGGATCGTCTGCCGCGCCGACGGGTCGCGCGAGCGCATCCCCTCCGCCCACCTGCCGCTCGGCCTCCTCGGCACGCAGGAGTGGGAGCCGACCGGCCTCCGGCTCCACCCCGGCGACCTGCTGCTGATCTGCAGCGACGGCGTGCTGGACCTCTTCGACGGCTCCCTCGCCGCCCTCGACCGGGTGGCCGACGCGGCCGTAGCCGCCCCCGCGACCGCCGCCGACGCGGTCGCCGGCGTCACCCGCCTGGCGGCCGAGGGGCTGCTGGCGGACGACGTGACCGTGGTCGCGATCCGGCGGACCTCGGGGAGCTGACCCGGCCTCAGCCCCGCCCCGCCTGCAGCCGGAGCCCGGCCAGCAGCAGGTCGAGGCCGGAGCGGAACACGTCGAGGTCGTCGTGCGTCGCCATGACGTCGGCCGCGTGGTGGCCGAAGGGGAACTCCTCCGGATCGAGGGCGCGCCAGCGGTCGGCCAGGTGCTCGAGGAACTCGCCCCTCTCCATCCCGCTCTCGAGGAACTCGCGGGGCGGCGGCTGCGCCAGGTCGGCCGCGACTCCGACGACGTAGCTGACGATGGACGACACGGCGTGGAACCGCTGCCGGGGCGTCAGGTCGAGAGCCATGAGCTGCTGCCCGAGGCGCTCGTACATCGCCATCGAGTTGGGCTGCACCCCGGTCGTGCGGAGCATGTAGAGGCCGAACCAGGGTCGGCGGACGCACTCGTCGAAGAGGGCCAGTGCGACGGCGCGGACGTTGTCGATCGGGTCCGGCCCGTGGGTGAGCGGCTCGCTGTCGGCGAGGACCCGGCCCATGACCTCGTCGGTCGCCCGCTCCAGCAGCTCGTCGCGGCTGCCGACGTACCAGTAGATGCTCGCCACACCGCCGCCGAGTCGGGCCGCGAGCGCGCGGAACGTGAGGGCCGACTCCCCGGACTCGTCGAGGATCGCGATCGCCTCGGCCAGCACGGTGTCGAGCGAGTGCGACGCTCGGCGGCGGCCCCGGGCGGGGGAGGGCGCGGCAGCGGTCTCCGTCGGGCGATCTGCAGGCATGGCTTGCATCTTACCGAACGGCGTTCCATACTATCGAACGCCGTACGAGAGTCGAACGGCGTTCGATAGGAAGGCGCCTCGATGTCCGCTCCGACGACCACCTCCGCCGAGTCCCGCGCTCACACCTCCCTCCGCTCCGCGGCACTCCCGCTCGCCGCTCTCTGCCTCGCGTTCTTCGTCGAGATGGTCGACAACACGCTGCTCTCGATCGCCCTCCCGACGATCGGACGCTCACTCGACGGGTCGACCGCCGGACTGCAGTGGGTGACCGGTGCCTACTCCCTGACCTTCGGCGGGCTGCTGCTGACAGCCGGGTCCGCCGCCGACCGGTTCGGCCGCCGCCGCGTGCTCCTCACCGGCCTCGCCGCGTTCGGGCTGATCAGCCTCGCCGTCGTCCTCGTCACCGACATCGGCCAGCTGATCGCCCTCCGCGCGGCGCTCGGCTGCGCCGCGGCCGCCATGGCGCCCGTCACGATGTCGCTGGTGTTCCGGCTCTTCGACGACGAGAGGCTCCGCATGCGGTCGATCACGATCGTGATGATCGTCGGGATGTCCGGCATGGTCCTCGGCCCCCTCCTCGGCGGCTCGATCCTCAGCACCGTCAGCTGGCAGTGGCTGCTCGTCGTCAACGCCCCGATCGCGCTGCTGGTCTGGATCGGCGTGCGCCTCGGAGTCCCCGCGGACCAGCGCGCCGACCTCACCTCCGGTCGGCTCGACCTGCCGGGGACCGCCCTCACCGTCGCCGCGGTGGGGCTCGGCTGCTACACACTCACCAGCGGAGTCGAGAACGGCTGGCTGTCGCTCCTCACGATCGCCTGCGCCGCGGGCACCGTCGCCGCCGTCGCGGGATTCGCCGTCCGCGAGCGCCGCGCCGTCTCGCCCATGATCGACCTCGCGATCTTCCGCGCCGGCCCCGCGCGGGGAGCGGCGCTCACGCAGCTCGGCGCCTCGGTCGCCTTCGCGAGCGTCCTGTTCGGCCTGATCCTGCACTTCCAGTACGCCTACGGCTGGAGCCCGGTGCGCGCCGGCCTCGCGAACCTGCCCGTCATCGTCACGATGCTCGCCGCCACTCCGGTCACCGAGCGCCTCGCCGCGAAGCTGGGGCACCGCGCGGCCTGCCTGATCGGCACCGGGCTCCTGGTCGGCGCGCTGCTCGGGATGTCCTGGGCGGTGGACCGGGGCTACCCCGCGATCGCCGTGATGATGGTCGTGATGACGGTGGGCCTGCGGACGATCATGACCATCTGCGCCGTCGCCCTCGTCGAGGCGATGCCCGCGAACCGCACCTCGATCGGTGCGGCGCTCAACGACACGGCCCAGGAGATCGGCACCAGCATCGGCACGGCCGTCGTCGGCACGCTGATCGCCGCACTGGTGGCGACCACCCTCCCGGCGGGCGCGTGGAGCGCGGACCTCGTCCGGAGCTTCTTCGCGGGTGAGCGGGTCGCTTTCCTGGTCGTGGCGGTCCTCGTCGGCGTGATCGCGACGATCGGCTCGCTGTCCCTCAGCGACTCCCGCTCCACCGAGGAGCCGGCGGCGGCCTAGTCCGTCGGGTCGCGCCGGGCGTCCTCGAGGTCGGCGATGTCCGTGTACTCGAGGAAGTCCAGCGGAGGGATGTCCGTCATCTCCTCGCTCCACGAGGGACGGGCCGGCTGCATGCGGCGCGTCTCGAGCTCGATGTGGGCGATGACCTCCGCGGAGCGCCGGACGCTCAGGGCAGGACGGTTGACAGCCGCCCGTCGAGTCCGGTGGGGGAGGTGTCGCGCGGTGGAGCCCGCGCTCAGAGCTGCGCGAGCAGCCTCTCGCACGCCTGCTCGCAGCGGCGGCAGGCCTCGGCGCAGATCCGGCAGTGCTCGTGCATCCCGGCGTGCTGCTCGCAGTCGTCGGCGCAGGCGCGGCAGGCCAGGAGGCAGGCCTCGACGAGGGCGCGGACGGCCGCGGATCCGACGACGCCGCGGCGCGAGAGCACGGCGCCGGTCGCGGCGCACACGTCGGCGCAGGCGAGGTCGGTGCGGATGCAGTGGACCAGCTCGGCGACCGACTCCTCGCCGAGGCACGCGTCGGCGCAGGCGGTGCAGGTGAGCGCGCAGGCGCCGCACGCGTCGATGCACTCGGCCAGGACCTCCGGATCGACGCCGCGCAGCTCCTCGGGGTGGCTCCGGATCATGTCGCTCGTGCTGCTCATGGCGCGTCCTCTCGTCGTGACCCCGGCGGGTCGATCGGTCCGGGCGACGCTACGGGCCCGCCCGCCGCCGGGCGAGGGCCTGGCCAGGCACCGCGGCCGGTGATAGCCGGGCCGTCAGCCCCTCACGACGAAGGCGTCGTGGATCAGGTTGCCCCCGGTCGCCGCCGGATTCCGTGTGCTGCCGCGGGTGATCGTGACGGTGTGGGTGCCGGCGGGCAGGGTCCCGCTGGTCCAGACGGTCTGGGCGGAGCGGGTGGTGGCGCTGTAGCGGTCGACCGAGGCCACGAGGACGCCGTCGAGGCGGACCTCGTCGATCCCGGACGTGCTGGACCGGCGGCTCACCCACGAGACTCCGGTGCCGGTGAAGCGGAGGGTGGCGGAGGCGCCCCCTGTCGACGAGAAGGAGACACCGCCGCCGCTGTCCGCGGAGGAGGAGGTGGTGGACCAGGTGCCCGTGACGGCGACGGCCGGCGAGCCGTTCTGGTGGGTGCCGGCCCCGACGGCGGCGAGCGGAGTCGCGGTGGCGGTCGGCGTGGAGGTCGAGGTCGGCGCTGCCGTCGCGGTCGGCGTGGGCGCGGCCGTCGGCACCGGAGTGGCGGCCCTCTTCGCGAGCACGATGGACGCCGTCGCTCCCTTCAGCCCGTTCGGCCGGAACGTGATCGTCGTCGCGGTGCTCGTCCTGCTCGTCACGCTCAGGGCGGCGCTCGAGGACACCGTGCCCGCGGTCGGCCGCGCGAGCGTCACGGTGAGCGCGCTCGTCGAGACCTGCGTCGGGTCGACGGTCGAGACGGTCACCGTGTCCGCGTCCTCCCGGATCGAGACCAGTCCGGCGCCGGTGATGCTCGCGACCCGGGTGCCTCCGACGAGGACGGGGCTCGTGGTCCCGGCCTTCCACGACACGGCGCTCACGGTGCCGGTCGAGCGGTCGCGGGCGGCGCTCAGCTGGGGGGTGTTGCTGAGCACGGTCACGTCCGGGTCCGCCGCGTACGCGGCGGTCGCCGCCTCGGAGGCGCCGGGGAGGACCGTGTACGCGTACGAGGCGCCGGTCGGGTTCGTGCCGTGGCTCGTCGTGAGGGAGTAGTAGTGGCCGGTCACCGGCGCCGTCGGACCGGCGGCGCTCACGGCGCTCCAGGCTCCGGTGCGGGTCCGCCCCTGCGCGGTCAGGGCGATCGGCGTCGGGAAGACGTAGCCCACCGACTCCGCGGAGCCGGTGATCGAGGCCCAGCGGGCGGTGCTCGTGGCGGTCGCCTCCGCACCGCGGAGGACGCCGTCGACGCGGAGCCTCGCGTCGGGAGCGACGTCGCGGCGGTCGTCGATCACCGTCTCCGCGCGCCGGCGCACCCCGTCCCAGCCGGTCCCGGACATGTCGGTCGCCGTGATCCCGGAGCCGAGCGCGAGGATCTCGTCGTCGAAGGTGAACCAGGCCTTCTTCGCGACCAGGCTCACCGACGCCGCGTCGAAGTCGAGCGCCGCGATCCCCGTCCGCCGCGACAGGCTCTCGAGGCTCCCGGTGAAGGTCGTCGTCGGGCGGGACGACGCGCCCTCGCCCGCGCTCCGGACGATCGTGTCCTCGGTGGTGCCGGGCATCCGGTACGGGTTCGCCGTGGCCCAGTAGCCGTCGTCGTACTGGCGCCCGCTGCCCAGGTGGAGCGAGGTCGCGCCGTCGCCGGTGTACCAGCCGCTGCGGTTCTCGCCGTTGAGCGACTCGTAGCGGGCGATCCGTGTGCTCGACAGGCCGACGGCGAAGCCCGAGGTCGCCGTGGTCCGCGTGAAGCGGTCCATGCCGGCGAAGGCCCGGACGCCCGAGCCGATCGGGGTCGCGGTCAGGCCCGTGTCGGCGAGGACGAGCCGCGCGCGCACGACGTCGCTGACGGATCCGGCCGTCTCGATGCTCACGGGGCTGCCGGCGTTGCAGGCCAGCCAGCTCTTCGCCAGCGCGTTCGTCCGGGTCCGGGCCGCGGGCGGGGCGCTGTCGGCGAGGCGCAGCACCGCCGCCTGCAGCTGGACTCCGACGTCGCCGTCCTCCGACTCCGCCCGCGCGGTCTCGCGGCCGCGGACCGTCGACATCACGGCGCCGCACCAGGTGACGGGGGCGAAGGAGGAGGCGAGCCGGTCGTACACGCCGAGCCCCTCCGGGCTCGTGATCTCCCAGCGGGAGCCGTCGAGCAGCGCGTACAGGTCGTCGAGGGTGTCGAGCATCGAGAGCCCGTACCCGCCGCTGTAGGCGAAGACGCTGTGCTGCACGAAGGAGCCGTCGGCGTGGAAGCCGTCGCCGGACGCCACCGTCCGCAGCGCCGGGTCGATGCCGGCGGCCGCCTCCGCGATCTTCGCCGGCTGCTTCAGAAGCACTGCCCGCCCGGCGATGACCGCCGCCGTCCAGACGCGGTTGGCGCCGGTCCGGGTGACGGTGTCGGCGAAGCGCGTCGAGGCCGACAGGTAGGCCTGCACCTGCGCCGCCGAGAGGTCGGGGTAGAGGAGGGCGGTGATGCTGTTCAGCTCGAGCGGGATGCCGATCTGCTGCTCCCACCAGCGGGAGGTGCCGGTGGTGGAGCGGTTGTAGCGGTTCGCCGAGAGCCAGTCGGCGGTCGTGACGACGTCGCGGAGGAGCGCCGGGTCGCCGGTGAGGGCGGTCCCGGGGGTCTTCAGCGCGGTCGCGAGGACGGTGACCCGCTTGTAGGCGGCCCACACCTCCACCGCCGAGGTGCCCGTGACCAGGTCGGGCCAGGGCTCGCCGCCGTCGGTCTCGAGCGTCGACCAGTAGCCCTCGGCCTCGGCGACGAGGCGGCCCTTCGCCGCGGCGAGGCCGCCGACGCTCCCGCTTCCCGGGATCGTGCCCGTCAGATCGGCGACGAGGGCGAGGCGCATCGCGTCGTACTCGTCGCCCGCCGAGTCGACGGCGGACGCTGTCGGCGCGGTGGCGAGCGGGAGGATCAGGACGGTCACGAGCAGGAGCGCCGCAGCGAGCGGGCTCCCGCGCCGGGGCGCGTCGGATCGAGAGGGTCGGTTCGTCTCCGCGCGCGATCGGCGGAGGGGACGCGGCTGAGTGGGCACGGGCGCTCCTGAGGCGACGCCCACGAGCCTGCGGGCTTCGGGTGCTCGCGGGTCGCCGGGGGAGCGTCGGGTGAAGAGTAGGGGTCCGCTCCGTCCGGCGGCAAGAGGCGGAGGCGAGGACGGCCGGGATCGGCCACCGCCGACGCTCCCGACCGCGCGATCTGCGACAGCCGTACCCCGTGAGGGGTACAGAGGCGCCGAAGGTCCCCCACCCGTCAAGCGGGGCGATACGGTCGGAGGTGCGTGTGCGCTCCGGGGAGTCCCGGCGCGGCGCGCAGGGGGAAGGGGGCACGGATGATCGAGGCCGAGCAGGATCCGCGGCTGGTGGCGCTCGAGGCGCTCGAGATGATGGGGTCGGCTCCGGAGGAGCGCTTCGACCGGATCACACGGATGGCCGAGGAGCTGTTCCGCGTGCCCGTGGCCGAGATCCACTTCCTCGACGACACCACGCTGTTCACGAAGTCCCCGCAGCGTCCGGACGCCGTGCTCGCCTACCCGCGCGCCGGCACCTTCTGCGACGCGACGCTCGAGAAGCGCACCACCTTCGTCGTGCCGGACCTCGGTGCCGACGAGGCGTGGGCCGGGCACGAGCACGTCGCGGGGTACCCGCACGTCCGCTTCTACGCCGGGCGGCCGCTGTCGGTCGAGGGCGACCTTCAGCTGGGCACCCTCTGCCTCATCGACTTCGTGCCCCGGAGCCTCACCCCGGACGAGCGGCAGCTGCTCGAGGAGTTCGGCGAGTGGGTCGAGCGGGAGCTGCGCGACACGGCGGAGCGCGACCGCGCCGCCGACATGCAGACGCAGATGGCTCCCTCCTCCCTCCACCACCCTGCCGGCTACGAGCTCTCGGGGCTCTCGCTGCCGCGGTGGACGATCACCGGCGACTTCTACAGCTGGCGCGGCGACGACGAGACGGTCGACCTGACCCTCGTGGACGTGATGGGCAAGGGGACGGCAGCGGCGATCGTGGCCGCGTCCATCCGCTCCGCGTTCCGGGCGCGCCTGGGCGGCGACCCCGACGCGGTCGTCAGCGCGGTGAGCGCGCAGCTGCACGACGACTTCACGGCCACCGAGACCTTCGCGACCCTCTTCCACGGGCGCCTCGACACCGCGTCCGGCCGGATCGACTTCGTCGACGCGGGCCACGGGCTCACCGTCCTCCTCCGCGCCGACGGCTCGTTCCAGCGGCTCGCGGCACTGGGCCTCCCGCTGGGCATCGCGGAGGACGGCGGCTGGATCACCCAGACCGTGGAGCTCGCGGTCGGCGACTCGCTCCTGGCCTTCACCGACGGCGTCCTCGACCTCTACGACGGGACCCTGCAGTCCCTGGCGCGCGCGGTCGACCTCGCCCGCGACTCCGCCGACACCGCCGAGTTCCTGCAGGCGCTGAGGGCGCTCGCCGCCTCCGGCTCCGCGTCCGACGACATCACCGCCCTCGTGCTGACCCGCACGGGCGCCGACCGCTCCGCCGAGAAGGACCCCGCATGACGTTCACGACCGAGACGATCGCCCCCGACATCGCCGTGCTGCGGGGGGAGGGGCGGCTCAACGCGGCCTCGGCTCCGGAGCTGCGCTCGGCCGTCCGCCGGGCGATCGACGAGGGCAGCCCCCGCATCGTCGTCGAGCTCAGCGCGGTGACGTTCATGGACTCCTCCGGTCTCGGCGCCCTGGTCGGCGCTCTCAAGACCGCGCGGCAGGCGGGCGGCGACCTGCGGATCGCGGCTCCCAGCGGGCAGGTCGTGATGGTGCTGCAGCTGTCCAACCTGGACCGGGTGCTCACCCTCTTCGACACCGCCGGCGACGCGTACCGTGACTGAGCGCAGCGTCGGGTTCCGCACGCCCCCGGACGACACCGAGGTCGTCCACGAGATGCTCGCCGGGCTCTGGGGCGAGCGGCCGGACCTGCCGGCCCGCGACCGCATGGCCGTCGAGACGGCGCTGGTCGAGCTGGTCGACAACGTCATCCAGCACGCGACGTCGACGACGACGATCGTCTGCCGCCTCGTCGTGCGCGTCGAGGGAGACGCGATCCACGCGGAGCTGGTCGACACGGCCGATCCGCCGGACATCGGCACGGGGCCGCGGGAGATGCCGGACGTCTTCGCGGAGTCGGGCCGCGGGCTCGCTCTCATCCAGGCTCTGACGACCACGTTCGAGCACGAGCGCTCCGAGGGGCGCAACGTCTGGACCCTGACCCGGGCGCTGGACTCCTAGCGACTGGCGCGGATCAGCGGATCGTGTGCGCGGTGATGACCGCGGCGGCACGCGCCAGGTCGTCCGCCATGCCGTTCAGCCCGGGGGAGGCCTTCAGCACCTCCGCGCTGACCTCGTCGTAGCGCTCGTCCACCTGCGCGAGCAGCTGCTCCCCGGAGGCGGTGAGGCGCAGCAGGACGCTGCGGCGGTCCTGCGGGTTGGCGAGCCGGTCGACGTGGCCGGCGGTCGCCAGCCGGTCGAGGAGCGCGGTCACGGCGCCCGTCGAGAGGGAGAGCTCGAGACCCAGCCACTTCGGCGTGAGGTCGGGCGACTCGCCGAGCACCTCGAGCGCGGTGAGCTCCGAGATGCCCACGCCCACGCCCGCGGCGATGCTCGCGCGGAGGTGCCGCTGCGCGTTCTCGAGCAGCCGGAGCGACTGCCGCAGCTGCACGGCGGGCGCGTCCTGGTCGACGTCGGGCGGGGTCGGTCTCTCGGTGGTCATTCGTCCTTCTCGGGGTAGGGCTGGGGTCATCGTACGGGTCGCCCTCGGGGGTCCCGGCCTGTCACCCGGACAGGGGGTGAAAGAACGATTGCAATGTATCTTTGTCATCAAGTAACTTAGCGGTCAATCGAGTTCGGCGGACCACCAGCCGGACCCTCCCCCTTCAGCATCAGCCCGCCCCACCCGATCAGGAGTCCTGCCATGTCGACCCACACCGCCAAGTCCAAGCGCGTCCGCTTCGCTCCCCTCGCCATCGCGACGAGCATCGCCGCCGCCGCTCTCCTCTCCGTCTCGATGTCCGGCACCCTGTCCGGCTTCGTCGCGAGCATCTCCAACACCGGCAACACCGCCGCCTCCGGCTCGCTCGTCATGGAGGAGAAGTCGACCGGTGCCAGCCCCATCACCTGCCTCAGCACCGACGGCGGCTCGATCAGCACCAACACCGCGACCTGCGCGACCATCAACAAGTTCGGCGGATCGACCACGATGGTCCCCGGCCAGACCGTCACCACCGCGATCACGCTGAAGAACACCGGCACCGTCAACGCCAACACCTTCACGCTGACCCCCGGCGCCACCTGCTCGCAGAGCAACAACGTCGCGGCCGGCGCCTCCGGCTCCGCCACCGACTTCTGCGGCAAGCTCAACGTCGTGATCACCTCCGGCGGGACCACCGTCTTCACCGGCACCGCCGCGACCCTCGCCGGCTCGGCCGTCAAGACCCTCAACACCGCCCCGGTCACCCCCGGCACCTCCACCCCCTTCTCCATCGCCGTGACCCTCGACTCGTCGGCCACCAACGCCTACCAGGGCCTGTCCGCCTCGCTCCCGCTCACCTGGACCTTCGCGAGCTGATCCCCTCTCCACCCGGCCCGGAGCGCCCCCGCGCGACGGACCGGGGGAGGAGCGTCCCGCAGCGCTCCTCCTGCACCGCCCCCGAGAATCCCCCTCTCCCCCGAGAAC